>JBDGQA010000040.1:0-54644 GCA_042219325.1 Haloferacaceae archaeon | reverse complement strand
CGCTCTCGCCGTAGTACTTCGACATGATCTCCGGCCCGCTGATCGTCTGGAAGTGAGCGTCGATCTCGTTGGCGACGGCCTTCGCGATCAGCGTCTTCCCGGTCCCGGGCGGGCCGTACAGGAGGACGCCCTTCGGGGGCTCGATCCCGAGCGTCTGGAACAGTTCGGGGTGGCGCATCGGCAACTCGATCATCTCGCGGACCTGTTCGAGTTCGTCGTCCAGGCCGCCGACGTCCTCGTAGGTGACGCCCGGGGGAGACGGTTCCGCGGCGTTCCCCGACGCGACGGGGACCTCCTCGGCGCTCCGGTCGGCGATCCGGACCTCCGTGGCGTTTTGCATGACGACCGTCCCGCCGGGCCGGGTATCGACGACCGTCAGGGGAATGCGACGGCCGGACTGACCGGCGAACGTGCCGAACCCGACCGGGAACGCCACAGTCCGGCCCGCGGTCACCGCCCGGTCGACGAGGTGGTCGCGAATGTGGGACTCGAGATCGCCCCTGATCCGGAGGTTTCCGGGAAGCGCGACCGTGATGCGCTCGGCGGGCTCGACGTCGGTTCGCTCGACGATCACGCGGTCGTCGATGCTGACGTTCGCGGCCTGCCGGAGCTGGCCGTCGATGCGAACGATACCGCGGCCGGCGTCGCTCGCATCGCTGGGCCAGACGCGGGCAGTCGCCGTACTGCCGTCGTCTCCCCGAATCGTGACGAAGTCGCCGCTGCTGACGCCGAGTTCGTCGAGGGCGTCGCGGTCGATGACGGCCATCCCGCTGCCGGGATCGCGGTTTTTGAGCTGTTTGACCGTGAGTCGCATGGCGCTCACCTCGGTGGAGTACGGAGGAACTCGGTCGGCGAGCGACGCTATCGGGGCGGCGCGGCCGGCGTCAGGCCTGGATCTCGATTTCCTGCCCGCGGGTGGTCGCACCCGTCATCACCGGTAGCCGGACTTCGAGGATGCCGTTATTGTACTGCGCCGAGATCGCCTCGTCGTCGACGTTCTTCGGGAAGCGGAACCGGCGATGGTAGGTCTTGCGCTCCCCGCGCCTGTCGTCCTCGTGCTCGGCGGCGATGTTGAGAACGCCCTCGTCCCACGATACCGTGATCTCCTCCGGTTCGAAGCCCGGCATCTCCACGCTCAGCACGAACTCGTCGTCCTCCTCGTACAGTTCGTAGTCGTTGCGCCCGGTCTCGAAGAGTCGGCTCGGAAAGTCCGTGCCCTGGAGCCAGGAACTGGCGGGACCAGTCGGGAGGGCCATGGCTGGTCACCTCGGTTCCATCCGTTGGTTGTTTGTGGTTCGTGAAAAATTTTTCGGTGAGCTTGCACCGTCCGTCGGCCGGGGCGTTCGACGAGGCCGGGGAGTGACGGCCGGCGAACCGCTCGTCGACCGGCTCTCCCGGCGCTACGTGAGCGGCGCGGTCCGTCGCGCCGCGCTGTCACGTCGAACGACGCGGTCCCGCCACGCCGTCCCCGCACGTTCGAGCCAAGCCGCTTTACGTCCCCGCGCCTAGTGACGGTATGGCCGAGATCGAGCGCGCCACCCTCGGCGGTGGCTGTTTCTGGTGCATCGAGGCGCCGCTGCAGCGGCTGCGCGGCGTCGAGTCGGTCGTCTCCGGCTACGCCGGCGGCGACGACCCCGATCCGACCTACGAGGCAGTGTGCTCCGGCCGGACGGGCCACGCCGAGGTCGTACAGGTCGCGTTCGACCCCGACGCGCTCGCCTACGAGGACCTCCTCGAGGTGTTCTTCGCCCTCCACGACCCGACGACCGAGGACCGGCAGGGCCCGGACGTCGGCTCGCAGTACCGATCGATCGTCTGCTACCACGACGAACCCCAGCGCGAGACGGTCGAGCGGGTCGTCGACCGCCTGGAGCGCGAGGGCGTCTACGACGGAATCGTGACCGAGATCACGTCCCTCGACGAGTTCCACCGCGCCGAGGAGTACCACCAGGACTACTTCGAGAAACACCCCGACAAGCCCTACTGTCGGATGCAGATCCCGCCGAAGTTGGAGAAGGTCCGGGAGAAGTTTCCCGAACTGGTCGAGGGGGACGCGACGGCCTGAGTCGGCGAGCAGGGCCCTCGCCGGAATGGGCGGCCGCCGCGTCCCGACCGCGACTGTCCGCGGTGATCGGGACGCCACAGTGCGTACAGTCGGTCACGGGTCGCCTCGACACGGGGCCCGATCGGTCGACCGACGAAATGCGGGGCAAGACGGATTACCGGCGGCCGCGACGGCCGACCATGACGGTCATCGCGCTGCTGAGCGTGGCGCCGGTGCGGGAGGGCAGCATGGCCGCGGACGTGGCCGACGCGGTCGCGGCTCTGGACGATTTCGACGTGACCTACGAGACCAATCCGATGGGGACGGTGATCGTGGCCGACGACCTGGACACGCTGCTCGACGCCGTCGGCGCGGCCCACCGGGCGGTCGACGCCGACCGCGTGAGCACGTTTCTCAAGATCGACGACAGGCGGACTGGCGACCGGTCCGCGGCGGAGAAGGTGGCGGACGTCGAGGCGGCGCTCGGGCGGGAGGCACGGCGGGAGCGGGAGTGATCGCCCCCGGTGCCGGTCGGCGACCGGTCCGCCTACTTCGACCGGGGGCGGCGCGGGCCCTTTCGGCTGGGGGCGACGGTCGCCTCGTCGGACTCCCCCGTCCGGTCGCCGGCGGCGGCCGCGGCCGCTGGCCGCCGGGGCCCGCGTCGAGGGCCGTCCACGAACTGTCGCACGGTTCTCAGGTCGGCGTTCGTCAGTCCGGGAGACATGCGGGCGGGGAGAGCCCGCGACGGCCCAAAACGGTTGCTAGGAGGGCTATGACGGATTCCGAGGGCTCAATAGATCGCCGGGCGTCCAAGACGTCACCTGGCGTCGCCGTGGACCGTGCGCGGACACCGGGCACCGACCCCGGCTCCCTTTAGTGAGGCGGCCCGACGTGGGGGCATGGAGAGCCTGAACCGGATGGCGGTCGAGTTGGCCGACGAGGCGCTCGACTTCGCCGGCGAACTCGGCGTCGCGGTCCACGAACTCGACTCGGGGGCGACGGTGCTCGACTTCGGGGTCGAGGCGGCGGGCGGCCTGGAGGCCGGCCTGCTGCTCGCGGAGATCCAGACCGCCGGGCTGGCGACGATCCAGACCCGGATGGGCGACGTGGCGGGCACGCCGCGGACCCACGTCGAACTGGCGACCGACCGCCCCGAACTCGCCTGCCTCTGTTCGCAGAAGGCGGGCTGGGAACTCGCAGTCGAGGGGTTCGAGGGGCTGGGCAGCGGCCCGGCGCGGGCGATGGTCGGCGAGGAGGCGGAGTTCGAGTCGGTCGGCTACTACGACGAGTTCGACCTGACGGTCCTGACCGTCGAGAGCGAGTCGCTGCCGACCGACGCGGTCGCCGAACACGTCGCCGAGCGGGCGGGCGTCGACCCCTCCGGGGTCTTCCTCCCGGCGTACGCGACCGGCTCGATCGCGGGGAGCGTGGCGACGGCGGCCCGCGCCGCGGAACTCGCCGCCTTCCGGCTGTTCGAACTCGGCTACGACCCGCTCGACCTGGACTCGGTCGCCGGGAGCGCGCCGGTGGCGCCGGTGAGCCACGAGGAGGCGACGGCGATGGGCCGCACGACCGACGCGCTCGCGTACGGCGGACGGGTCCACCTCCACGTCGCCGAGGACTTCGACGGGTTCGACGAACTCCCCTCGACCGCCGCCGCGGAGTACGGGACGCCGTTCGCGTCGACCTTCGAGTCGACCGACTGGGACTTCAGCGAGGTGCCGACCGCGGTCTTCGGCCCGGCGGCGGTGACCGTCGACGTGGCCGGCGGCCCGACCTACGCCCTCGGCGAGCGCCACGAGGACGTGCTCGCGGCGTCGTTCGGGATCGAGTAGCGTGCGGTTCAAGCGCGTTCCCGACCCGCCGGGGGACGTCGAACGCCTCGACCGGGCCCGGCTGGCGGTTCCGCTCGTGCCCGACGCCGAGGCCGACTGCTGTGCCCGCCTGCGGGACCGCTGCGACCTGCCCGACCGCGACGCCGCCCGGGCGTGGCTCACGTTCCTCCGCGCGCTCGGCCTCGTCGAACGCACGGAGCGGGGCTACCGGCGGACGCGCCCGGCGCCGGACGAGGCCGCCCGCCGCGCCGCCTTCCGCGACCGGGTGTACGGGGCCCGGGAGGCGCTCGACGCCGTCGCCGCGGACGGCCCGCTGACCGCCGGGGAGGTCTTCGACCGCCTGCGCGAGCGCGTCCCGGCCTGGGAGCGCGCCCGCGACACCGACTGGACGGCCTCGTGGCGCGAGCGGACCCGGCGACTCCTCGACTGGGCGGCGCTCCTGGGCCTCGCCGAGCGGACCGACGAGGGGTACGTCCCCGCGGACGGGGGGTGACCGACTCAGGCGTTCCTGGCCGACTTGATGTCGACGACGAAGCTCCCGGCGACGGCGGCGGACGCGGCGATGGCGTAGACGGGGAGTCCCCCCTCCCCCGGGAACGAGGCCTGGAGGACGTAGACGGTGACGGCGCCGCCGACCAGGGCGCCGACGGAGGCGTTCAGGGCCCGGTCGCCGGCCACCCGGTCGGCGACGCTCGGATCCTCCGGGAGGCCGACGGCGTTAGGCCGGAGGAGGGGCATCGCGACCGCGAGGCCGACGACGATGGCGTAGGCCGTGTGGGGCGGGGAGATGAGCGAGCCGAGGCCGGCGATGATCCCGGCGAGGACGACGCCGGTGATGAAGGGACCGAGGCGCATTATCCGTCGGGCCCCGACGCGTGTCCGGTCGATCCGTTCGCCCCGTCCCGTTCGTCCCCGCCCTCGACGGAGAGCACGGTCCCGACGCCCTTGCTCCGTCCCTCCCGGAAGACGAACCGCTGACCTTCCTCGATGAGATAGGGGCGGAACTTGAACTCGATCGTCGCCCGACCGGTGTCGCCGGGGAGCAGGCGGCCGCCCTCCGGGTAGAAGGCGGCCGCCTCGCTGATCGTCTCGATGTGGACCACCGGCTCGTAGCCGTTCCCGATGCGCGTCGGGTGGTTCAGCACCATCACCTCGGCCTCGAACGACCGGACTGGATCGGGGTCGGCGTCGGCGGGCAGGAGGACCATCCCCCGCTCGACGGCCGCCTCCTCGACCCCGTTCAGGGCGATGCCGACGATGCGGCCCGCGCGCGCCCGGTCCACCCGGTGGTAGTGCATCTCGATGGACCGGACCTCGACCTCGCGAAAGGAGCCGTCGGGCATCGGGCCGAGCAGGAGGTCGTCGCCCGCCTCGACGGTCCCGGAATTGATCGTTCCCGAGGCGACGGCGCCGACGCCGGTCACGCTGTAGGTGCGGTCGATGTACATCCGGAACCGTCCGCCGCGGTCGCCCGTCTTTGGGAGCCGCGCGAACAGGTCGTCGAGCGTGTCGAGGCCCTCCATCGTCACCGCCGAGGTGCGGAGCACGGGCACGACACCCTCGCCGATCTCCTCGACGGCGGCCGTGACGCCGTGGCGTTCCACCCGGAGGGGCGTCTCGCCGACGTCCCGGAGGAGGCGCTCGACCTCGCGTTCGACCTCGGTGATCCGCTCGTCGGTCACGGCGTCGACCTTCGTGATGGCGACGATGGTCGGCAACTCCGTCGCCAGCAGGATGCCGAGGTGCTCGCGGGTCGTCCGGGTCGGCCCGTCGTCGGCCGCCACGGTCAGGAGCCCGTAGTCGAGTTTCTGCCCGACGAGACCGCGGATCGTGGTGCGGAGCCAGGGTTCGTGGCCGACCGTGTCGACGAACGAGACGAGTTCGTCGGCGTCCTGGACGACGCGGGCCCGGTCGGCCTTCCGGTCCGGGTTGTCCATGCGGAGCGGCGTCCCGTCCGCGAAGCCGTAGACCGCGTACGAGAGGTCGGCCGAGAGCCCCCGTTCGACCTCGTGGGGCTGGACGTCGAGGAAGCCGCGGGTCCCGCCCTCGCCGTCGTCGGCCTGGCCGGTGACGAGCGTGCCGACCAGCGTCGACTTGCCGTGGTCGACGTGGCCGGCGGTGCCGACGACGATGTGGTCGTCGTCGGTCTCCAGCACGCCCCCCTCGCGAACGGTGGCGACGCCGACGAGGCCGCGGTCGCCGTTCTCGCCGACGCCCCACGTCTCGACCTCCTCGACGTGGGCGTCGGCCTCCTCGGCCAGTAGCGAGAGAACGTCCATCGACTCGGAGAACGCGTCGGGGTCGATGCCGGCGATCTCGCCGTCATCGGTGACGCCGACGACGTACGTCGCCTCGCCGTCGCCCGAGAGCACGCGGTGGCGCAGTTGCGCCGCCAGACTCTCCATGCGCCCGTCGGCGAGGTGAACCTCGCGGGAGAGCCGTTCCTTGAACTCGATGGGGCCGCCCTCCTCCTCGCCGCGCTCGAGGGCCTCCTCCAGAGGGGCCCGGTCGGCGCTCATGGGACCGGGTTGGGAACGGCACGGCAAAACCCTTTCCGTGGGGGAAATCCCCCGGTAGTAGCCCTCGGAGGGGGGAGCGTGATGCCGGTCGCGCGGCCGGACGACCGGCGACGTGCGACGGCCGGTAGGGGGGACCGGCCGCCGCGATCAGTCGGTGAGGGTCTCGTAGGCCCGCGTGATCCGCTTGAAGGCCTCCTCGTCGCCCGACTCCGCGTCCGGATGGAGCTCCTTGGCCCGCTCGCGGTAGGCCGCCCGCACGTCCTCGGGATCGGCGCCCGGCTCGAGCCCCAGGATCCGGTAGGCCTCCGCCGGCGAGGGGCCGGGATCGGGGGTCGGCGGGGCGCGACCGGTCGTCCCGGGGCCGTCGCCGGCTCCGGGTCCGGCTCCCGATCCGGCCTCGGTCCACGGCCCGCCGCGGGGGCCGCGGGCCGCGGCGCGGCGGCGCTCGCCCTCGGGACCGGGGTCGCCGACCTGGGCTCGGGCACGGGCCCGCCGCTCCAGCCGCCCCGTCGCCTGGTGCCACATGAAGTACGCGGTGGCGCCGAACGGGAGCGCGAGGAGGAGGACGAACGGCTGCTCGGCCAGCCCGACGGCGCCGAGCATGACCGACAGCCCGGCGAATACGGCGGCGAGCCCGAGGAGGAGGCGGTCGCGGTCCACGGGAGCGGGTAACGGGCGGAGCGTTGTAAGCGTCCCGCCAGCGGCGGGATGTTTGGACGTCCCGTGCCGGCGAGAGACCCAAGTGCCCGGCCGCCCGAGCCGGGGACGTGAGCACCCCGGCCCTCTGTGGCATCTGCGAGGCCGCGCCGGCCGAGTACACCTGTGACCGCTGTGGCACCGCGGTCTGTGCCGAGCACTTCGACGAGCGAAGCGGGCTGTGCGTGGAGTGTGCGTCGCGCGGCGGCCGCGACGTCGGCCCCGACGCCGGCGGGCGTCGGTAACCCGGGCGGGCGGCAGTGACCTCCGGACCGGGCCGGCACTCAGTCGCGGTGGCGCTCCAGTCGTCGCCGCAGGCGCCGTGCGGCCTCCGCCGCCGCGCCGAAGTACGACGCCTCGTCGTCCGCCCCCTCGCCGGCGAAGATGATGCCACGCGAGGAGTTGACCAGGCCCACCCCGTCAGCGAGGCCGTGGTCGACCGCCGCCTCGGCGTCCCCGCCCTGTGCCCCGACTCCCGGTACCAGGAAGGGGAGGTCCGGAACCGTATCCCGGATCGCGGCGAGTTCGTCCGGCGCCGTGGCGCCGACCACCAGTCCCACGTTCCCCCGTCCGTCCCACTCGGCCGCGAGTCGGGCGACCCGCTCGTACACCGTGCCGCCGGCCGCCAGGTCGCGGTCCTGGAGGTCGGCACCGCCGACGTTCGAGGTGCGACACAGGACGAAGGTGCCGAGGTCGGCGTCGAGGAACGGGGCGAGCGAATCCCGGCCCATGTAGGGGTTGACCGTGACCGCGTCGGCGCCGAGGTCGGCGACCGAGCGCGCGTACTGCCGCGCGGTGTTGCCGATGTCGGCGCGCTTGGCGTCGAACACGACCGGGACGTCCTTGCCGTGGGCGTAGGCGACCGTCTCGCGGAGCGCCCGCCAGCCGTCGGGGTCCTCGTAGAACGCCGCGTTCGGTTTGAACGCCGCGGCGTGCTCGTGGGTGGCGTCGATCACCCGCCGGTTGAACGCCCACCGCGGCAGGTCGCGGTCGGCGAGGAAGTCCGGCAGGCGGCCGGGATCGGGATCGAGGCCGACCGAGACCACGCTGTCGACCCGGTCGATGCGCTCGCCGAGGCGGTCGAAGAAGCCCGTACCGTCGTCGCCGTCGTCCATGCACGCCGGTGCGGCGGGCGGTCACATACGGGTTTCGCCGGCGGTCGTCGGAGTGCCGTCAGTCGTCCCCCTCCTCGTACACCACTGCGCCGTCGACGACCGTCGCCTCCACCGCGATGTCGTCGATGGCGTCGGAGCGCTCCCACGGTGACCGGTCGAGAACGACCAGGTCGGCGCGTTTGCCCCGCTCGACGGTCCCGAGGCGGTCCTCGTCGAACCCGGCGTAGGCCGCGCCCCGAGTGTAGGCCCGGAGCGCCTCCGTCACGTCGAGACGCTGGGCTGGATGGGGGGCCGTCACCGCGTGGTGGACGCCGAAGAGTGGGTCCAGGGGCATGCAGTCGCTCCCGAAGGCGAGGGGAACGCCGGCGTCCGCGAGCGCCCGGAACCGGTTCGTCGGCTGCCGATCGCCGAGTCGGGACTCGTAGAGGCCGTCCTCGCCGGCCCACTTGAGGAAGTTGGGCTGGACGGAGGCGACGACCCCGAGGTCGGCCATCCGGTCGATGGCGTCGTCCGCGGCGAGTTCGGCGTGCTCGACCCGGTGGCGGTGGTCGGCGGCCGGGGACGCCCCTGTCCCTCTGCTGGCCGCGACGGCATCGAGGACGGCGTCGACCGCCTCGTCGCCGATGGCGTGGACGGCCGCCTGGAGGTCCAGGTCGTCGACCCGCGCGACGAACGCGTCGAGGTCGTCGGGGTCGGTCACCCACTCGCCGCGCTCGCCCGGAGCGTCGGCGTAGGGCGCCGAGAGCCGGGCCGTGTGGGCGCCGAGGCTGCCGTCCGCGAAGGCCTTGATCGCGCCCGTACGCACCCGCCCGCCGGCGTTCGTCGCCAGGCCGGTCGCCTCGACGGCGTCGAGATGGTCGCGGTGGTACTGGACCCGGACCCGGAGCGGCAGATCGCCGGACTGCGCGAGGTCACGGTGGGCGCGCGCGACGGCGGGCCGCCGGACCATATCGTGGACGGCGGTCACGCCCCGGGCGACCGCGTGGTCGGCCGCGGCCCGGAGCAGGGCCCGCGCCTCGTCCCGGTCGGGCGCCGTCCCCCGGTAAACGGCCTCGGCCGCCGCCTCGACGAGCACCCCCGTCGGCTCGCCGTCCTCGCGGCGCACCCCCGGGACGTCGCCGACGTCGAGGGCATCGAGGGCCGTCGAGTCGACCGAGACGGCGTGCATGTCCTCGCGGACGGCGGCGACCGGCCCGTCGTGGGACACGGCGTCGAGGTCCGCCCGGGTGAGGAGCCGTCGCTCGTCCGCCGGCCACTCGCTCTCGTCGTAGCCGTAGCCCAGCACCCACTCCCCCGGGTCGACCTCGGCGGCCCGGTCGGCAAGCAGGTCGAGCGCCGCATCGCGGTCCGCGGCCGCCGAGAGGTCCGCGTGGACGAGGCGACGGCCGAGCGCGTCGAGGTGGGTGTGGGCGTCGACGAAGCCCGGGAGCACGACGCCGCCCCCGCACTCGACGACGCGCGTGTCGACGCCGACCAGGAAGGACACGTCGTAGTCGTCGCCGAGACGGACGATCCGACCGTCCCGGACGGCGACGGCGCCGTGGGTCCCGTCGGGATCGGCGAGCGTGTGGACCGTCGCGTCGGTCAGCACCAGGTCGGCGGGGGCGGTCATGTGTCCGGCCGGGACGGCGAGGGGGAAAACCGTTCGGGACGCCGAACCGACACGGCTTTGCGCGCCCCGCGACGGGCGAACGGTATGACCGACGACGCCGACGCGCCGGGCGCGGACGGGGGCAATGGGACGGCAGACGGCGACGGGGCGGACCCCGACGACGAGCACCTCGTCCGGCGGGTGCGCGACGGTGACCTCCGGCTCCACGAACTGGAGGAGCACGCGGATCCCGACACCGCGGTCGCCGCCCGCAGGCGGGTGATCGAGGCCCGGACCGGCGCCGATCTAGAGACGATCGGGGACTACGGGTTCCCCGCCGCCGAGGCCGACGCGAACGTGGAGAACATGGTCGGCGCGGCACGCGTCCCGCTCGGCGTCGCCGGTCCCCTCACGGTCGACGGCGGCGCGCGTTCGGGCGCGGTGTACCTCCCGCTGGCGACGACGGAGGGGGCGCTGGTGGCGAGCGTCAACCGCGGCTGTGCGGCCATCGAGGCCGCCGGCGGGGCCCGCGCCCGCGTCACCAAGTCGGGGATGACCCGCGCGCCCGTCTTCCGGGTGGCCGACGTGACCGAGGCGGAGGCGCTGGTCGCGTGGGTTCGCGACAACGAGGCCGACCTCTGCGAGGCCGCGGAGGCGACGACGAGCCACGGCGAACTCCTCGATGTGACGCCCTACGTCGTCGGTGACTCCGTCTTCCTGCGCTTCCGCTACGACACCAAGGACGCGATGGGGATGAACATGGCCACCATCGCCACCCGGGCGGCGGCCGAACTGATCGAGGAGCGCACGGCGGCGGACCTCGTCGCGCTCTCGGGCAACCTCTGTACCGACAAGAAGCCCGCGGCGATCAACGCCGTCGAGGGGCGCGGCCGGTCGGTGACGGCCGACGTGACCCTGCCGCGGGACGTGGTCGAGGACCGCCTCCACACCACCCCCGAGGCGGTCGCGGAGGTGAACGCGCGCAAGAACTTCGCGGGGAGCGCGCGGGCCGCCAGCCTCGGCTTCAACGCCCACGCCGCGAACGTCGTCGCGGCGACCTTCCTCGCGACCGGCCAGGACGCGGCCCAGGTCGTCGAGGGGGCAAACGCCATCACGACCGCCGCGACCCGCGACGGCGACCTCTACCTGTCGGTTTCGCTCGCGTCGCTCGAGGTCGGGACCGTCGGCGGCGGCACCCGCCTCCCGACCCAGCGCGAGGCGCTCGACCTGCTGGGCGTCCGCGGCGGCGGCGACCCGGCCGGGACCAACGCCGACGCCCTCGCGGAGGCCATCGCCGCCGGCGTGCTCGCGGGGGAGTGTTCGCTGCTCGCAGCGCTCGGGTCGCGGCACCTGTCGGAGGCCCACGAGCGGATGGGTCGCTGAGGCGGGCGCTCGACCGCCGTCGAGCGGCCGGAAAGAGCAGTCGGGGGATCAGAGCGGCCGGTAGGTGCCGTCGCTCTCGACGGCCTCGCCCCGCCGGACAAGCCGCGCGAGCAGGTCGCGGGCGGCCGCCTCCGGCACGCCGCGCTCGGCGGCGTACGCGACCACGTCGGCCTCGGTCGGCGCGTCGAGCCGTTCCACCGCCTCGCGGACGACCCCGGCGCGGTCGGTCGCCACGTCCGACCGGACGTCCTCGTCCGCCGCCGCGACCGCCTCGGGGTCGACGCCCCGCCGGGCGAGGTACTCGTCGTCGTCCACCCCGGCCGACTCGGCCGCGCGTTCGAGGTCCGCCCCGGCGGGCACGGACTCGAACGCCTCGCCCGCGCCCTGGCGGCGGGCCAGCATCGTCGCCCGCGCCTCGCGGGCGGTCGCGCGGTCCTCGCTCTCGAACAGCCGACGCAGGCGGTCGGTGCGGTGGGTCTTGCCGCAGCCGGAACAGGTCGCCGTCTCGGCGTCCCCCGGATCCGCGACGAGCCAGAGCGCGTCGCAGGCGTCACAGCCGACGACCGCGTACATACGGGGGAGTGAGGCGGGCAGGGATTTAGTCGTGCGGTTGGGTCGTGGTCGGGCAGGGGTTGAGCCGTGCGGTCGGGTCGTGGCCGCCGGCGGATCGAGTCGGGCAGGGGTCGAGTCGTGGCCCCGGCCGGACCGGGCCGTGCGTGTCGCCGACCCCTTACGCGAGGTCCTCGATCTCCGCGACGACGGCCTCGGCGAACTCGCTGGTCGCGAGTTTCTCGCCGCCCTCGATGTTCCGGTGGAGGTCGTAGGTGACCCGGCCGGCGGAGATGACGTTCTCGACGGCCCGGCCGACGAGGTCGGCGGCGTCCTCCCAGCCGAGGTAGTCGAGCATGATGCGGCCCGAGAGGATCATCGCCGTCGGGTTCACCTTGTCCTGGCCGGCGTACTTCGGCGCCGAACCGTGGACCGGTTCGGCGAGGAGCCGCCCGTCGCCGATGTTGGCGCCCGGCGCGACCCCCAGCCCGCCGATCTGTGCGCCGGCGGAGTCCGAGAGGTAGTCGCCGTTGAGGTTGGGCATCGCCAGCACGTCGTACTGGCCGGTTCGGGTCAGCAGCTGTTGTAACATGTTGTCCGCGATGCGGTCGTTGACCACGACCGCCTCCTCGGGCTGCTCGCCGTCGCGCTCCTCCCAGAGGGTGTCCTCGGTGATGACCTCGTCGCCGTACTCCTCCTCGGCGACCTCGTAGCCCCAGTCGCGGAACTGCGCCTCGGTGAACTTCATGATGTTGCCCTTGTGGACCAGCGTCACCGAGTCGCGGTCGTTCGCCAGCGCGTGGTCGATGGCCTTCCGAACCAGGCGCTTGGTGCCGAACTCGGTGATCGGCTTGAGGCCCAGGCCGACGGGCCCGTCGTGGATGACGTCGTCGAAGCCCATCTCCTCCTCGACGAACTCCCGGACGCGTTCGACCTCGTCGGTGCCGGCCTCCCACTCGATGCCCGCGTAGACGTCCTCGGTGTTCTCCCGGAACGTCACCATGTCCATCTGTGCGGGGTCGGAGACGGGCGAGGGGACTCCGTCGATGTAGTAGGTCGGCCGCATGTTGGTGTAGAGGTCGAGCTTCTTCCGGAGGGCGACGTTGAGACTCCGGAAGCCGGAGCCGACGGGCGTGGTGAGCGGCCCCTTGATCGCGACCCGGAACTCGCGGATGGCGTCGACCGTGTCGTCGGGCAGGTTCTCGTCGTACCGCTCGCGCGCGCTCTCGCCGGCGTAGACGCGCATCCACGCGATGTCCCGGCCCGTCGCGGCCGCCGCCGCCTCCAGCACCGACTGGGCGGCCGGCCCCACGTCGGCCCCGATGCCGTCGCCGTAGATGATGGGGATGATCGGATGATCCGGGACGTCGAGTTCGTCCGTCGCCTCGTCGCCGACGGTGATCGGGTCGCCCGCGGCGGGGACCTCGACCCTGTCGTAGCTCATGGGGTCGGCCCTTCCGCGACGAGCGTTATAGGACTGCCGCTCTCCGACGGAACGACCCGTCAAGCGGCCGCGAACGCGGGAGATCCGGCCCGAGAGGACCGACGACGCTCCCCGTCGGGGGAGCGAACTAAGGTCGTTGCGCACCGGGGGTCGAACGTGCGCCTCGTGGTTCACGGCGGCGTCGGGTCGGCCCCCTCGGATCCGGCGGCGCGGGAGGCGGCCCTGGACGCGGCCGCGACCGGTGGAACGGGGACGGCGACGCCGCTCGACGCGGTCGAACGCGCGGTCCGACGACTGGAGGACGACGACCGGTTCAACGCCGGCATCGGGAGCGCCCTCCAGGCCGACGGCGTCGCCCGCACCGACGCCGGCCTCGCGACCGACGACGGCCGCGTCGGCGCCGCCTGCGCGATGCCCGGGGTCGCCCGCGCCGTCTCGGTCGCCCGGGCGGTACTGGAGGCGACGCCACACGTCCTCGTCGCCGGCGAGGGGGCCGTCCGGCTGGCCGAGGCCGTGGACGTCCCGACCGGCGTCGACCTCACGACCGAACGGACGCGCGAGCGGTACGCCTCCGCCGACCCGCCCGCGGACCCGGTACCGCTCGCGTGGGTCCGCGAGCGGTTCGGCGGGACCGATACGGTCGGCGCCGTCGCGAGCGACGGGGAGCGGTACGCGGCGGCGACCTCGACCGGCGGCCGGTGGTTCGCGCTCCCCGGACGGGTCGGCGACGTCCCCCAGAGCGGCGCGGGCTTTCACTGCACGCCGGCCGGCGCCGCGTCGGCGACGGGCGACGGCGAGGTCATCGCCCGGTTCGGCCTGGCCCGCCGGGCGGTCGCGGGACTGGAGGACGGGCTCCCGGCCGACCGGGCCGCGGCGCGGGCCGTCTCGCGGTTCGAGGCGGCGACCGACGCGACCGCCGGCGTGATCGTTCTCGGGTCGGACGGGGCGGGGAGCGCGCACAACGGGGAGGCGATGGTGGTGGCGACGGCAACGCAGTGACGCGGTGACGGCAGGGCGATGGCGACGGCACGTGTCGCAACCTCTTTGCCCCGCTCGGGGCAATCGGGGGCATGGGCATCGGACCGCTGGACGACGAGACCGTCGAGAAGTACCGGGCGGCCGGGGAGGCCCTCCGGACCGTGCTCGACGAGGCCGCAGAGATGATCGAACCCGGGGTGCGCCACCTGGAGGTCGCCGAGTACGCCGAGGACCGGATCGACGAACTGGCCGACGGGCCGGCCTTCCCCGTGAACATCAGCGTGGACGAGGAGGCGTCCCACGCCACCCCCGCCCGGGACGACGAGTCCGAGTTCGGCGAGGAGATGGTCTGCCTGGACGTCGGGGTCCACGTCGACGGCTACGTCGCCGACGCGGCGGTCACCGTCGACTACACGGACACGCCGGACATGGTCGCGGCCGCCGAGGAGGCACTCGACGCCGCGATCGAGCGGGTCGAACCGGGGGCCGAGACCGGCGAGGTCGGCGCGGCCATCGAGGAGGCCATCCGCTCGTACGACTACACGCCGGTGCTCAACCTCTCCGGACACGGCGTCGAACGGTGGGACGCCCACACCGGGCCGAACGTCCCCAACCGTGGGGTCGACCGCGGCGTCGAGTTCGAGGTCGGCGACGTCGTCGCCATCGAACCGTTCGCCACCGACGGCCGCGGGAAGGTCAGCGAGGGCCACGACGAGGAGATCTACAGCCTGGAGAACGAGCGATCGGTCCGGAGCCGTGCGGCCCGGCAGGTCCTCGAACGGATCACCGATCGATACCGGACGCTCCCCTTCGCGGCGCGGTGGATCGAGGGCCAGCGGGCGGACGTGGCCATCAGGCGGCTGAAACAGCAGGACGTCCTCCACGGGTATCCCGTCCTGAAGGAGGAGGAGGGGCGGCTCGTCAGTCAGGCCGAACACACCCTCATCGTCACCGAGGACGGGTGCGAGGTCACGACGGCCTGACCGTCAGGCGTCGTTCATCCGCAGCACCGACTCAGAACCACACTCGCGACAGGTCGAAACCCGATACGGCTCCCGGGAGAACTGCGCGTTCTCCTCGGCCGTGCTCTCCGTTCGTATCTCCACGTGGACCTCGTGGAGCGTCTTGCCGGTACACCGGTCACACCGCTCGCGAACCCCGTCCGGGCCGAGGTGTTCGGTGGCCATTGACGGAGTTTAACGAGTCCATAATCATAAACCCCCGCCCTAGTCAGACGGGCGTCCGACGGGAGAGGCGAAATGAGCGAGCGCGAAACGTTTTACAACCGCCTCTCCAACCGTCAGAACGAGAGGCGGCAGGTTGAAGCGCCCGGCGGGGCTGGCGCGGGTATGGACCGGCTGTTCGCGCCCTGGCGCATCGAGTGGGTCGAGCGCGAGGAGGACCCGATCGAGGGCTGCCCGTTCTGTGTCCTGCCCGAGCGCGACGCCCGCGAGGCGCGGATCGTGGCCCGCAACGACGGGGCGTTCGTCCTGCTCAACAACTACCCCTACAACCCGGGACACGTCATGGTAGTGCCCGACCGCCACACGGGGGAGTACACCGATCTGGCGGACGAGGAACTGCTGGCCCACACGCGGCTCAAACAGCGGACCCTCCGGGCGCTGGAGGCGGGGCTCGGCCCCGACGGGGTGAACGCGGGGCTCAACCTCGGCGGGGCCGCCGCCGGCGGCTCGATCAACGATCACGTCCACGAGCACGTTGTCCCCCGGTGGGAGGGGGACACCAACTTCATGCCGGTCGTGGGCGACGCGAAGGTGATCGTCGAGGCGCTCGATCGGACGTACGACCGCCTCGCCGATGCCTTCGCCGAGCAGGCGGGCGCGTCGGCCGGGAGCGGCGCCGTCCGGTTCTAAGGACCGCCGCTGTGGCCGGTTCTAGCAAGGTCTATTGTCGCGGCGGCCCTTCCCTCGGCGTGGACCGACGGACCGCGCTCAGGCGCGTCGGGGTTGTCGTCCTCGGGGTCAACGTCCTCCTCGTCCTGGCGAAGGGGGCAGTCTGGTACGCCACCGACAGCCTGGCCGTCGGGAGCGAAGCGGTCAACAGCCTCGCCGACGCGGCCTACAGCCTCGCGATCGTCGGCGGCCTCTACCTCACCACGCGTCCCCCCGACGCCGACCATCCGCACGGCCACGAGCGGATCGAGCCGTTCGTCTCGCTGGCCATCGCGCTGGGGATCTTCGGCGCCGGCGCGCTCGTTCTCCGGAGCGCGATCGGGAGCCTCCTGAGCGGCGCCTCCGCGCCACCGTCGGGCGTGCTCCCGATCGCGGTGCTCTCGGCCGGGGGGATCGCGAAGGTGTGGCTGTACCGCTACTGTCTGCGCGCCGGCCGGAGGCACAACTCGCCGGCGCTGGTGGCCGCCGCTCACGACAACCGGGCGGACGTCCTCACGGCGGGCGCCGCCCTGATCGGGGTCGTCGGCGCCGGTGCGGGCTACCCGGCGCTCGACCCGCTCGCCGCCGCCGTCGTCGCGCTCGGCATCCTCTACGCCGCGGTCGACATCGTCCGGGACAACGTGAGCTACCTCGTCGGCGGGGCGCCGTCCGAGGAACTGCGCGACGAGATCGTCCGCCGGGCGCTCGCCCACCCCGATGTCGCGGGCGCCCACGACGTCGTCGCCCACTACGTCGGCCCCGAGGTGGACGTGAGCCTCCACCTGGAGGTCGAGGGGGACCTCACGCTTCTGGAGGCCCACGACATCGAGACGGCGGTGGCGGCGTCCATCCGGGAGATCGATGCGGTCGACGACGTGTTCATCCACATGGACCCGCGCGAACTCGGCGAGTGGAAGGCGGACCGCGACGTCGACCGGTTCACCGGTCCCCCCGACCGGTGAGTATGAGCACCGCGGCGGATCGTCGACGGAGCCACACGTCGCCGACGGTTCTCAGCCCGTCCGCGCGTCGTGGCCGAGTTCCGTCGCCTCCGCCAGGCGGTCGGCGAACCGCTCGCGACCCCACGCGACCGCCACCCGACTCTCGGCGCGGAGGAGCACCCGGAGCTGGCCCCCCTGGTCGTAGAGGAGAACCGCGACCGTGGGCGTGGGCTCCTCCTCGATCAGCAGCCCGAAGGGGAGCCGCGATCCGGTCTCGTACAGCCGGACCCGGCCGGAGTCGAGCCACCTGTCGACCGCCCCGGGATGGTTCGAGAGCAGGTACTCCACCACCCGCTCCTCGGTTAGCACGTCGAGCGTGAACGACGCGTCCTCGGCGAGCGCCTCGTCGAGCCCCTCGACGTACCGGGTGCCCGTCACGGGCAGGAACCCCTTCATCCGCGTGGCGTCCGCGAATACCTCCCCGATGGCCTCGAACGGCCGGTCGGGCGCGTGTGGCTCGGCGCGCACGACATCGGCCTCGCGACACAGGACCGGGTCGAGCGTCACGTCCCGGTCCAGTCCCGCGAGTTCGTCCCCGAGGTCACACAGCGTGTCGAGGGCTCCGAGCCACCGGTCGTGGATCGCGACGGCGGTCCGGCCGAACGGCGTCAGTTCGAACCCGTCGTCGCGGGCCAGCAGGCCGACGGACTCGAGGTCGCGCGTCGCCTCGTACACCGTCGACCGGGAGAGGTCGAGCGCGTCCCGGAGGTCACGCACGTGAACGGGACGCTCGCCCGTCTCGACCGCCGCAAGCACCTCGCGCCGCTGTGCCACCCTGTCGAGCACCCGTTCGGGGGTCGGGTCGGGGGCCATCGGCCGATACCTCGAATCCCCCCGACATAACTCTTTATTAAGCGCCGGTGGATTTATCCGTGTCGACGAACCCGCCGGACGATTCCCGGGGGGCGGACGAACGTCGGAGGGGGACCGACGGCGTCCGGGGCGGGGAAGTAACCAACGTCCGGCCCCGAGGAAGCGATGCGAACCCCTGTCCGCTTCGGCCCTCCCGCACTCGCCGGCCACGGCGCGTTTCGAACGTTCCACCTCGGCGAGTGTCGACGAGAGCGCGTCGACGGGCGGGTCAGACCGGCCGGCCGAAGACGTAGACCGGTTCGGCGTCGGTCACCTCGACCGCGAGGCGGTCGCCCGGTTCGACCCCGTGTTCGTCGGCGTCCCGAACGATCACCTGCCGGTAGGCGTCCGTACGGCACTTGACCGAATCGCCCGTCCCCGGTTCGACGGCCAGCACCTCGCGGCGCTCGCCCACCATCGCCCCGTGGACGTCGCTCACCACGTCCATCTTCAGGTCGGTCATGGCCTTCGAGCGCTCCTTCTTGACGGTGCCGCCCAGGCCCTTCATCTCGGCGGCGTCGGTCCCGGGCCGCTTGGAGAACCGGGTGACGTTCACCTTCTCGGGCCGAACCTCGCGGAGGAGGTCCATCGAGGCCGCGAAGTCGTCCTCGTCCTCGGTGGGGAAGCCGACGACGAAGTCCGTCGAGAGCGTCCAGCGGTCCAGGCGCTCGTCGAACGCGTCGACGATCTCGCGGAACTCCGCGACGCGGTGCTGGCGGCGCATGTCGGCCAGGACGTCGTCGCTCCCGGACTGGACGGGCGCGTGGAGGAAGTCGTACACCTCGTCGTGCTCGGCGAAGACCCGGGCCAGCTGGTGACGGACCCCGTGAACGCCCCCGGGGTTGGCCATGCCGACCCGCACCCGGAAGTCGCCGGGGAGTTCGCAGACCCGTTCGACCAGTTCGGGCAGGAGGCTCTCGCCCTGATTGATGTCCCAGCCGTAGACGCCGGTGTCCTGGCCGGTGATTCTCAATTCTCTTGCTCCGGCGTGGAGCAGCGCCCGGGCCCGCTCGACGTTGCGCTCGACCGGCGGGGAGTCGATCCGACCGGTCGCGCGCTTGGTGATGCAGTACGAGCAGTCGCTCGTACAGCCCCGGGCGATGGGGAGGATGCCGACGAGGCCGTCGAGCACCGGCTCGCCGTCCCCCGTCGTCGTCGGGCACTCCCCGTTGCGGACGGCGGTCGGCACCTCGTCCCAGTGGCACACCCGGGCGTCGAGGTCCGCGAACTCGTCGCCCTGGGCCAGCGCCATACAGCCGGTGACGACGAGGTCCGCCGTCTCGGTCGCGAGTTCCTGCGCCCGGCGGCGCATCCGCCGCTCGGTCGTCTCGACGACGGTGCAGGTGTTGAGGATGGCCACGTCCGCGTCGGTCGGCCCGTCGGCCTGGTGGTGGCCGGCGTCCCGGAGCTGTCGCTCGATCCGCCGGCTCTCACCCCGGTTGGCCGTACAGCCGTAGGTCTCGATGTGATAGCTGGCCATCGCGCGGGTGGACGGAGGGACGGCGCGCGCAAAAGGGCGACGGTCCGGGCGGGGGATCAGTCCGACCCGTTTCCGGACCCCCCATCCGACGATTCGGGCGCGCCCTCGAGGACGGCGACGCCGCTCGACGCCCCGATGCGTTCGGCCCCCGCCTCGAGCAGCTCGACCGCCGTCGCGTAGTTCCCGATGCCGCCGCTCGCCTTGACCGGCAGGTACTCGGCCATCGGGCGGACGTCGTCGACGGTCGCGCCGCCCTCGGAAAAGCCGGTCGCGGTCTTGACCATCGCGGCGCCGGCGTCGGCGGCCGCCTCGCAGGCCCGACGGAGTTCGGCGTCGGTCAGGAGCGGCGCCTCCACGATGACCTTCACCGGCGCGTCGACGGCTCCGACGACCGACGCGAGCTCCGCCCGGACCGCCCCGTCCTCGCCGGCACGGACGCGTCCGACGTTCGCCACAACGTCGAGTTCGTCCGCACCCATCCCCTCCGCCTCGACGGCCTCGGCGCGCTTCGTCGCCGTCGTGTGCGCGCCGTGGGGGAACCCGACGACGGTGACGAGGGAAACGTCCGGCGCGTGGGCGGCCGCGACCGGGAGGTAACACGGCGGGACGCAGGCGTTCATCCCGTGGGCGGCGGCCTCGTCGAGCGCCGTCCGGACGTCCCCGGGCGTCGTCGTCGGCCCGAGGACCGTGTGATCGATGCGGGCCGCCAGGGCATCGCGGTCCATGCGCCCGCCGAGGCGTGGCGTCGACAAAACGCTGGCGTCGTCCCCGGAGCGTAAGGCTTTCACTCGAACCTGCCCCCGGAGGGAGTATGCCGCTGGTCCCCGCGCTGATCCCCGAGGGGTTCGCGCTCCCGCCGCTCCCCTACCTCGTCGGCCTGGCGTTCGGGCTCGGGGCGCTCGTCCTCGTCGCAGCCCACCGGCGGCCGTCCGTCGACGGCCGCCACGTCCTCGCCCTCGCGCCGTGGATGGTGACCGGCGCGGTCGCACACGTCCTCTACGTGCTCGACGCCCTCCCGACGGGGGTCCGGCCGCTCGCCGGAACGCCGGCGGTCTACGCCACTGTGGCGCTGCTGGCCGGGGCGCTCTGGCTCGGCGCCGACGCCACGGGAGTGGACGCCCCCCGAACCCTCGCGGTCGGCGGAACGGTCGCGCTCGTTCCGGCGCTCGCGGCGGCGATTGCCCTCGGCAGCGCCAGGGGAACGCTCTCGCCGCTCTGGCCCGGCGTGGGGCTGGCGATCGCCGCCCTCGTGACCGCCGGGACGTGGGCCGTCCTGGTGCGCCTTCGCCCGGGCGTTCGGGCCGCGGGACGGGTGGGCCCACTGGTGGTCTTCGCCCACGCCCTCGACGGCGTCTCGACCGCCCTCGGCGTCGACGTCCTCCAGTACGGCGAGCGGACGCCCCTCTCGCGGCTCATCATCGAGGCCGGTCGGGCCCTGCCGACGGCCGACCTCCTCGGGGCCGGGTGGCTGTTCGTCGCGGTGAAACTGGCCGTCGCCGGCGCCGTCGTCGTCGCGCTGGCGGACCTCGTGGACGACGACCCCTCCCAGGGGAACCTCCTGCTCGGCCTGGTCGCGGCGGTCGGCCTCGGCCCCGGCACGCACAACATCGTGCTGTTCGCGGTCGCCGGCTGACGCCGAGTGGACGGACGGGGATCATCGGGCGGAACCGCCACCGGTTCCGGCGGGAACGAACCGCTCCAAGGATGGAACTATTGGGATCGTAACGTTTCCTTCTTGCGAATCAGAAATATTAACACCCGTTAGGCGAGTACTCCGGGTGAGGTGCAAGAATGGGGATCCTTGACAAGCTTCTGCCGAGCGGCGCGACCGAGTACGAGTGCAACGACTGCGGGAACGAGTTCGAGAAGATGTTCAGGCCGGAGCAGAAACCGACCTGTCCGGACTGCGATTCGCTCAACGTAGACGAGGCCTGAGCGGTTCCCCCTCCGCCGCTCGACACGCGTACACGTTCGGAGCACCGCCACCGGCCTGCGACGACGGCCGGTGTCGACCCAACCGCTTTTACCACGGCCACGCGACCCGTCGGCATGGCGAAACAGCCCCACCTGCGCGTGGCGCCGGGCGAGGTCCACGACGTGGCGCTGGTGCCGGGGGACCCCGGGCGGGTCGACCGCATCGCGGAGCAGTGCGAGTCGGCCGAGACGGTCGCTCACAACCGCGAATACCGGGTCGTGGTCGCCGAGTACCGCGGCGTCCCGCTCACGATCTGTTCGACCGGCATCGGCTCGCCCTCGGCCGCCATCGCCGCCGAGGAACTGGCCGCCGTCGGGGTCGACACCTTCCTGCGCGTGGGGACGACCGGCGCCCTCCAGCCGGGGATCGAGATCGGCGACATGGTGATCGCGACGGGAGCCGCGAAAAACGAGGGGACGACCCGGCGCTACGAGGACGTCGAGTACCCGGCGGTGCCGACCCACGACGCCGTCACGGCGCTGGTCGAGGCCGCCGAGCGCGCCGACGAGGCGGTCCACGTCGGACCGATCGCGACCGACGACGCGTTCTACGCCGAGGACGACGACGCGGTCGCGGGCTGGTCGGCGGCCGGCCTGCTCGCGGTCGAGATGGAAGCGGCGGCGCTCTTCACCCTCGCCCGCCGCAAGGGGCTCCGGGCCGGCGCGGTCTGCACCGTCGACGGGAACCTCGTCGAGGGGACCCAGAAGGGCGAGCGCGAGGCGGACGAACTCCCCCCGAAGGCGCGGAACAACGTCGATCGGGCCATCCGGCTGACGCTCGACGCGGCGACGACGCTCGCGTAGGTGCCGGGGATGTTGGACCGGCTGGCCGCCCGTGTCGTCGCCCTGGCTCGCCGCCTGCGCCGGATCGAGCGGCGCGAAATCGCCGAGTTCCGGCAGTGGATCGAGCACACGGACAACCTCCGGCACCTGACGATCGCGCTGGTCGTGCCGCTGCTCATCGCCCTCGTGACCGGCCTCGCGGAGTCGATCAAGGCCGTCTCCTTCCTCCTCTTTCCGCCGCTGGCCTCCGGGACCTACACCCTCTTCGCGGAGCCCGAGGGGCGGTACTCCACCCCCCGGCGGTTCGTCGGGGGCCTCACCGCCGGGGCGGCGAGCGGCTGGGTGTCGCTGGAGATCTCCGCCCGGCTACTGTACGGCGTACCGACGGACGAACTCGCGGTCCACGCCCCGAGCGCCGCGCTCGCCGTGTTCCTCACCGCCGTGGTGACCTGGGGGCTCGACCTCGAACTCCCGACGGCGTTCTCGACCGCGCTGCTCGTGCTGACGACGGGGACGACGCGGATCGCCTACGTGGGCGGCATGGTGCTGTCGGCGTGCCTGGTGGCGGGGCTCTTCGTCGTCTGGCGCAACCGGTTCTACGAGCGGCGGGCCCAGTACCTCTACGGCGCCGTCCGGGGAGACGACCACGTGCTCGTGCCCGTGGGCGAGCAGATCGATCGGCCGACGGTCGCGCTCGCCGCCCAGCTGGCGGCCGCCCACGAGGCCGGCAAGGTGGTCCTGCTGGACGTGGTCGACGACGAGCGCATCGCGACGGTCGAGCGGACGCTACTGGCCGAGCGCGACCCGCAGATCACCCTGGCGAGAGACGAGGCGGGAGCGGGGCCCGACGCGGGCCCGGACGGCGCGGCCGGCGTCGACGAGGGGGGAGCGGACGGGGGGGAAGCCCCCGGCGAGGAGGCCCGCGAGACGGCGACGAGCCGGGCGGCAGACGAGGCCGCCGAGCGGCTCGAACGGGAGGCCGAGCGGGTCCGCGATCACACCGGCGTGCCCTGCGAAGCCGTCGTCGCCACCGGCGATCCGGTGCGGGCCACGGTCGCCACCGCCGACGAGGCGGGCTGTGACCTCGTCGCGACGTCGGTCGAATCCGGGGCCGACGAGCTCTCGCCGCTCGTCCGCGGGGTGTTCGACGCTCGGGTCGACGCGGTCGCGCTCCGGTCGACGACCGGCCGGGAGTCGTGGCGGCGCGTGCTGGTGATGATCGGCCGGGGCGGCGACGTCAGCCACGCGATGGTCGACTTCGCCGAACGGCTGCGGGGCGCGGGCGGGACCGTCTCGCTGTGCTCCTGTATCGACAGCGAGGTCGAGCGTCGGCCGACCGAGAGCCGCCTGGCCGACCTCGCGGAGACGACGCGGGGCGAGGTCGAGACGCGGGTGACGCGGGCGGCGGTCGACGAGTTCCTGGCGGCCTGCGAGTCGAGCTACGACCTCGTGGTCCTCGGGTCGAGCGGCGAACGCTCGCGGGCCTCGCGACTCGTCTCGCCGCCGACCTACCGACGGGTCGCGGCGCTCGACCTCGCGTGTGACGTGCTGGTCGTGGACTGACCGCCACGTCGACGTGCGGCGAGCGGTCGACGGGAGTCCGGACTGCCGCCACACCCCCGGCGTGTCACCTCTCGTCGGGCCCCATCAACTCCTCGGCGACCGCCTCCACCTCGGTCTCCTCGTCCCGGTCGCCGAGCGCGGAGCGGACGAGCAGGCGCCCCCCGATGGTCGCGGGGCTGATGACGCTGTTGGCGCCGGCGCGCTTGAGCTTGGTGACGTTCTCGCGGTGGGTGACGGCGGCGACGATGCGCACCTCCGGGTTGAGCTGGCGGGCGGTCAGGATGGCGAGCGCGTCGGCCGCGTCGTCGTTCGTCGCGGCGACGACGGCCCGGGCCGAGTGGATACCGGCCCGTTCGAGCGTGGTCTCGTCGCTCGGATCGCCGGTCAGTACCTCGACCCCGCGGTCGGCCAGCGCCCGCGCCCGGTCGCCGTCGGGGGTGACGACCACGAACTCGGTCGCGTCGAGGAGTTCGCCCACGACCGGCTCCGTCAGGTCGCCGTAGCCGAGCACGAGCACGTGGTCTTCGAGCAGGTCGTACTGGGTTTCCGTCATGCGTCCGAGGGCCCTCGTGAGTCGGGCTTCGATGGCCGGGGTCAAAAGCACCCCGAGGGCGACGGCGAAGGAGGCGACGCTCACCAGGAGCATGGAGACGGCGAAGAGGCGCGCCACCTCCGTCTGCGGGGTGACGTCGCCGTAGCCCACGGTGCTGGCGGTGACGATGGTGTAGTAGAACGCGTCCATCAGGGTGTCGACGCCGGTGAACTGCTCCCGGAGCGCGTACGTCCCGACCGTGCCGTACGAGAGAGCGCCGACGAGCGCGGCCCCGGCCGCGAGCTGGACCGGCGAGGGATCGAAGGCCCGGTCGAACCGGTCGTGGTTCGCGAGCACCGCGGGGATGGAGAGGAGCGAGACCACGACCAGCGGGAGGGACGCCGCGCTCGCCTGGAGGAGCCCCTGGACCGCAGTGACCGGCAGGAGGACGAGGGTGGAGATCCAGCCGACGCGGTACCCGCGTCGGAGCATGAGGGCGCTCGCGAGCATCAGGAAGCCGGTGAGCGTCCCCGTGAACCCGACCGTCTGTGTGACGGTGCGGGGGACGAACCGGGCGAGCGGACCGGTGACCCCCCCGGCACCGATGTTCGCCAGCCCGGTCGCGATGGAGAGGGCGGCGACCGCGAACGTCAACACGACCGCCGCCCTGACGCCGAGGTAGTCGCGTCGCGCCCGCTCCATGGCCTGCGGGACGCGGGGGCCGGACATAAAGGGTCGGCAGTCGAACCAGGCCGGTCGCCGGACGGCGACGGTGACGACGGCCGGACCGACGCGCAACCCTCTTGACCGACCGGGTTCGACCGTCGGACATGCGCTGGAAGCTGTTCGCCGACCTCGCGGAGGTCGCCGACGGGCGGGAGGTCGAGGTCGAACTGCCGTCCGACGACGGGGAGGCGACCGTCGACGACGCGCTGGACGCGCTGCTCGACGCCCGGCCGGCGCTCGCCGACCGGGTTTTGGACGACGGCGAGTTACGGGAGCACGTCAACCTCCTGCGAAACGGGCGCGACGTCAGCCAGGAGTCGGGGCTGGCGACGCCCGTCGAACCGGACGACGAACTGGCCATGTTCCCGCCGGTCAGCGGCGGCTAGCGGCGGTCGTCCTGACGTCCGAGCGGCGGGGCCGGACCGATCGGCAGTCGGTCTATCCGTCGTCGGGGGCGGCCCCGCCGTCCGCGTCGGTTCCGGTCTCCGCCACCCGCTCGGCGAGCGCCGCCGCGTCCGTCGCCGCCGTCAGGGGGTCGACGCCCGCCTCGTCGGCGACGACGCGCAGGTGCGCCGCCAGCAGCGTGAGCGCCTGTATCCCCTCGCGGTCGGCGTCCACGGCGTCGGGCCGATAGGAGAACGTCGTCTCGACCTCCGCCCCGTCGCGCACGGCGCCGACGGCGAAGGCCGTGAGGTCGGGCGCGTCGAGCAGGTCCCGGGCCCGGGCGAGTTCGTCCGCGAACGGCGGCTCCCCGGCGGGGCCGTCGGCGTCGTCCGTCGCGTCAGTACCCTCGTCCGCCGTCGAATCGATTCCCGGTCCGACGTCGCCGTCGGCGTCGCCGTCGACGTCGTGCGGCACGTCGTCCATACCCGACCGGGACGGTCGGCAGCGGAAAAAGAGCGCGGGTGGAGTGGCGTCCGGGTCCTATCCCTCGGGCCGCGGTCGCGCGATGAACAGCGTCTGGACGATGCTGAACGGGTCGTACAGCGACTGGTGACACTGGCAGTAGACGTCGTCGGCTTCCCCGAACTTGGTCGCGTCCTCGGACTGCTTCCAGCCGGGCACACAGCAGAAGTGCGTACACTTGTTCAGCCACGCGATGGTTCCCCTGCTGGACGCCGCCTTGAGCCAGTTCCGCGCCTTGTCGGGGATGTCGCCCTCGCCGTTCGCCAGCCGTTCGATGATGGGGCTCCGGAGGACCTGGACGGGGATCACCTTGTCCGCGTCCTGGGAGCGCCACTCCCCGGTCGCCGGCTTGCCCTTCCCGGCGTCGCCGATGCCGTTGTTCCAGTTCTCGTAGTTCCCGAAGTCGTTGATGTTGAGGCGGTCGCCCTCCTCGTACGCCTGGCGCTGCCACTCGTAGGCCGGGGCCGATCCGACCCGGAAGTAGTTGTCGCTGTCGAGGTCCGGCTGGAGGCCCTGGTAGGACTCGACGCCGCAGTACTGGAACCACTCCTGGGAGTAGGTCTGGCCGGTTCCCTTGAACTTCTTGCTGCGGGCGATCTTGACGGTGACCCCGCCCTGGTTGACCTTCTGGACCTCGGGCCAGACGCCCTTGATGAAGCCGTCGCCGTCGATCTCGATCGGGATCATCGGCATCCCGCGCGGGGCGGGCCCCCCGACGTTCTCGATGGCCCACGCCTGGGTGGATCCCCCGCCGGCGCCCGGGGACCGGGTCGCGCTGTTGATCGTCGCGGCGCCCACGGAGCCGACGCCGGCGAGCGTCGCGCCGCCGACGACCCCCTTGACGAACCGGCGACGCCCCGAGTCCTCGGGGTATTTGTCGCTGTCGTCCGCGCTCATGATCCGAGGGTTCGTTCGGGTGGGCAAAAGCCTGACGAAGTACGCGACGGCGGGGTCGTTCGGGCGAATCCGCCGGACTGCCGGCACCCGGGCGTCGGCGACGCCGTTCCGACCGACGCGGCCCGCGGCGGGGGTCCCGACGCCCCCCATCACGCCCCGCTCACGCGTCCCAGGATGTCCACCGGATCACACCCCCCTGTTCCAGGGCGTCCGCCGGGTCACGCCCCCCTGTTCCAGGGCGCGTCCGCCGGGTCGACGAGCCGCTCGCGCCGGTCGATGGCGTCGATCCGCGCCACGTCGTCGGCGTCGAGGTCGATCCGCCGCGCCGCGAGGTTCTCGCGGATGTTGGCCGGCGTCGCCGACTTCGGAATCGGGACGGCCCCCTTCGCCATCACCCAGGCGAGCGAGATCTGCGCGGGGGTGGCGTCGTACTCCTCGGCGACCGCGACGATTTCGGGGACGTCCGAGACGGCGTCGCGCGCGATGGGACAGTAGGCCACGAGGCGATGGCCGACGTCGGCGGCGTAGTCGCGCAGCTCCGCCTGGGGGCACAGCGGGTGCATCTCGACCTGGTGGGCGAGGACGGGCGCGTCGAGGTGGTCGCCCGCCTCGTGGAGCAGGGAGGGGGTGAAGTTCGACACCCCGATGTGGCGCGTGAGGCCGTCGTCGCGCGCCTCCGCGAGCGCCGGGAGCGTCTCGGCCGGGTCGTAGGTCCCCCGGGGCCAGTGGACGTAGAGGAGGTCGAGGGTGTCCACGCCGAGGGCCTCGCGGCTGGCGCGGGCGCTGTCGAGCAGGGACACGCGCTCGAGGCTGTCGTGCCAGACCTTCGTCGCGACGAAGACGTCGTCGCGGGGCACCTCGCTACCGCGGAGCCCGCGGCCGACGGCCGTCTCGTTGCCGTACATCCGCGCGGTGTCGAGGTGGCGGTAGCCGGCGTCGAGCGCAGTGCGGACGGCGTCGACGCAGGTCTCGTCCTGGAGCCTGTACGTTCCGAATCCGACGTCTGGCATCTCGACCGGTCCGGCCATGCGCCCGCCACGGGGCGAGGGCACATCAAACCGGTCGCCGACGGGCCGGACGACCGGCCCGCCGATCGGTCGCTCGCCGTCGCCACGCCCCCCGGTTCGCGGGGACGAGTCGTGGTCACGGATGCCACGAGTCGCGGGTCCCGAAACCGTTTTGAACCGCGCTCGCACACGGTCAGTATGCCGACGGAACCCGACACGGGGTACGACCCCTCGAAGGGCCGAAAGTTCGTTTTCGTGACGGGAGGTGTGATGTCCGGGCTCGGGAAGGGGATCACGGCGGCCAGCGTCGGGCGCTTGCTGACCAACGCGGGTCTCGACGTGACCGCGGTCAAGGTCGACCCGTACCTCAACGTCGACGCCGGGACGATGAACCCCTACCAGCACGGCGAGGTGTACGTGCTGAAAGACGGGGGCGAGGTCGACCTGGACCTGGGGAACTACGAGCGGTTCCTCGGGACCGACATGACCTCCGACCACAACGTGACGACGGGGAAGGTCTACAAGCACGTCATCGAGAAGGAACGGGCGGGCGACTACCTCGGATCGACCGTCCAGATCATCCCGCACGTCACCGACGACATCAAGCGGCGGATCCGCGAGGCCGCCGAGGGCACCGACGTCTGTCTGGTCGAGGTCGGCGGCACCGTCGGGGACATCGAGGGGATGCCCTACCTCGAAGCGCTCCGCCAGTTCGCCCACGAGCAGGGCGAGGCGGACATCCTGTTCACCCACGTGACGCTCGTCCCCTACTCGAAGAACGGCGAGCAGAAGACCAAGCCCACCCAGCACTCGGTCAAGGAGCTCCGGAGCATCGGGCTCCAGCCCGACGTGCTGGTCGGCCGGTGCGAGGACAGCCTGACCGAGAAGACCAGGAAGAAGATCGCGCTCTTCTGTGACGTGCCCACGGCCGCGGTGTTCTCGAACCCGGACGTGGACGACATCTACCGGGTGCCGCGGGTGGTCGAGGAGGAGGGGCTCGACGAGTACGTGATGGAGTCGCTCGACCTCCTGGACGAGGCGCGCCCGCCGGGCCGGCGGAAGAGCCGCTGGCGGGACCTGGTCAGCCGCGAGCGCGAGGGCGAGGTCGAGGTCGCGCTGGTCGGCAAGTACGACCTGGAGGACGCCTACATGTCGGTGCGCGAGGCGCTGAAACACGCCGGCATCGAACGCGGCGTCGAGGTGGACGTCCGGTGGGTGGACTCGGAGGACATGCTCGACCGGCACGCCGAGCGGCTCCGGTGTGCGGACGGCGTCGTCGTGCCCGGCGGGTTCGGGGCCCGGGGGACCGAGGGGAAAGTCGAGGCCATCCGGTACGCCCGCGAGAACGACGTGCCCTTCCTCGGGCTCTGTCTCGGCTTCCAGATGGCCGTCGTCGAGCACGCCCGGACCGTCCTCGGGCTCGAGGGGGCCCACTCCGCGGAGATCGATCCCGACACGCCCCATCCCGTGATCGACCTCCTGCCCGAGCAGTCCGACCTCGACGACATGGGCGGGACGATGCGGTTGGGCGCCCACACGACCGAGATCGAACCGGGGACGCTCGCCCACGAGGTGTACGGCGCCGACCGGTGCACGGAGCGGCATCGCCACCGGTACGAGGTCAACCCCGAGTACATCGACGACCTGGAAGCGGGCTCGCTCGCGTTCTCCGGGGAGAGCGGCCGTCGCATGGAGATCCTCGAGCGCGACGACCACCCCTACTTCCTCGGGACGCAGTTCCACCCCGAGTTCCGGTCCCGCCCGGACCGCGCCAGTCCCCCCTTCGTCGGGCTGATCGAGGCGATCCAGCGGCTGGCGGCCGAGGACGGCGACGGGGCCGCGGCGGAGGTCGGGGCCTGATGGTCGAGGCCGAGGCGTTCATCGAGGAGGCCGTCGCGGAGGTCCGCGAGGAGGTCGGGGACGCGAACGCGATGGTCGCGCTGTCGGGCGGCGTGGACTCCTCGGTGGCGGCGGCGCTCGCCTACCGCGCCATCGGCGACCGGCTCACGCCGGTGTACGTGGACACGGGGCTGATGCGGAAGGGGGAGACGGAATCGATCAGGGAGACGTTCGCGTTCATGGACTCGCTGCGGATCGTCGAGGCCCAGGACCGGTTTCTCGACGCCCTCTCGGGGGTCACCGACCCCGAGGGGAAGCGCCACGCCATCGGCGAGCAGTTCATCCGCGAGTTCGAGCGCGAGGCCCGCGAGGCCGACGCCGACTACCTCGTCCAGGGGACCATCTACCCCGACCGCATCGAGAGCGAGGGGAACATCAAGTCCCACCACAACGTCGGCGGCCTGCCGGAGGTCATCGACTTCGAGGGCATCGTCGAACCGGTGCGGGACCTCTACAAGGACGAGGTCCGCGAGGTGGCCCGGGCGCTGGACCTGGAGGAGGTCGTCAGCGAGCGGATGCCGTTCCCCGGGCCGGGGCTGGCGGTGCGCGTCATCGGCGAGGTCACCGAGGAGAAACTGGCCGTCGCCCGCGAGGCGACCAACGTCGTCGAGGAGGAGGTCGCGGAGCACGACCCCTGGCAGGCCTTCGCCGCGATTCTCGGCAAGGCCACGGGGGTGAAAGGCGACAACCGCGTCCACGGCTGGGTCGTCGCCGTCCGCTCGGTCGAGTCCCGGGACGGGATGACCGCGCGGGCCCAGGACCTGCCCTGGGAGACCCTCCAGCGCATCCAGAGTCGCATCACCGGCGAGAACGAGAACGTCGCCCGCGTCGTCTACGACGTGACACACAAACCGCCGGCGACCATCGAGTACGAGTGATCGCGGTCGTCGTCGGTCCGGACGAGGACGGCCTGGGCGCGGAACTCGAAGCCGCGGGCGTGGAGGTGCACCGCATCGACGGCGTCCCGACCGCCGAGGAACTCGAATCGGACGGGATCGGCCGGGCGGACCTCTACCTCCTCACCGACGTCGGGGAGGCGAGCACCATCCCCGTGGCCCGCGAACTCAACCCCGACGTCCGGGTCGTGATCTACGCCGACGGGTCCCTCCCCGAGTTCGCGCGCCGGCAGGCCGACCTCGCGGTCGACCCCGCGCTGCTCGGCGCGGCGGCCGTCGCCGAGGAACTGGTCCGGGAGCGGGACTGACGGTTCACTCGGCTTTATCGGGGTTCACCGTCGGGGGAGTACAAGCCCATCCGGGGCCGTGGGACGGAGCGATGCCGACGAGACGCACCTACCTGCAGACGGTCGCCGGCACGGCAGCCATCGGAAGCACGGCGCTGGCCGGCTGTACGGGCGGCAAAAGCACGGGCACGCTCGCCACCCGGGTGAGCGATCAGCCGGGCGACATCTCCGACTTCGAGTCGTGCGTGGTGACGATTGCCGGCGTGTGGGTCAAGCCCGCGGACGGGGAACTGGTGAAACGGGAGATCGAACCCACGGAGGCCGACCTGACCGAACTACAGGGCGAGCGCTCGTCGCTCGTCGCCGAGGAGGAGTTCGAGACCGGCACGTACGAGTTCCTCCAGTTGCGCATCTCCGAGACGCGGGGCACGCTGACGAGCGGCGAGGAGGTCGACGTCGCGGTGCCCGGCGACGCGCCGCTGAAGTTCGAGAAGGAGTTCGAGATCAGGGAGAACCAGCGCACGACGTTCACCGCCGACTTCACCCCCGTCCGGGCCGGCGGGAGCGGGCGGTACCTGCTCCAGCCGGTCGCCGACGAGGTGACCGTGAGCTACGAGGGCGGGACGGCGACCACGACGGGCGGCGGCTAGCCGACTGCTGGAGTCGAGACCGGGACAACCCGGACCCGGTACCGTCGCGGCGCGCCAGAGTTAACGCGCCCCGGACCCACGGGCGGATATGAGCGACCGGTACGCGGACCTCGACCTCGGGCCCGACGCGGGCGAGGTCGTCGATGCCGAACTGGCCGTGACCGACGACGTACTCGTGAAGGCGTTCGCGCTCGGGCCGGGCGCGGAACTCGCGCCACACGACCACGCCGACAGCACGAACGTCTTCCACGTCCTGGAGGGAACCGTGACGGTCGTCCAGGGCGACGACGAGCGGCAGGTGACCGCGCCGGGGGTCGTCCTCCACGAGCGGGGCGTCGTCCACGGCGCGCGCAACGAGACCGACGCACGCGCGGTCCTGACGGCCAGTCTCTGTCCGCTGCCGGGGTCGGGATAGACTGGCGGGATTCCGGGCACCGGCGGGGCCCGACCGGCCCGCCGGCACACCCGGTAGCTCCCGCCGCGACGAGCGAAACCGGCTTACCCCTCTCGGCCCCAGGTCCCCCATGGACGCGGACCCCGACGCGGACGGGGCCGAGGGGCCGACCCGCGGGCCGACCGAGGTGGCGACCGGCGCCCGCCTCCACGTCGGATTCTGTAACCTCAGCCTGGCCCACGAACGCCTCTACGGCGGGATCGGCGTGGCGCTCGCCGCCCCCCGGCTGACGGTACGGGCCGCGCCCGCGACGTCGGTGCAGTGCGACGACCCGACCGTCCGGGAGTACGCCGAGCGGGCCGCCGACCTGCTCGGGGTCGCCGGGGCGGACGTCGAGGTGCGGACGGCGCTGCCGCGACACGCCGGGCTGGGGAGCGGGACGGCGAGCGCATTGACGACGCTCGTTGCCGTCGCCCGGGCCCACGGCCGGACGGTGGACGTCCGCGAACGGGCGCCCGCGCTCGGTCGGGGCGGCCGGTCGGGCGTCGGCGTCGCCGCCTTCGAGCGGGGCGGAATCGTCCTCGACGCGGGCCACCCCACGGCGCGATACACCACGGAGCCGCCGGCCAAGGGCGAGTGGACCGTCCCGCCGGTCGCGGCGCGGCACCGGATCCCCGAGGACTGGCGGTTCCTGCTCGTGATCCCCGACGCCGCGGCGGGGCGGAGCGACGAGCGGGAGGATCGCAGTATGCGCGCGGCGGTCGAGCGGGCGGAGGCCGCGACGGCCGACCGGGTCGCCGGCGTGGTCGTCCGCCGCCTGCTCCCGGCGGCCGCCGAGGGATCGGTCGAGCGGTTCGGCGCGGCGGTCGCGGCGATCGGCCGACTCAACGGGTCGTGGTACGCCGACGAACAGGGCGGCGTCTACCGGCCGCCGGTGGGGGCCGTCGTCGCGGCGCTCGACGAGACGCCGGCGGTCTACGGCGCCGGCCAGTCCTCGTGGGGGCCGACCGTCTACGGCGTGACCGACGCCGACCGCGCCGGGGCGGCGGCCGACGCGGGCCGGGCGGCTCTCGACGAGGCCGGGGTCGACGGGCACGTCGAGATTGTTCGGGGACGGAACCGGGGCAAGGGCCTCCGGACGGCCGACCGGGAGTGAGCGGCGGACGCCCGGCCCGCGGGCCCGGTGGCCGCGACCGCCGGAACGGCTAAGCGCGCGCCGGCCGAACGCGGCGCATGGACAGGATTCCGCTCGGCGTCGCGCGGCTCGACGACGTCGTCGGGGGCGGGGCGCCGCAGGGATCGGTCGTTCTGCTCGTCGGGGAGTCGGGCGCCGGCGCCCGCGAGTTCCTCTACACGAGCGCGGCGATGAACGCGCTGGCCGACACCGACCCGGACCTGTTCGACCTCCACTACGGCGACCTGGACCCGGGGGCGGCGACGCCGCCGGAGATCCACTACGTCTCCTTCACGACCGGTCGGGAGTACATCGAGCGCGAGATGAGCTACACGATGAGCGACGAGATCGTCGACGCCGCGGTCGATGCCATCCAGTTTCGCGACCTCTCGCCCGAATACTTCCAGCTGAGCCCGGTCCCGCGACAGTGGTACATGGGCAAGAGCCGGAGCATGACCGACCTCGGCCGGGACGAACGCTCGACGGGCGTCCTCGAGGCGCTCGGGGACTACCTCAGCGCCAACGCGCAGGGAAGCCTCGTGCTCGTCGACTCGATCACCGACCTCGTGGCGGCCGTCTCCGACGACATGCAGTGGGGCGACATCGCGATGGTGATGAAGGGTCTGGAGAAGGCCGCCAACCGGTGGGGCGGACTGATCCTGCTCCTGGTGAACCACGAGACGCTCGGGCCCCAGGAGCAGGGAGGACTGATGGACGCCGCGAGCGGAACCTTCCTGTTCGAGTGGGAGACCGGCGGGTCCAAGCGCGGCCGGACGATGGTGGTCCAGGAGTTCCGGGGCGTGCTCCCGCGACTGGAGGAGGAGAACATCGTGCGCTTCGAGACCGAGGTCCACGAGGCCGGATTCGACATCTCCGACGTGCGCAAGATCCGGTGATCGAGGCCCGCCGGGGGCCGACCGTACCGGGAGAGAGAATATAAGGCGACGGGGGCGAAAGTGACGACGATGGCCGAGGACGGAGGTATCGCGATAGTCGACGCGTTCGACCGGTGGCTCGACGAGCGTGCGGACGAGCTCGGAGTGAGCCGCGAGGCCGTCCTGGCCCGAATACTCGCCGGCATCGAGGAGCCGGCGACCGCCGTCGGAGACGAACACGAACACGAACACGAGGGCGGGGCGGGAGCCACCCTCGATCTGGCCCTCGATCTCGACGACAGCGCCCTGGTCGACGGGGAAGCGCTCGACGGGCTGGACGAGCGGATCGCCGCCCTCGACGACCGCGTGACCGCGCTCGAGGGACGCGAGCGGATCGATCCGGACCGGGTGGCCGACCTGAGCGATCGGATCGACGACCTGGGTGACCGAATCGAGGACGTCGAGGCCGACGAAGCCGGGGCGCTCGACGACCGCGTGGCGGACCTCGCGGACCGGGTGACCGCCCTCGAGGACGACCTCGACGAGAAGATCCAGGACGTCCGCGAGCGCGTCATTCAGGTGAAACGCGAGGCCGACGCGAAGGCCCCCGCCGACCACGACCACGGGGCCCTCCGCGACCGCGTGGAGCGCACCGCGGCCGCCGTCGAGGAACTCGACGCGCGGCTCGACGACCTGGAGCGCCGGGTCGATGAAGGGTTCGAGAACTTCGAGGAAGTGCTGGAGTACCTGACCGAGACGAGCGACGAACTGGAGGGCCGGGCGGAGACGCTGGCGCGGGCGACGATCGGACTCAGGGACCGGGTTGCGGACCTCGAGGCCGAGCGGAGCGCCCGGGCGGTCGCCGACGACATTAGGGCGACGGCGAACCGGAACGGCGACTCGACCGCCACCTGCGGCGCCTGCTCGCGGCGGGTGCAGCTGGGCCTGCTCTCGCGCGCCGAGTGTCCCCACTGTACCGCCGCGTTCGAGGACCTCGATCCCTCGTCGGGCCTGTTCGGGAGCGCGACGCTCCTCGTGGGGCCGCCGCCGGCGCTCGAAGGCGAGACGGGCGACGTCGGCGCGGCGTCGCCGGCTGACCTGTTCGAGGAGGACGAGAACCGCGAGGACGAGCGATGAGCGACGGGACGGAGGACCGGGACGGCGAGGACGAGGGCGAGACCGAACGCGAACGCGAACGCGAGGGCGCCGGCGTCCCGGACGCGGAGCGTGGAACCGTGACCCCTCCTGACGCCGACGAGGACGAAGCGGAGGGCGTGCCCGAACGGGGGGAGCCGCTCTCGGACCTGGCCGACCGGATCCGGCGGTCCCGGTCACGGCGCGAGGGGGGCGGGCCCGACGAACGCGAGGGGAGCGCGGGGGCCGCGGCGAACGACCCGTTTGCGGCCCTCGAACGGGCGGTCGAGGCGGGCGACGAGGGCGCACCCGGAACGGCGCCCGACGAGGACCCGTTCGAGCGGATGGAGGTCGAGGAGGTCGACGAGGAGGAGGTGTGGGCCTCGCTGACGGCCGAGGAGCCGACGGCCGAGGCGTCGTCCGTCGGGGCCGGTGCGGAGGCCGAACGGGTCGAGCGCGACGAACCGGGCGCCGAACGGCCGGAGCACGTCGTCGAGAAGACCGCCTACTGCCAGCGGTGTCAGTTCTTCGCCGAACCGCCGGACGTCCGGTGTACCCACGAGGGCACGGACATCATCGAGGTGGTCGACTCCGAGCGGTTCCGGGTCCGGGGCTGCCCGATGGTGGCACAGGGGGGGGCGGTCGACCGGGGACAGGACCGGAACGGGGACGAGGACCGGAACGGGGACGAGGACCGGGGAGCCGACCGTCACCGCGACGACCGCGCCTAGCGGCACGATACAAGTGCCACGAGTACCTACTCGCGGGTATGCAGTTCTGCGACGAGTGTGGTTCGATGATGGTCGCTCAGGACGGCGTGATGACCTGTACCGAGTGTGGCGCGACCGCCGAACGCGACGAGGAGCGCGCGACCGCGTTCGTCTCGACCGAGGAACAGAGCGAGGACGACGTGATCGAAACCGAGGAGGGGGCGAACTTCGAGGGCAAGCCGACCGCCGACGACGTCACCTGCGACCGGTGCGGGCACGGCGAGGCGTGGTACACCATCAAGCAGACCGCCTCCGCCGACGAACCGCCGACGAGATTCTTCAAGTGCAAGGACTGCGGGTACCGGTGGCGCGAGTACAACTGAGGTCCGCCTGAAATCTCCGAACGCCGCGACGCCTCGCTACTCCTTCAGCCGGTAGAGGCCGGCCAGGCAGAGCAACAGGAGCAGCAGGGAGGCCCCGACGGCGCTGGTCGGCGGCCCGCCGCCGAACGCCCGCAACCCGGGGCGCTGTCCCGAAGTCGCGGTCGGCGTCGCCGTCGCGTTCGCGGTCGGCGTCGCCGTCGCGGTTGGGGTCGGGGTCGCTGTCGGGGTCGCAGTCGCGGGCTCGATCCCCACCACCGTGGTCGCCGTCCGCGTCGCAGTCGGGGTCGAGGTCGGCGTCGCAGTCGGCGTGGCCGTCGGCATCTCGGTCCACTCGGCGCCGCCCGACGAGTCGTCGTCCTCCTGCTGGACCGACACGGTGAGCGTGTCAGTCCCGACGTTGCCCGCGGCGTCGGTGGCGTCGAGCGTCACGGTGTAGGTTCCGGCCTGGTCGTACGTGTACGAGACCGACGCGCCCGTCGCGCTGTCGCCCGTGCCGAACGACCACGCGTAGCGTGCGATCGAATGGGCGTCGCTCGCGGACCCGGCGAACGACACCGTCGACCCGACCAGGACGGACCGGTCGTCACCGGCGTCCACCGTCGGGGCGGTCATGTCCAGGGTCAGCGTGCCGCTGGTCCCGGTGTCGGAGTTGCCCTCGCCGTCCGTGGCGGTGGCGGTCACCGAGTGGTTCCCGTCGGCCGCCGCGGCCCCCTCGTCGGCGGTCCCGGAGAGAGTCACCGACGTCGTCCCGCCGTGGAGGTCGAGGCTCGTCGACGGCGCGCCGGCGCCGAACGCCGTCAGATCGGCGGAGACCGAGTCGACGTCCCCGGAGACGGTGACGTTCGCGGTGACGGTCTCGCCGGGACCGACCAGCCCGTTGCCGTCGGCGTCGGAGACGGTCACCCCCGTGACGTTGGGGAGGCGGTCGTCGACCGTCGCGTCGTCCGAGCGCTGGTCCGTGAGGACGTCGCCGTCCGTGGACTCGGCGCGTTCGAGCGCCGCCGCGTAATCGCCGTCGGTGCTCCCGTTGTACGTCGCGGTGTAGACGTACGGATCGGTGCTCGTCTCCCGGAAGTCGCCGTCCGCGAGCGTGAGCGTGGCGTTCTCCGGTCCCGAGAGCGTGACGTTGAGCACGGCGAGGTCCTCGTTCGTGGTCACGTCCACCGTGACGTTCTGGGACCCGGTCGCAGTCGCATCGAACCCGGTGATCACGAACGCGGTCTCGCTGATCTTGACCCGCCCCGCGACGCCGGCGCTCTGGACTGCGCCGATGTTGTTGTTGTCGGCGTCGTTGACTGTTTTTGTCGTTCCGTTGAGATAGGTGTACTTCACGTTCCCGCTTTTCAGGTGCAGGACCTCCAGGCGGCTGTCGCCGGCCCAGTCCACGCCTGCGACCGGGGCCTTGTCCATGCTGTCGCCCGTGAGCTGATCGACGTGGCCGCTCGCGTTCACGAGTTCGGGATACCCGCTCCCGTCTATCGCGGGCACCCAGAGTTCGCCGTCGCGACGGAAGTCAGCGGGAGCACCAGCGCCCAGGCCGCCGTTCGACCCGAAGTTGTCGTACGCGGTGTCCGTGACCGTGGACCCGTCGTAATACTTCAGGTTCTTGGAGGACGTACCGACGAAGACGAGATCCTTGGTCCCGTCGCCGTCGAAGTCCTCCGCACCCAGGGCGGCTATCGCCGAGACGCTGGCTATCTGGGTCGGCGTGCCGGTGAGGTTCGCGTAGTAGAGGTAGTCGTTGTCGGAGGTGTTCGCGTAGAGGATTTCAGGCGTCCCGTCGCCGGTCCAGTCCCCGACGCCTATTTTCGTGTTCGAGTTGTACGTGCTGTTGGTCACGAACTCCGTCTCGTTGGCGGTGTCCACGACGTGGATCTCGCCCTGGCTCGTCACGAACGGCGCCTCGAGCGCCCCGTCGCCGTCGAGGTTCGACACGGGGCCGACGATGTCGGCGCTGACGTTCGTCCCGACCCTCGTGCCGTCCTCGCGGACGAACGTGACGTTGTTCGTCGTGCCGTCGACGTAGACGAACTCGATCGGGTTCGACGCGGCGGCGGCCGGTTCCGACGCGACCGCGATCCCGCCGCCGACCGCGCTAACGATCAGCAGGACAGTCATTCCGAGCGAAGCGAGCGACCGCCCGTCCATCCCGTCGCTGGTCTGTGTGTACGTCATCAAAACAAGACAGGACGGACGCGGGCAAGTGGCCCGCCGCTAACTACTTTCCCCTCACATATATCCGGTAGCCTAACTGTGTAGCGGATGCTCGTTCCGGCCCGCACGGCGCCCCTGCCCGCGAAAACGCACCGCGCGGGAGTTGGAGGCCGTCGCTACACGGGTCCGGACGGCGGCGCAGCCGTCCTCACCGCATCTCGTCGAGCCGGACGGCCGCCGACCGGCTGGCGGTCACCCACTCGGTCGCGAGGCTCCGGGCTTCCGGGGAGAAGATCGTCAGTTCCGCCGGGTTCGCCGGGTCGTCGACGAGGTGGCACAACTCGATGTCCGGCCGGTCGGCCGGGGACTCTCCGGTCGAGGAGGTATCCATCGCGTCCATCGTTCAGGGGATACAGCGCGCGCACGGCGTCCGTCCGTCGTGTTTCCGCTCCAGCGGGACGCTCGCCCCACACCCGGGACAGCGAAACCGGGTCCGGGCGTACTCGGCGTGACGACGACCGAGTCGACCCGGTCGTCGAAGATGGGGATGCGGACGGTGGCCGTCACGACGGTGCGGTCGAGCCGCGACGCGAGCGCCGCCATCGTCGTCTTCTCCCCCCCGGCGCCGACGAAACAGGTGATTCCGCGCCGGGCGTCGAGCGCGTCGACGAGGTCCACGCGCGTCGGGTCCGGAGCGGAGCGTGATAACGGTTCGGTGCACGGGGCCGATGGCCGAGGCGCGAGAACGGGGCCCGGGAGCCGGTCGAGGGGTCGCGGGGCTACCGACCCGCCGGGGCAGGCAACCCGCCGAGGACGGGCGCGACGGGCAAACCGTCGGGAGTAGACGCGGTGGTGACGACGTCGCGGGGACGACTACGACCGGCTGTTCTGCCAGTCGGGGGTGTCGGCCTTCGCCGGGCTGTACTCGTCCTCGGCGACCTCGACGGCGGCGGGGACCTCCTCGCCGTCCTGGATGGAGACTGCCCGAAGGGAGTCGGCCTCGGCGACCACGGCGGTCAGCGTGCCCCGGTCGGCCATGTACGCGATGTCCCGGAGGACGGTGAACATCGGCCCGCGCAACGCCGTGTTCTTGATCACGGTGCCGAGCCGACCCTTGAAGTTCGCGAACGTCTCGACCGACGAGTCCGGGGTGGTGTCGTCCGGCGTCGACGGTTCAGTTCGGGAGCGCGTTCCCTCGTACTCGTACACCCGGGCGTCGGTCACGGTCGCGCGGAGCGTGGCCGTCGGGGTGTACTTCCCGATGGAGTCGTCGGCCGGAACCGAGCCGATGAACACCTGGTTGCCCTGACGCGTCGTCTCGAGTCGCTCGATCTCGGCCGGCAGTTCCGGCGCGTCGAGGTACGCCTCCAGTTCGTGGTACGGCACCTCTACAGTAGAGTGGACCCTGTAGACGCTGTCGACAGCCGTCATAGTTGTCTTGGGGGAAGCCTCCACCGATCCGTACCGAGGTGTACGGGCCGAGGCTCAAATACGGTTTCGCTTGCGGCCAGCCCCGAGCGGCGCTCAAACGGGGTGCTCAGCGGCCGATCGGCGGCGTCGGCCGCGGGCGGGGAGACGAGTCGGCGGCCGGTCGGGTCCCGGCGGCGGCCGGGCGTGCCGGCCGGTCAGCGCCCGGAGACGGGTTCGTGTTCGAGGACCTCCGCGAACGCGAAGTTGTCCCGCGCCTGCGTGATCTCGATCCGGACCCGGTCGCCGATCTCGGTGTCGGGGACGAAGACGATGTACCCCGGCCCGATCCGGGCGATGCCGTCGCCCTGATCGCCGACGTCCTCGATCTCGACCTCGAGCGTCTCGCCTTTCTCGACCGGGGGCTGGGACTCCGTCTCGGATTCCGGCCGGCGGGACGTGGACTCGGTCGATCCCTCGTCGACGGCGCTCGGCGACGTCTGTTCCAGGATGGCGACACGGTAGGTCCCGCCCGCTTCCAGATTGCCGACGGAGAGTTCCCGGTCGGGAACCTCGACGACGGGAACCCCGTCGCGAAACTCGATCTCGGCGGAAAACACGGTGAACAGGTCGTCCGAAAGGGGCATACAGTGATCCACGTTTGCGGACGCCCCGGCTTCAACGTATCGGTGGCCCGGGCGCCGCACCCGGACGCGAAGCCATCGTGCCGCCGGTGGGATCGGCCCCGACGGTGGTCAGTCGCTGAGGTCGTCGAACTCCGCCCGGATCGCCCGCTCGATCCCCGGCTTCGTCGCGTGCGCGGTCAGTTCGACCGCGTCCGCCGCCTGGCTGTATCTGACGAGCCCGGCGGCCTCCAGCACCGGGAGGTGATCGTGATACAGCGACATGTAGATGTGGAGCCGCTCGTCCAGCCGTTCCTCGACCGGGTCGTCGTACTCCCACCGGGTGACCTGGTCGGCGACGTCCGGCAACGAAACCGGATTCTGGCGGGCGTAGAGACAGCGGAGCGCGTACCGGCGACGCCGGTTCGTCAGCAACGCTTCGATCCGCTCGGGCGACAGCCGATCGTCCGTGTCAGCCGATTCCCGGGTGTCGTCGCCGGCCATAGCCCTCCGTGTCGGCCCCCGGGTAATATGTGTCTCGCATCGCGTCGGCCCGGCGGAGCACGCGCGTGTCGGCCGACAGCCCGGGGCGCGAGGCGGTGTCGAACCCGTGGCTCGGGGGAACGCGAGCGCGAACGAAACGAACGACCGAGCGAAAACCGAATCCGACCGTGCGACGAGTGGGGTGTCAACCGAAGGGCGAGATGATGCCCAGAGTGCGTCGGGTGTGACGGTGACGCTGCCGAGCGTCACACATCACCTCCCGCGTGGCCGGCTGTGTGGTTGGCGTCCGTGGTCATGGTTTTGGCCTGCCTAAATTAGGCCGGCCTAAATCACTCCAGTAGCCGGGGATACAAAAATCCTACGGCCGTGGGGCACCCTTTTTACTGTCCGGGCCGCGTTGGGCGGGCATGGGCATTCTCTCTCGCGCCACGTACGTCGTCCGCTCGAAACTCAACGCGCTGCTCAATCGGGCGGAGGACCCGTCGGAGACGCTCGATTACTCCTACGAGCGGATGCGCGACGAACTCCAGGACGTCAAGCAGGGAATCGCGGACCTGACGACACAGAAAAAGCGCCTCGAGATACAGAAGCGACGCCTCGAAGAGAACGTCGAGAAGCACAACGAACAGGCCCGGGAGGCCGTCCGGCAGGACCGGGACGACCTCGCCCGGGAGGCCCTCGAGAAGAAGAAGGCGAAGATGAACCAGATCGAGGACCTCGAGGGACAGATCGCCGACCTGGAGGAGACCCAGGAGTCGCTGGTCGAGAAGAAAAACGACCTCCAGAGCCGGATCGAGGAGTTCCGGACGAAAAAGGAGACGATGAAGGCGCGCTACGAGGCCGCGGAGGCGTCCGCGCGGGTCTCGGAGGCGATGACCGGCGCGGGCGACGAGATGAGCGACGTCTCGCGGGCCATCGAACGCTCGGAGGAGCGGACCGAGGAGATGGAGGCCCGCGCCGAGGCGATGGACGAACTCCAGGACACCGGCGCCTTCGAGGACGCCATGTCGGACAAGGACGCCATCGACCGGGAACTGGAGGAGGGCCGGACCGAGAGCGAGGTCGACGCCGAACTGGAGACGCTGAAGGCGGAACTCGGCGACGGGGACGAATCCGGAGCAGCGGAGGCGGACCGCGAGAGCAACGGGGCCGCGACGGAAGCAACCGACGTCGAGGCCGACGCGGTCGAGGACGAACTCGAGGAACTGCGCGACGAGGATCGATAGATGGACCCCGACGCGGTGGGACGGGCGTTCGACCCGGCCGTCCGCGAGACGTTCGAGCGCCGGGTGGCCGAGCAGGCCGATCGGATCGCCGAGGACATCCGCTCCGGCCGGCTCGACGCCGACGCCTTCGCCATCGGCCTCGAACTGGAGGCGTACGCGACGGACGCCGACGGACGGCTGGTGACGGTCCCCGACGCCGTCTTCGCGGCCGCCGACTGCACGAAGGAACTCGGCGGGCACAACGTCGAGGTGAACACGCCGGCCACCCGGTTCGATCCCGAGGGGCTGTCGGCGCAGACACGCGAACTCGACGAGCGCGTCCGTGCGGTCGCGACGGCGCTTCGGGAGGGCGAGGCGTCGGCCGACGCCGCCGGGAACCGGACACCGGCCGACGCCGCCGGGAACCGGACGCCGGCCGACGCCGCCGGCCGCCGGCTGGCGCTCGACGCGATGTGGACGATCCCGCCCCGGGGCGGAAGCGCGGCGTACCTGAACGCGACCCGCGAGGCGGACGGGCTGACCATCGCCGAGGAGATGCGGTCGAGCACCCGCTACCACGCGCTCGACAACGAGGTGCTGCAGCGGGCCGGGGGGACGATCGATCTCGACCTGCCGGGCGTCGACCTGACCCTCGACACCATCCTCGTCGAGTCGCTGACCACCTCGATCCAGCCCCACCTGCAGGTGCCGCGGGCGGCCGCCATCCCGGCGTACCACGACGTCGCCGTGCGGACGATGGCGCCGCTCCTGGCGCTGTCGACCAACTCGCCGTTCCTGCCCGCCGACCTCTACGCCGACGCCGCCCCCGGCGTGATCGACGAGACGTATCACGAGCACCGCGTCCCGGTGTTCGAGCGGAGCATCAACGCCGGTCGGCCGGCGGGCGAGGGAAACGTCCGCGTGCCCGAGGACATGGCCGACGCGACCGAGATCGCCGAGCGGGTGGTCGAGGACCCGACGTACGCCCCGTCGCTCGCGGATGAGGCGAACGGCGAAGGCGGGGGCGGCGCGGAGGGGAACGGCGGCGAGCGCGCGGAGGCGGACGGCCTCTACGCCGATCGCATCCCCGAGTTCGACCGCAAACGCGGCGTCCACTGGCGGTGGATACGCGCGGTGGTCGGCGGCCAACCGGTCGGCACCGACGACGGCGCCTCGGTCCGGCTGGAGTACCGACCCCTCCCCACGCAGCCGACGGTCCGGGACAACGTCTCGCTCGCGGCGCTGACCGTCGGCCTGCTCCGCGGACTGATCGCCGCGGACCATCCGCTCCGGGACCTGCCGTGGACGGCGGCCCGGGACGCGTTCTACCGGGTCGTGCGCGAGGGCCCCGACGCCGAACTCGCCTGGCTCACCGCCGAGGGCGAGCGGACCGCCGACCCCGACGCCATCTACGACGAGGTCTTCGCGTACGCGCGCCGCGGGCTACGCGAGTCCGGGCTGGACGACGCGACGGCCGACGAGTACCTCGCCCCGATCGAACGCCGCCGAGCGTCGGGCCCGCCGAGCGCGTGGAAGAAGGCGCGGGCCCGCGCGGCCGTCGACGACGGGGCGACGGTTCCCGGCGCGATCGAACGCGCCCAGCGGGCCTATCTCGACCGGGCGGGCCCGGACCGGGAGCCGTTCGCAGACTGGTAGCGGCCGTCCGAATCGTATCACTCCCGGTACCAGGACCGGTGCCACTCGTAGAACCACCACGACGCGCCGAGCAACAGCAGGCCGACGCCGAGCGTGGACGTGGCCGGTTCCGGGATGACGAAGAGGACGAACCCCACGACGATGAGCGTCGTGGGCGCGAATTCGTCCGCGAGATCGGACCAGGAGTATCTCATCGGCCGGACCGATGGGGGCGACGAGGAAGTGCGTTGTCCCCCACAGCTTTTTAACTAGCTCCGTCCTTGGGAAGGACACCCACTGCGACCCGGAGGTAACCATGTATGGAACGAGCGCGGCCCCGAGTGGACCCGTAAAGTATAGGGCGTTCATCCACGGTGCATAGTTCATGGCCGACATACTCGCCGAGAACCTCTCGGGCAAGTCCGTCATGGGGGACGACGGGACGGAACTCGGCATGCTGTACAACATCACGATGGACCTGAAGACGGGGTCGCTGAACGACCTCCTCGTCACCCCCGACGACGAGTTCCCGGTCGACGCCTCGCAGTTCCCCCTCGACGAGGCCGGCCGCCTCCACGTGCCGGTGAGCCGCGTGCAGGCGGTGAAGGACTACATCGTCATCGAGCGGTGAGCGCGCCGATGCAGGTCCTCGACGCGTCCGCGTTCATCCACGAGTACCACACCGACGAGTCGACCGCCTCCATCCCGATGGTTGGCGAAGAACTGGAGGGCGAGCACGCCTTCCGGTTCGAAGCCATGGAGGGCGCCGGGATGCACATCCACATTCCCGCCGAGGAGGCCGTCGAGCGGGTGCGCCGTGCCGCCGGCGAGACCGGCGACGGCGGCGAGCTCTCCGAGACCGACGTGCGCCTCCTCGCGGCCGCGTTCGAACTCGACGCAACCCTCGTGACCGACGACTACGCGATGCAGAACGTCGCCGAACGGCTCGGCGTCGACGTCGAGGTCATCGCTCACGAGGGCATCGACGAGCAGCGCGACTGGCGCTTCCAGTGCCAGGGCTGTGGCCGCGAGTTCGACGATCCCCGGGACCGCTGTCCGATCTGTGGCTCGGAACTGACGCGGAAGAACCCGGCGTAGTCCCGTCGCGGCCGCCCCCGGCGTCAGCCGAGCAGGCCGGTCACCATCGCGTACTGGACGCCGAACAGCACCGCGTTGTACGCGCCGTGGACCGCCGCCGGCACCGCGACGTTGTCGCTCAGTTCGTAGACTGCCCCCAGGACCAGGCCGAGCGCGGCAGCGATGGCCACGTAGCCGACCTTCGAGCCGGTGCCGAGCAGCGCCACCCAGTGGACGACCCCGAACAGCGCGCTGGCGACGACGACGGCCAAGGCCGGCCCCCAGGCCCGTCGGAGCAGCCCCTGGACCGTTCCGCGAAAGAGCAGTTCCTCCATCGGCCCGACCAGCAGCAGCGAGACGGGAATCATGTAGAGGAAGAAGGTCGGGTTCTCCCGCCCCAGGGCGATCACCTGGTTCTGGGCCACCTCGATCCCGAGCGCTGACAGGAGCTGGCCGACCGCGGCCGCGGCGCCGAGCAGCGTCACGAGCCCCACGACCGCGTAGCCGACGTCCCGGAGGGAGGGGACCCGGACGTGGTTCCGGAGGAGGTCCCAGTTCTCCGTGACCTGGAGGTAGGCCACGAGTCCCGCCCCGAACCCGAGGAACTGGACCACTGTGAGCCCGACCCGCATGCCGAGGCCATCGCGCTCGAAGCCCGCCGACCGGAGCAGGCCGGCCCCGAGGCTCGCCAGCGCCAGCGCCGCGACGAACGCGACGAACACGACGACGACCGCCTGCACCAGAACCAGTCCCCGCTCCCCGGCCGAGCCGGGAGCGGCCCCCTCGCTCGCCATGGGCGGCGTACGGTCGGAGTGCGGATAGGCGCTCCGGTCCCGTCCTGCGGCGGCGTCCCCGTCCTCGTCAGTCGGCGGCGTCCCCGTCCTCGTCAGTCGGCGGCGTCCCCGTCCGCGCTCGGCGACCGCGGGCTACTCGACGATCAGTTCGTCGGTCTCCCGCTCGACCGCGTCCGCGGCCGCGGCGGCCTCCTCGCTCCCCTCCCCGAGCAGCCCCCGCGCGGCCCGTTTCCCCCACTCGACCGCCGGCTGGGTGAACGTCTCGACGCCGAGCAGTTCGCCGTACAGCACGCACGCCGCCTCCATCCCGTAGAGCAGGCCCCCGAGCGAGCGCTCGTCGACGCGGGGCATCTCGACCCGGACGCTCGGACGGCCGGCCGCGGCGAGGCTGGCCTCGGTCGCGCGGAACTCGGCGTCGAGCAGGTCTCCGAGCGACGACCCGCCGAGGTACGCCAGCCCCTCCAGGCGCTCCGCGTCCCCGTCCGTCCCCGTCCCCGCGTCGGGGATCGCCCGGTCGGGTCGCTCCCGGGGGCGGACGAGCGTCACGAGTTTGTCGCGCGGGCCGGCGCGGTAGAGCTGAAGCTGGGAGTGCTGGTCCGTGGCGCCGAGCGCCCGGATCGGCGTCTGCCCGAGGCCGTCCTTGCCGAGGCTTTCGGCCCACAGTTGCGCGAACCACTCCGCGAACGTCTCCAGGGACTCCGCGTACGGCATCACGGCGTTGCTCCCCGCGCCGCGCCGCTCCAGCGCGTAGCACGTCGCGCCGTAGGCGTACGCCGGCGTCTCGAACAGCGACCCCGAGAGGTCGTCCGCCGCCGCCCGCGCCCCGGCGAGCAGGGCGTCGACGTCGTGGCCGCGGAAGGCCGCCAACGCCAGGCCGACGGGCGACAGGACCGAGAACCGGCCCGGGACGCCGTCGGGCACCGGCAGTTCGGCGAGGTCGTGGCGGTCCGCGAGGCGCGCGAGGTTCCCCTCGGTCCCGGTGGTGACGAGCGTCCGCTCCGTCCAGTCGACCCCCGCCCGCGCCATCGCGTCCCGGACGACCAGGAAGTTCGCCAGCGTCTCGGCGGTGGTCCCGGACCGCGAGACGACGTTGACGACCGTCCGGTCGAGGGGGAGGTCGTCGACGACCGCGGCCGTCCGCGCGGGGTCGACGTTGTCGAGGACGTACCACGCCGGGCCGCCGGGGGCGTCGAGCGCGGCCGCGACCGTCGCGGCCCCAAGGGCGCTCCCGCCGATACCGACGGTCAGGACCGCCGCTGGGTCGTCGAACCCGTCGACGACCCGTCTGATCGCGTCCGGGTCGGTCCGGTCGGGGAGGTTCAGCGACGCGTACCCGAACTCCGCCTCGGCCCGGCCCCGCGCGATGCGCTCGTGGGCGTCGGCCACCCGGCCGTCGAGGCGGTCGAGCGCCGCCCGCGGGACGCCGGGGGTCGCCACCCCGTCGAGCGCGTTCCCGATGTCGACTCGCATACGGGCGACGCGGCCGGGAGGGAAAAGAAGTTACCGCGTCCCGGAGCGGGCGCCCACGGGCGACCGCCAGCGGGCCCCGGACGAGCGCCCGGAGCGGGGCCGCCGGTCCCCGCACAAGCCTCATCCGTCGTCGGCTATTATTCCAAGCGCGATGGTAGAGAAGAAATCGCCGGAAGCGGAGCCGCCGCACACCTACGAGTGCGTGGAGTGTGGCACGCGAACCACCGCGGAGAGCCAGCCGCTTGAGTGTCCGGACTGTGGCGCGTGGCTGCGGAACCTCAGCAAACCGCGGACGTGACGTCCGCCCCGTCGCAAGCGGGCGACGGCGTAGCGCCGGCGTCGTGCGCGGCGACACCGACCGCGGAACGGCGCGCTTAATCCCCGGCGCCGCGTACCGCCGCCGATGGCTGACGGGTATCGCGGCGTCGTCGGCGCGTTCCCCTACGCCCTCCGGACGAGCGACTCGTGGCTCTTTCGCTCGTACGCGGCCGTCAGCGCCCTCGTCGCGGCCGTCGTCGCGCTCCTCTTCGCCGCGGGGGTGGTGCAACTCATCGCCGCGACGTCCGGCGTCGGAGGCGGTACGCTCACCCTCTCGCGGGCCTTCTTCGTCGTCGTCGGCCTCCTCGTCGTGGTTCCCGTCCTCGCCCCGACGCTCCTCGTCGCCCGCCGCCACCGGCAGGGGACGGGCGACGACCGCCGGTACGACGCGTCGCTCGCGCTGGCGGGCTATGCCTTCCTCTGCGCGCTGTACCTCGGCCTGCTGGTCGCGTCGCCGGCGGCCTTCGAGTCCGTCCCCGCCGGCCCGACGGCGCCGGTCGTGGCCGCGCTGTACGCGCTGCCGCGTCTCGCCGGCATCGTCCCGCCGCTGCTCGGCGTCGTCGGCATCGCCGTCGCCCACCGGCTGGCGGGGTGAGCGGCGGAACCGTTAGGCCGTTCCCGGCCCTGTCCCGCGACGATGGCCCCGGAGGACCCGCCGCTCGGCTTCCACTCCCTCCACGAGGAGGTCGCGACGACCGTCGCGGTCGAGGGACGCCTGCCCGACTGGCTCTCGGACGTCCTCATCCGGAACGGGCCGGGGGCGTTCTCGCTGGGCGACGCGACGGTCGACCACTGGTTCGACGGGCTGGCGATGCTCCACCGGTTCGGCCTCGACGGCCCCGCCGACCGGGTGACCTACCGCAACCGGTTCCTCCGCACGGACGCCTACGAACGGGCACAGGACGGGCGGTTCGACGGCGGCTTCGCCACCGGTTCGACCGGTCTCCTGCGCCGGCTCTACCGGCTCCTGTTCGGCGACCCCTACGACAACACCAACGTGATCGCCGAGCGCCTCGGCGACCGCCATCCCGCACTGACCGAGTCGCCGCGCCGGGTCGCGTTCGATCCCGACACGCTGGCGACGCTCGGCCACGACACCTACGAGGGGTCGGCGCCGTCGGGCCACCTGGCCTGTGCGCACCTCCGGCACGACCCCGCACGCGGGACGGCGGTCAACTTCGAGACGGCCTTCGGCCGGACGAACCGCTATCACGTCCACGAGATTGCGGGGGAGTCGCGCGAGCCGATCGCCTCCGTTCCGGTCGAGGAACCGGCCTACATGCACAGCTTCGCGCTCACCGACGGGTACGTCGTACTCACCGAGTTCCCGTTCGTCGTCGACCCTCTCGACTTCCTCGGCCCCGGTTCGCAGGGGCCGTTCGTCGAGCACTTCCGCTGGGAGCCGGACCGCGGGACGCGCTTCCTGGTGATCGACCGCGCGAGCGGCGAGGTCGTCGCCGAACCGCGGGCCGGTCCCTTCTTCGGCTTCCATCACGCCAACGCCTACGAGGCCGGCGGCGACCTGGTGATCGACCTGGAGACGGTCCCCGACGCGTCGGCCGTGGCGACGCTCTCGCTCGACCGCCTCCGGGCCGGCGACCTGGACGTTCTCGGCGGCCGCCTGGAACGCTTCCGGGTCGACCCCGCGACCGGCACCGTCGACCGCATCCCGATATACGAGGCCGGCACGGCTCTCCCGACGGTGCCCCGGACGCGGTGGTGTCGGCGCCACCGATACGTCTACGCCCAGGGGACCGACCAGCCGGTGACCGAGTGGCCGACCGCAGTCCTGAAGATGGATACCGAGGCGGGGGAGGCCCGGGAGTATCGCGGCGACGCCGACCACTACGGCGAACCCGTGATGGTCCCCCGGCCCGGCTCCGACCGGGAGGACGCGGGCGTCGTCCTCACCGTCGGCCTCGACCGCGCGGCGGCGCGGTCGGTGCTCGTCGTCCTCGACGCCCGCTCCTTCGAGCGGCTCGCACGGGTCGCGCTGCCACACGCCATCCCCTTCGACTTCCACGGCCGCTGGTTCCCGGCCCTCGCGCCGTAGCGAAACCCGGAAACCGGCCGGCGGGCTACCGGCACCCATGTCGGAGGACGCGGGCGACGGCGGGGAAGGGGACGACGCGGAACGGGGCGGGACCTCGACCGACGACGGCGCCACGACCGGGGACGAGGCGGCGGACGGCCCGAACGGCGCGTCGGAGCCCGGGGATGCGACGCCCGAGGAGCCGGCGGCCGGTACCTTCCTCGTCACCGCCGTCGACGACGCGTCGGCGGTCCTGCGGGACGTCGAGCGCGGGCGGGTCCACACCGTGACCGACCCGCCTGCCGACCTCGCCGTCGGCGAGGGGGTCGTCGGTCGGCTGGAGCCCGTCCCCCCGATGGGCGTCCGGTGGCGCCTCGCGGACGTCGAGGACCGCTTTGCCATCTCGGTCACCGAGAGCGACGAGCCCCCGACCGCCCACGAGCGGAGCCTGGCGCCCGACGCGGTCGGCGACCTGGTCCGCCGCGAGCGGGCCGGCGAGGGCGAACTCCACGTCCTCAGGGTGCCCGAGGACCGGACCGACGCGGCGGTCGGGGACGTGCTCGCCGACGAGACGGAGCTGCGCGAGCGGGCGGCGCGGCTCGGCGTCGCTCGCGTCGAAGTGCGGTCCGAACCGGGGGTCGTCTGCGTGCGGTACCTGCCGTAGTCGGTCGTTCAGGTCGCGCCGTCGTCCGGCCCGGCCGCGCTCTGGACGCGCCAGCCGCCGGTCATCGACGCCTCGCGCTCGACGAACGCGATCTCCGTCTCCGGGCCCATCCGCGGCGGTCCCTCCACGGCCTCGACACGGAGGGTGACGTCCAGCGTGTCGCCACAGCACCCGACGTCGAGGAACTCCTCCCATTCCCGACCGACGGTCAGGTCATCGACCGTCCGCCTGAGGTACCCGCGGAACCGCTCGCCGGACAGTTGCGTCCGTCCCCACTCGCTCAGTTCGTCCGGGTGGGAGACGACGACGCGCGTCGCGTGGTCCATGGCGCCCCGTAGGCGGTCGAGGGACAAGCCCCTGTCGCGTTCCTCCCTCGCCCGCACGAACGCGTCGCCGCGGCCGGGAGCACGAAGCCGGGCAACGCATTCCCGGGCGCGGAGGCGACGGTACGGGCGAACGGTACTTATACTAAACCACGAAAGGACGAGGGAGGGTCTGCCATGACATCACAATCCTGTGATTGCGGCCAGGACGACGAGGTCGTCTATTATAATCCCCTGCGCGAGGCGCTAGACCTCATCAGTAACAAGTACACGATGGAAACCATCAGCGTCGTCGACGCCCACGAGCCGGCACGGTTCGCGACGATCGAGGATCACCTTCCCGAAGCGAGTAGTTCGACCGTCTCGGACCGACTTTCCGAACTGGGGGAAGCGGGGCTGATCTCGCGGACGCAGTACGAAGAAATCCCGCCTCGAGTCGAATACGAACTCACCGGCAAGGGCCGTGCACTCAGGCAAAGCATCGAACCGTTGCTCGAATGGGCCGAAGAGTACGAAGAGGGGTAACCCCCGACGTCTGTCCGAGGGACATGTCTGATTTCGCCCCGCGCCTGGAGGTGTACGCTCACAACACGTGCTATAATGGATTCGGGACGGGGCGCATGACGTAGTCGTATGTTTCCCCGCGAAGCCGCATGGCCGTTAACGCTTTGTGAGGCACCTGCTCCGCAAAGAGCGCGTCTTCGTCTCGGTCGATCCGGTCCTCCGGAACAGCCCCGTCCGCTCGGAGCGACGAGAGGACGTCCCGACACGTCGCCCGGACGCGCTTCCAGCACGTACTTTCGTCCAGTCCCGTGTGTGCGGTGAGGAGCACGACGAGTTCCGTGAGGTGGTTCTGAAACAGCGCGTAGTACAACTTGTTGTAGAGCGGGTCGGTATCCGACGTGATGATCATCGACTCCGGGTACGTGTCGACGGCGTAGCCGGTCGTCGAGAGCCGATCGACGTTCACTCTGATACCGGCGAAGTCACGGACGAGTGACGCGACGGGGAGCCCGTCCTCGAAGACCGGACCTGATCGACGATTGGCTTGCCCTCGATTCGACGTGAGCGGTCTCGTGCGTCTGACTTTGGAGGCATTCGTACGCTCATGACGGCGTTCGGGTCCGTCTCCCAGTACGATCCGGACTCATTTGAACGGTAGCACTCGGCAACCCGCCACGGCCGCCGGAGGGATCGGGTTATCTATGGGTACCGACCTGTCAACACCCGGCTCGTAGCGCATGCAAGTGAGCGGCTCTGGCGTCGATTCGTCCGAGTCGCCCGCCGTGTAGTGTGACGCTGGCCCCGGTTATATCATCCCGTACTTCGTCGGAAACCGGCGTTTGCGAATCCAGCTCGGCTCCTGACGTGAACGACCCCTTTCGATACAGCGAACCTCTCTAATACTGCGTTCCCCTCCGATCCAGTTTCCTTCGTTTGACACGACCCGGGCGAAGACGGGTTTCGGGGGAATATGAGCGATCTACCCCCGCAGAACTCCGCTGCTCACCCCCGATCCGCTCGGGGGAGTAACGCATACCCTGGCCGAACAGTATAAAAGGTCTCTCAGCGGTTTTGAGAAGGCTTATTCGGCGGCGGGGGCCACCGGCCCACATGCTATCGCTCGTCGTTCCGACTGACGCGCCGGGGGTGGAACGGTGAGCGTCGCGTTCGGGATTCCCGAGATCGACTACACGGGATACTCGAACCGACAGCTCGCGGCCGTCCCGCTCGCGATGCTCGCCGTCGCGCTGCTGGTCGTGGGCGGGTGGTACGTCGCGACGGGTGCCCCGGTCGAACCCGGCATCGAGTTCACCGGCGGCACGGAGCTCCGGCTGTCGGTCGACGCCCCCTCCGACGAGGCGGCCCGCGAGCGGATTCGGGCGGCCTTCTCCGTCGAACCGGAGGCCATCCGGTCGGTCCCCTCCGACGACACGTACATCGTTACCTTCCAGACCGAGGACCTCTCGGGGGCGGCGTTCGAGGGGCAGTCCCCGACTGCAGCCCTCGAACGGCAGGCCAGGCAGGCCGGCTTCGGCGTCGAGGCCAGCTTCGCGGTCTCGCCGAACTTCGGCGAACGGACGCAGTTCCTCGCGCTCGCGGGGGTCGCCGTCGCCTTCCTCGGGATGTCGGCGCTCGTCTTCCTGATGTTCCGCACGTTCGTCCCCTCGATCGCGGTCGTGATCTCGGCGTTCTCGGACATCGTCATCCCCGTCGCGCTGATGAACCTGCTCGGCATCGAACTGACCCTGGGGACCGTCGCCGCCCTCCTGATGCTCATCGGGTACAGCGTCGACTCGGACATCCTGCTCAACAACCACGTCCTGCGCCGGTCGGGCGACTTCTACGAGTCCGTCCGGCGGGCGATGCGCACCGGCGTGACGATGACGCTCACGTCGCTGGCCGCGATGGTCGTGATGACGGTCGTCGCCACGCTGTTCGGCATCCAGCTCCTCTCGGCCATCGGCACGGTCCTCGTGTTCGGGCTCACCGCCGACCTGATGAACACCTACATGCTCAACCTCTCGCTCCTCCGCTGGTACAAGTTCGAGGGGGTGGCCCGCTGATGGACGTCCGGGGCAACTGGCGCGTGCTCGCGCTCGTGGTCGTGTTGCTCGCCAGCACGTTCGCGCTCTTCGGGCCGACGGGCGCGTCCGGAGCGGCCCCCGGTCCCGGCACCGCCACGGACGATCCGACCAACCTGAAGTACGGACTCCAGCTGTCGGGCGGCACCCGCATCCGCGCGCCGCTCGTCGGTGTCACCGCCGAGGGCGTCTCGTTCGGCGGCGACGACCCCGCCACCGTCGAGCAGCGGGTCGCGGCCGAACTCGCCGACGTCCAGCCCCCCGAGGTGACCGCCCGGCTTCGGACCCAGAACTCGGGGACCGTCGAGGTGACCGTCGACGGCGTCACCACCGACGAACTCGCGAGCGCGCTGTCGGCCGCGGGCTACGAGTTCGACAACGTCCGGACGGGGGTCACGGCGGAGACGCGCCAGCAGACCGTCGAGGTGCTCCAGAACAAGATCAACGAGGCGGGCCTCAGCGGGGGGACGGTGCAGATCATCACCACCTCGACCGGGGACGAGTTCGTCCTCGTCGAGGTCCCCAACGAGGACCGCCAGGACGTCGTCGACCTGGTCACCTCGCGCGGGACGGTCGTCGTGCAGGCCTACTACCCCGCCGAAACGAACGGGAACACCACCTATCGGCGCGAGACGGTGCTGACCCGCGAGACGTTCCAGAGCATCGGCACCGCCCAGCAGGGCCAGGGCGAGCGCCCGCCCTACGTGCCGGTCACGGTCCGCGAGAGCAAGGCCCAGGAGGTCCGCGACGCGATGGTCCGGACCGGCCTCGCCCAGCAGGGCGGCACCCGGTGTACCTACGAGCGGTCGCCCAACTCGACGGAGCCCTGCCTGCTCCTCGTCGTCGACGGCGAGGTGGTCAACTCCTTCGGGATGTCGCCGGACCTCGCCCGGAGCATGCGCTCCGGCGAGTGGGTGAAGGACCCGTCGTTCATCCTCCAGACGCGGAACTTCACGGAGGCCCGCGAGGTGGCGATCAACCTCCGGGCCGGAGCGCTGCCGGCGCCGCTCGACCTCGGCAGCGACGGCGAGGGGACCTCCTCGTACGTCTCTCCGAGCCAGGGCCAGAGCTTCAAGGTCAACTCCCTGCTCACCGCCATCATCGCCGTGCTCGCGGTCAGCGCCGTCGTCTTCCTCCGGTACGGCGCGGCCCAGGTCGCGTTGCCGATGATCGTCACCGCGCTCTCGGAGGTGATCGTGCTGCTGGGGTTCGCCGCCTTCGTGCGCTTCCCGCTTGACCTGTCGGTGCTGGCCGGCTTCATCGCGGTGATCGGCACCGGCGTCGACGACCTCATCATCATCGCCGACGAGGTGATGTCCCAGGGCGAGGTCAACTCCCGGCGGGTGTTCCAGTCGCGGTTCCGCAAGGCCTTCTGGGTGATCGGCGCCGCCGCCGCCACGACCATCATCGCCATGTCGCCGCTCGCGGTGCTGTCGCTCGGTGACCTGCAGGGCTTCGCCATCTTCACCATCCTGGGCGTCATCGTGGGTGTGTTGATCACCCGCCCCGCCTACGGCGACATCCTGCGGTCGCTGCTGACGGATCGCTGAGCGGCGCGCCCGTTCGCGCTTGAACTGTTGGCATCGCTTTAGCAGCCAGCGTGTGCGGAATTCGGTGCCGAACGCGGTCGGGTCCACGCGACAACCAGGGAACTGTCCCAAGGTAGTGCCGCCAGAGCAGCGAG
>JBDGQA010000011.1:0-67233 GCA_042219325.1 Haloferacaceae archaeon | reverse complement strand
CCCAGACGTTCGGGTACCGCTGCAGGAGGAACTTCGTCTCGTCGAGGAACGACAGGCCGGCGTGGACGACCTCGAAGGTGACCTCGGGGAACATCGACGCCGCGTCCTCCACGTCGCCCACGTCGTACGTCTCGAAGTTGGTTTGCCCGTACGGCACCGACTTGTGTACCGCGATGTGTGGAACGTCGAGTTCGACGGCCTTCTCGATGATCGGTACCCCGACGTCGGGATTGTCCAGGCGCATATCGAGCGTCTCGCCGTCCTCGAAGAAGGCGGGATACAGCTTGAAGCCGTCAACGTTCTCTGCCCGGACCTGTCGTTCCATCTCCTCCCGGGCGTCCTCGGCGAGGGGGTTGACACTGCCCATCACCGACGGAACTCTGAAGTCCCCGTATTCCTCGCGTAGTTCGACCCCGGTGTCCAGCCTGTTCATCCCGTCCGCGAAGTAGTCCGTCAACCGGGTGGACATAAACCGGGCGAGGTCGACGTCCGTTTCGAGCCACAGGAGGTCGGCGAGCTCCCCGGCGGTGTGATCCTTGAACCACTTTTCGGGCGCCAGCTCGTATCCGTCGGGGTGAAAGGCGTTGATGATCTCCAAGAGGCCGTTGCCCATGCCCACGGCCGGTGCGTTCAGGGCGTTCTCCTCCGATACGTGGTACGTGTGACAGGTTCCTTCGACCACGATGTTTCCCTCGTACATGCGCACCGAAGGGGTACCGTCCATCGGAGCAAAAGTGTAATCTGTATAATGTTCGAGTAAGCGAGGTTACTCTACGTCACACTCCGGACGGGTTCGCTACTCCACACCGACACGGTATTTATACCTCTTAACTTCATCTACCATCTAGACGAGGACGACGGTCATCCGCCCGGCCAAAGGTATTTCTCTGGCGACATATGCGGACGTGTATACATACCCGTAGGGACGGGATACGCGAACGCGGGTACCTGTTTCTTCATACACGAGTCCCGCTGCTCGTATGTAGAAGCCGATGCCGCGTGCCGATCATTCGCCCCGGTTCGTGTTTCCGCCGGTCGGGATCGGGTTCCGCGGCGTCACGACCGTGGAGGGGATCGAATCGGCATCCCATTCGTCGGCGTCCCGGATTTCATGGACGAACTCCAGGACCGATTTGTACGAACGGTCGAGCTGCCGTGCGATTCTGGTCGTCTCCAGTTCGTCCGTCCTCGAGATGATATGGAACATCTCGGGGAGCGAGAGTCGGTGGTCGGCGAAGACGGTTCCGGTGAGATCGTTGAATATGCTATCGCACGTGAGACACCGATAGCGTTGTGCGCCCTTGCTCGTCAGTCCCTTCTTGATCGTCTCCGCATTATCACAGTGCGGACACGTCACTCCGTCCGACCACCGCTGGCGACGGAGGTGCTGTAAGCAGTCCTCCTTGTCGGGGAGCGGCTCGTCGGTTCCGGCCGCCCGACGTTCCGCGGGAGCGGCCGCCGCCCCGCTCGAAACGGGCTGTCGCATCCCCCCGGACGAACGGCGGTCCGCCGTAGTCACGTCGATGACGTCGAGTTCCCCGTCGAGGAGGAGATGCAGCGTTTCCCCGTCACCGGGAACACTCACCCGGATGCGGACGGGATCCTCCGACACGAGCGTGTACGTCCGATTCAAGAGGTGGTCCCAGAGTCGGCCACAGGATGCGGCATCCTCGACGGCGTACGTGGCTTCGATTCCGTGCTCGTAGCAGAACGCGACGACTGCAGGGTGGTCGTAGATAGCAGCGTGTGCCGGGTAGGTGTCCCCGTGCTTACAGACCGAACAGACGTAACTGACCCTGACCCTGTCCCCGGTACCACAGGCCTGACAGACGCTCCCCGGCGCGGGGTCGTGAGAGTCACAGACGCGTACTGATTCCTCTATCGGCCCCGAACATTCCGGGCAGATGCCCCTGATGAGTAGTCCGAAGTCACCGAGGGACTTGATCGTCCCCGCCACGAAGACGTCCCCGGGATCCCGATCGACGAGACCCGCCGGGTCGAAATCGAACATCAGCAGCGTTCCCACGGGCCTTTCCCCGTCGAAACCGGGTCCGGTATTCCCCTCACATTCCGCGCAGACGTGATAGAGATGCTCGTTCTCGTAGCTGATTCGTACGGGGGCACCGCAGCGGTAACACGACATGTCGATCTCGGTCGGGGGGAGCGTTCTCCCTTCGAGTCCCGCCCCGGCAATGATCGCCTGGACGATTTTGAGCCCCGACTTCCGGAGACGGTAGCCGTCGTCGGTCTCCTTTATGAAACGGCCGACCAGTTTGTCGAGGTGGTAGGTGAAGTTCCCGCTGTCCCGGACGCCAACCCGGTCGTACAGCGTCGAAAACGTGACGGTGTGGTCGGCGTCGTGCGGATCGTAGACCTCCCAGAGGGCGAGCAGGATAGCCAGCCGAGTCTCGTTGCTCAACAGCGCAAACGTATCGGTCACGTGGGGTCCCGCGGCGCCGGCTGCGGCTTCGAGCGGTGACTCGGTCACATCCGAACGGTCCATGTGATCTCCTACCACATACTGGGTCAAAAACAACCGGGCCCGAAGTGCGAGCGCAAAGACGAGCGATCCGAGCGCGAACATCGTGTCCTCGGTTTCCGTGCGCCCGCCAGTAACCGAATCGGCCCGCCCGCGCCGATCCGGGGATGAAACCTATGTCGCCCCGCCCCGTCGTCCCCGGTATGTCCGAGGCTTCGATCCGGCAGCGGTTCGTGCTCGACACGTCGGTGTTCGTCACGGAGGAGATCCGCCGCGACGACGAGTCGCTCGAGGCGGCCATCGACCGCCTCCTCGACCTGATCGCCCGGGCCAAGCTCGAACTCGAGATCTCCTGTTACATGCCGCCGTCGGTCCACCGTGAACTGACCGACATCCTCGAGGACCGGGACGTGGACGAGGCGACGCTCTCGAAGCTCGACACCTGGGTGATCAACAAGAACCCCGACCGGTTCGGGGTGGCCATCCCCGCGGCCGCGGTCCTCACGTTCGTCGACGAGATGACCGACCGGGTGAACCGCGGGCTGCGCGTCGCCGAGGAGGCCGTCCGCGAGGCCGGCGACCTGGAGGGCCAGTCGGTCGAGGGGGCCGAGCACGAGGGGATGACCGACGTGGATCGGCTCGTCTCGCGGCTCCGGGACCGGTACCGCCGGGCGCTCCGGCAGGGCGTGCTCGACTCCCGGGAGGACTTCGACCTGCTCGTGCTCGCCCGCGAACTCGACGCGGGGGTCGTCACCGAGGATCGGGGCATCCTCGACTGGTCGGAGGACTTCGGCCTCCGGTACCTGCGCGGACGCAACTTCCCCACCCTCCTCGAGGAGTATCTGCGCGTGTCCGGCGAGATGGGCAGGTACACGGCCGAACGCGACGCGGCGGGCGGCGGCGACGAGGGGTAGTGCTGCTTGATAACGTGGAACAGGGTTAAACGGCCGGTCACCCAACGGTAGCACATGCAAGCGCTCGAACGACCGACGTTCGAAACCGAGGCGGGGAAACGGATCTACCAGTACGTCGAGCGACACGGTACGGCGGCGCGCCACCGGGTGCGCGAGATGGCGTCGCTGTCGCCGGAGGCGTTCCGCGAGGAACTCGACCGCCTGAAGTCGAAGGGGTATCTGGAGGAGACCGGCGGGACGCTGAAACTGGCCCTGGATGTCGGCTCGGTCGAGGAGTACACCACCGACGACCTCACCTACCTCGTCCGGCCGGCACGACAGGCGGACTTCGAGGGGCTCGTCGACACGATTCGGGACGCCACCGCGGACGATTCGTACGTCGTCGCCGAGAGCGTCGCCGAACAGCTCCTCTACGAGAACGCGGTGGCGCGCCACAACACCGTCGAGTCCCGGGTGTTCTTCGTGGCCACCGTCGACGACGACGTCGTCGGCTGGGCCCACCTCGACCTGCCGCAGGTGGAACAGCTCCGCGACACCGCCCAGCTGACCGTTGGCGTCCGGGACGAGTACCGCCGGCGGGGCATCGGGGGCCGGCTGATGGAGCGGAGCCTCGACTGGGCGGAGGCCAACGGCTTCCGCAAGGTGTACAACAGCGTCCCGGCGATCAACGGGGACGCGATGGTGTTTCTCGAATCACACGGCTGGCACACCGAGGGCATCCGGAAGGACCACTACACCATCGACGGCGAACCGGTCGACGAAGTGATGATGGGCTACACCTTCTGACCGGGACGGTCCTGCAGCCCCTCATCCTCCTTTCTCGGCTGCCCGTGGGTCCGCCCTACCGGTCGACCGTTCCGCCGTCGAGGTAATGCTCGGTCGTGTCCCGGGTCGAGGCGGCCACCTTGACGAACTCGACGACGCGCTCGCCGTCCTCGGTCCGGTCGGCCTCGATTTCGAGGGCGAGGCCCTGGTTTCGGAGCCAGCCGAGCGTCTCCCGGATCACCATGGGATCGCCGCGGATCGTGTGTCGCTCCCCGACGGTCTCGCCCGCCCGGACGGCCCGGATCGCGTCGATCATGGGCAACAGGAGCGCCTCGCCGAGCCGATGGGCCCGCTCCCGGGCCCGCTCGCGGTCCTCGCCCCGCTCCACCGCCTGGAACCCCTCCCGGACGATCCGGCTGAAGGCGAAGTCGCGGCCGTAGTCGAAAGGCAGCGAGAAGGCGTACCGCAGGTCGTCGCGGTTCGCCGTGCCGGTCGTGTACTTGAGCAGATCGGTCCCGTCGGCGGATTTCATGACGATTCCCTCGCGGCCCCGTTCGTCGAGTTCGTCGACGACCGCACGGACCGCCGGACCGGCGTCCGGGTCGAACCAGCCGTACGAGGGCACCTGCGGCAGGTCGTACGCCGCACAGAGCTGGCGGCGTTCCCGCACGGGGAGGGGGTCGCCGCTCGTCCGGTCGCGCACGTCGAACACCCGGAACGCGGCGTGCTCGACTCCGGGATAGTCGTGGACGGTGTAGGGGTTCTCCGGGCCGTAGACCTCCCCGGCGAGCAGGAGTTCGGGGTGGTCGTCGAAGAACTCCGCCACCGGGAGCGAGTCCGCGACCAGGTCGGTGGTGAACGGACAGACGTAGCCGCTCCGGGTGAACGCGAGCACCTCGCCGACCCGCGCGACCCGCGCGTTGTAGCCGTTCAGCTTCTCCTCGACCGCGAACTCGCCGTCGAAGACCGACCGGACGCCGGCCTCCAGGACGAGCGCCCGCGGGACGCTCGGGTAGCCGCGCACGACGGTCCCGTCGACGAACACCGTCCCCCGTTCGACCCCCCGGCTGGCGTTCGGAAGCACCCGGAACTCCCGGTCACCGTATGTACAGCGCTCCGTACGGTCCAGTATCGCCTCGACGTCGGCCTCGGAGACGCCGAGCGCGTCGGCGTAGCCCATGTTCGGACGTGGGGCCAGGCCGCCAAAAGCATGGCACTTGGTAACGTCCGCTAGATGGGTTCCGTCGAGGGCGCCGTAGAACCGGCGTCAGCCGACGAGAGTCTATCACGAACGTTGGTAACAAACATCGATATCTAGACACTTGTATGGAGAATTTGTGTACACGGAGATCAGTAATGTAGATGCCTCAATACGACCCGGCCACGGGCTATCGAGGCCGCACACATGAGAGCCGATACCGAATCCTATCCATCACCTCAATCGATTGGTTCCCGGTCGACGGCCGGTCGCATCAGTCCCGACGCTGTTCGCACGGATACCGATGGCTGAACAGGTTCACCAGCAATCCTTCGAGGAGGAAGAACCGTTAACCGGGAAAGTATGCCTCGTGACGGGATCGTCCCGGGGCATCGGTCGGGGTATCGCCGAAGCGCTCGCCGGGAGTGGGGCAAGCGTGATCGTCAATTACCGGGCGTCGGAGGCCCAGGCCTACGACGTCGTCGATGGGATCGAGAACGCCGGCGGGCAGGCGATACCGTGCCAGGCCGACGTCACCGACCACGAGCAGGTCACGGCGATGTGCGATCGCGTCCACGAGGCCGTGGGCTCGGTCGACGTCCTGGTGAACAACGCCGGCATCACGGCCGACCGGCGGTTCGAGAACATGACGTGGGAGGAGTGGCGCCGCGTCCTGGCCGTCTGTCTCGACGGCGCGTTCAACTGTACGAAGGCGTTCTTCGAGGACGTCCGGGACGCCGACGGCGGCCGGGTGATCAACGTCTCCAGCGTCATCGGCAAGCAGGGCAACTACGGCCAGACCAACTACGCGGCCGCGAAGAGCGGCCTCTTTGGCTTCACGCGGTCGCTCGCCCGCGAACTCGCACCACACGGGTCGACGGCGAACTGCGTCGCGCCGGGGTACACGCGGACGGACATGGTCGACGACGTGCCCGACCACATCCAGGACGACCTCCGCGAACAGATCCCGCTCGATCGCTTCGCCGAAGTCGACGAGGTCGCCCATCTGGTGCAATATCTCGCGAGCCCCCGGTCGGCCTACATGACCGGCGAGGTCCTCGACCTGAACGGAGGCATGCACCTATGACGCGTTCGGAGGACGAGCAGCCATGACAGGACCCACATCTGCCCCCGATACGGTACCGGCGGCATCGAGCGCCGACCGGCGAGACGTTCCCCTCCCGGACACCCTCCAGTCGCCGCGCACGAAACTCGTGTATCTGTACCTGCGGACCACTGCGGGGGCAGGGATGGCGGAGCTGAAGCGGTCGCTGGGGATGCAGGCGCTCGCCCTGTATCCGATTCTGGATGCGCTGGTCGAGAAGGGACTCGTCGAACGAGACGACGACGCGTACGTCGTGACGGGGACGCCCGACGAATGACGGCCAAACGATCCGCGGTGCGTCGAGTCGCGCGGGGCCGGCCCCGAGCGCGGTCGTTCGGGAGGGAGGCATGATGCGAACGAACGGCGAGCCCCGGACGATCACCGACCGGCTGTCGATCGACACGATCCACGACCTGCTGGCCAAACGCCGGCGGCGATACACCCTCTACTGCCTGTACCTGTTCGCCAATCCCATGCGGCTCCCCGACGTGGCCGACCAGGTGACCGAGTGGGAGTACGGGCGACCGGGGGAGGAACTGCTACACGAGCGCCTGCGCACGTACAACGACCTCTATCACTCGCACGTCCCGAAACTCGACGCCGTCGACGTGGTGGAATACAGCCAGGCCGAGGACATGATCGAACTGGCGCACAACGCCTCCCGGCTCCGACCGTACCTGGAGTGGGAGGCCGAAACGGACCTGAACGCGACCGACACGACCCCGCTCTGAGGCGGCAGGTAACACACGGCGCGTACGCGCGTTCTTCGACGTTCGACGTGAGAGAACGGGGGTGCCTTCCGTCGACGGTATCGGATCTCTTCCGATAGATGTATTGTGAGGGAATCCCACACAGGGGGTGAGCGTGTAGTCGAACACCCCCCGCCCCGGGATACGGACCAGTACCATGAACGCGGTCGACGAGCCATCGTTCGAAACCGACGACCACGCCCGGGTCTTTCGGTACGTCGAACGGCACGGCGCCGTTGCTCCCGACGACATCGACGCCGGGGTTCGGCTCGACGCGACCGGCGTCGACGAGGCCGTGACGGACCTCAAACGCGACGAGTACCTCTCCGAGTTCGACGGCACGCTCCAGCTCGTGCTGGGGGCCGATTCCGCCGTGACCCACGAACGGGGCGGGGACAGCATCACGATTCGACCGGGGCGACAGGACCACCTGTCCACCATCGTCGACGCCGTCCGGGACGTCGTCGCGGACGTTCGGTATCCCCGTGCGGAAACCTTCGTCGGTCACCTGGAACAGGAGGGGCTGTTGCAGCGATACAACGCGCAACGGACCCGGATGGTCTTCACCGCGACCGTGGCGGCGGGGCCGGTCGGGTGGGTCCACCTCGGCGCGTCCGCGCTCCAGCGCTCGCGTCGAACCGTCGAGGGGACGCTCGGCGTTCGCGACGAGTTCCGTTGCCGTGGCATCGGCACGTTACTCCTGCAACGCGGGTGTGCGTGGGCCGCGGCCGCCGGCTTCGGCAAGGTCTGCCAGCGGCTGCCCGCGACCAACGATCGCGCAGTGACCTTCCTCACGACCGCCGGCTGGGAGACGGAGACGATTCGTCGAAATCACTACGACTGCGGGGGGGATCCGGTCGACGAGGTGAAGATGGCAATCGACCTCTGAGCGCCGATCCGGCGGTCGATCCGCACCCACACGCGGTGGCCCCGGCTCCGGACGCGGGCACGGGAACCCGCGGTCGGATGCGGGCACGGGGTCCGTCGCCGGGGCCGCCGAGCCGGCTCGAACCAAGGTCTATACAGCTAGAGCGGTTAGGATGATGGGGTATGATCACGATCATCGCAACAGTTCGGCCGGATAGCCACGCGTGGAGGGAGTCCTCGCCGCTCGGACACCGACGATGTACCCCCCTCTACGGCCACGTATCCCGCTAGGGGTTCCTCCACAGGCGCGCGACGTTCGGCCCGACCGTCGGGGCGTGGAGCGCGGAGCAAGCGGCGGAGTCGGCGGGACCCTGACAGCGGCGGGACGGGAGGGAGCGCCCGCCGCCGTCGAGGGGACCGACGCTCTCGGTCCGGTCGCGTGCGATGGCGGGCCGGCCAGCGGGGCCGGGACCGTGTCCCCATTCCGGGAGATCGTCGAGAACCTCGAGGAGGTCGTCTGGATGACCGATCCGGACAAGGAGCGGATGCTCTACGTGAATCCCGCGTACGAGGAGGTGTGGGGGCAGTCGCGCGACCGGCTCTACGAGGAGCCGCTCTCGTTTCTCGACGCCGTCCATCCCGAGGACCGCGACCGGGTTCGCGACGCGCTCGAAGCGCAACCGGAGGGGGAGTACGACGAGGAATACCGGATCGAACGTCCCGACGGTTCGATCCGCTGGATTCGGGATCGGGCCGTGCCCGTCCGGAACGCCGACGGGGAGGTGCGTCGCATCGCCGGCATCGCGCAGGACGTCACCGAGCTCAAACGGCGCGAGCACATCCTGACCGCCCTCCACGAGACGATGAGTGCGTTCCTCCAGGCCGACTCCGTCGACGAGGTTTTCGACCTCGTCGTCCGGGCGGCGAGCGAGACCCTCAAACTCCCCCTCGTGAGCGTCTACCTGTTCGACGGGGACGCGGACGAACTCCGCCCGGTCGCACGGACCGACGACACCGACGCGGTCATCGGGGATCTGCCGACCTTCGCCGGGAGGGACAGTCTCGCGTGGCGGGCGTTTCGGGACGGTGACACGCGGGTCTACGACGACGTGCGCACCCAGGAGGGGGTGTACAACCCGGAAACCGAGATCCGGAGCGAACTCATCGTCCCGCTCGGCGACCACGGCGTTCTGCTGGCCGGCGACACCGCGACGGCCGCGTTCGACGACACGGAGGCCGAGTTCGCCGAACTGCTGGCGGCCAACGCGACGACGGCGCTTGACCGCATCGAGTACGAACGGCATCTGGAACGACAGAACGAACGGCTGACCGAGATATCCCGCCTCAACACCCTCATCCGTCGCACGCACCGGGCGGTCGTGGATGCGACGACCCGGGAGGAGATCACGGCGAACGTCTGCAAGACCCTCTCGGCGGCCGACTCCTACGTGGCCGCCTGGATCGGGGCGTACAGGGCCGAAGGGCGAGTCGAGATCCACGCGACGGCGGGCGCCATCGACGAGACCGCCGAGGGCGAGCGGATCACGGCGGACGACGAGACCCTGATGGACGAACTGGTCGGACGGGCCCACCGGACCCGGACGGTCCACGTGATGCAGGACTTCCACGACGGCGTTCCCGCCGATCCGTGGCACGAACGGCTCCTCGACGACGGGTGCCGGGGGGGCGTCGCGATTCCGCTCACGGCGGGCGAGGCCCGGTACGGAATCCTCGCCCTGTACGCGGAGCAGCCCGACGCGTTCGGCGAGGAGATGGTCGCGATCCTGCGGGAACTCGGCCAGACGATCGGCCGGGCGATCCGGGCCGCCCGGACGCGGAAGGCCCTGGTTGCCGATACGGCCATCGAACTCGAGTTCAGCGTCACCGATCCGGGCTCGTTTTTCGCCGCCGCATCCGAGGCGCTCGCGTGTCGGCTTCGGCTCGAAGGCGTCGTCCCCCTCGGGGGGAAGCAGCTCCTGTACTACGTCGTCGCGGAGGGGTGCTCGTCGGCGGCGCTCCGTGACTGGGCAGCCGAGGCGGACGGGATCGAGACGTGTCGGGCGATCAGCGAGACCGACGAGGAGGCCGTGTTCGAACTCCGGGGCCCGGGGGCGTCCGCAATCCGGGCGCTCGTGGACTACGGGGCGACGGTACGATCGGCGGTCGCCGATCACGGGGACGCCCGGATCACGGTCGAAGTCGCCCCGAACGCGGACGTTCGGACCGTACGGAACGGGCTGCGGGGGGTGTGTCCGAGCGCCCAGCTGCTCGGCAAACGAACCCTCGACCGGCCCGTCCGCACCGTCCAGCAGTTCCACAAAACCCTCACGGAGCGACTCACCGACAAACAGCTGAACGCCCTTCGCACCGCGTACTTCGCGGGGTACTTCGGCTGGCCCCGGGAGAGTACGGCCGAGGAGATCGCCGAGCAGATGTCGATCTCGTCGTCGACGTTCCACTTCCATCTCCGACACGCCCTGCGCAAGGTCCTCCAGACGTTCCTCGAAGCACAACACCCCGAGTGACGGGGTCGTCGACGGCCCCGGACGGACCGTCGAGCGCGGTGTGCGCCGTCGCGGCCGGCCCCTCGGACCCGCTTCGACGAATTGCCCGCGCGTGCGGTCGATCACTACGCATCTAGATGCGAGATATTTATCGGCGGAGCGCAATCTCCCTGCGAGGGGGCGTGCCCCGGCCGTCCTCAGGGGCCAGCGCCGCCGCCGTCACGGGCTCCACGGGCCGCTGCCCCCGGACGATCAGGAACGGAACCCAGCTATGCACCCGAACGATGCGGTCCTCGGACCCTGTCCGCTGTGCGGCGAAGCCGTCTCCGAACGCGACGTCGTGATCGAGTACGAAACGTCGGCGGGCGAGCCCGGCATCTGGGCGGAGTGTCCCGGCTGTCTGGAGATCGTCGATCCACGCCGCTCCCCGTGATCGGGGACGCGGGACGCGACGGAACCGTCTCGTGTCGATCCGCCGCTGCCGGCGTGCGGTCCGTTCCAGACATCTAGATGGTGTCGTTAACTCCCGTCGAGACAACTCCTAGAACCCCATGCCCGATCACGGATACGAGTGTCCGCTGTGTGGCCTCACGAGCACCGAGACGGACGAGATCTACACCCATCTGATGACGAGCCACCGGAAGAGCGCCGTCAGCACCGCGCTCCTCGACGCGACTGACGCTCGGAGCGAATCGTCGGAGTCGTCCTCTCCGGCGGTCCGAGCCGGATCGGGTACGGAGGACCTCGGTCGGGATTCGGAGGGGCAAGAGGGCCAGGAGCGGCCGTCCGAGGAACGATTACGGCGGTGACAGCGGGCCGGCCCGTGCGGGACGCGATCACTCGCCGCCGGACCCCTCCGCTCGGTTTCGGTCGTTTATACGGTGTTCGATCGTGTCGCTTGCGAGAGTACTGCACCCGCGTACGCACCCCGCTCCCACCGCCAGCGACCGTGGCTCCGCCGCCGGCAGAAATGAAGGGCTTATGACATATAAGCGGGGGATGAGAAACGCCTATGTCGGGTACTCGCGTCATTTAACCAAGAGGTGAGTTAACGCACCACATGCTCATCGGCAACCGGTGTACCGTGTGCCACGACGACATCGCCGGAGGCGAGCGGGTGACCTGTGAGGAGTGCGGGCGGCGACTCCACGAACGGTGCGCGGAGTACGAGACGAAATTCGAGTGTCCCCAGTGTGCCGACGAGCCGTGGCTCGGGGTAATCGAGTTCTGAGTGCGGGTTCGCTTTTTCTGACGGGATGGCAGATCGGAAGTGGCGCCACAGTGGCGAGAGCGATCGCGCAGATCACTCGTGGTCGGAACGGGCGACGGTACGCCGGATCGTCGTCGATTTGCGCGGGGACGAGTCTAGTGCCGTCGGATTCTGGTCCTCGACAAAAGCGCCAGCGGAGCGGTGGACGATCGGTTCAGTAACCGCCCCCGTCGTCGAAGCAGCGACCACACTTGCTGGCGTCGTAGTTGGTCGTCGCCCGTTCGGCGGGGAGCCGGTGTAACTGATCGTGGTCGAGGTGATGCGAGATTCCACACACCGTGTGGAGCTCCGATGTCCCCGGTTCGTGCTTGTGAATCGTCTCGGTGAATTCGTTCAGTACGACCTTCATGCCGTGTGTTAACAAATACTGGCGGTTAAATCCCGAAGTTGACTCGTATGATTACAACCTTATTAAATTTGAATAAATTAACATTCATTTCCATTGACTAGACCTCCGCGGACGTCGGCGTCTGCTCGGCGATCGGGATACGTCGGCAGAGCGGTCCGAGTGGCAGCGTGCTTTCTTGAGAACCTTCGTGACCGGAAAACGGTTACGTCCCGACATCTGGAGATACTGCGTGTCGCGTCGGGTCCCGGCCCAGCCTCCGCCTACTCCTCCCCTGGCGAGACGTAATCGCATTCGCCGACACACTCCTCTTTGAGGGGGCTTTCGCCGAGTACCTGTTCGGCCTTGGCTCCGCTGCGGAAGACAGTGATCCCCTTGAGATCGAGGTCCCGCGCGGACAGGAAGATCTCCTTGATATCGTCCACGGACGCCGACTGGGGCAGGTTCACGGTCTTGCTCACCGCGTTGTCCACGTGCCCCTGGAACGCGGCCTGAATCTCCAGATGCTGGTCGGCGGGGACGTCGTGGGCCGTCTGGAACAGCGCCTTCACGTCGTCGGGGACCGCGTCGACGTCCTGGATCGTGGTTCGTCCGTGGAGGTCGTCCATGAGGTCCTCGGAGTAGAAGCCCCGCTCCTTCGCGATGTCGACGAAGCGGTCGTTGACGATCTCCAGCCCGCCCATCACCTGCTTCGTGTAGGCGACGTTGTAGATCGGCTCGATGCTGGCCGAACAGCCGGCGATGAGCGAGATGGTGCCGGTGGGGGCGATCGTCGTCGTCGTGGCGTTCCGCATCGGCTCGTCGCGGATCGACGCCTCCCACGCCGGGAACGGGTCGCGTTCCTCCGCCAGCCGTTTCGAGGCCGTCCAGGACTCGTCGTGGACGAACGCCATCAGTTCCTCCGCGACGTCGACGGCCTCCTCGGAGAAGTACGGGATTTCCAGGTCGACGAGCATGTCGTGAAAGCCCATCACGCCCAGTCCCAGCCGCCGGGTCGTGGTCACCATCTCCTCGATGTCGTCGACGGGGAACGTCGACATCTCGATCGCGTTGTCGAGAAAGCGCACCGCGAGGTGGGTTGTCTCGCGGAGCTTCGCCCAGTCCACCTCGTCCCCGTCGGTGTGTTCGCCGAGGTTGATCGAGCCGAGGATGCACGCCTCGTAGGGGAGTTCCGGAACCTCGCCACAGGGGTTTGTCGCCGTGATCCGCCCGAGCTGGGGCGTCGGGTTGGCGTCGTTGATGGCGTCCAGGAACAGCACGCCCGGGTCGCCGGTCTCCCAGGCCATCTCGGCCACCTGGTCGAGGAGGGCCTCGGGGTCCGCCTGCCGAACGACGTCCCCCGTTCGCGGGTTCACGACGTCGTACGTGTCGCCGGACTCATAGGCCGCCCAGAACGCCTCGTCCGTCGCCACCGAGAGGTTGAAGTTCCGGAGCGCGTCCTCCTCCTCGCTCTTGACGGAGATGAACGCCTCGATGTCGGGGTGGCTGACGTCGAGTACCCCCATGTTCGCCCCCCGGCGGCGCCCGCCCTGTTTGATCTGCTCGGTCGCGGTGTCGAAGATCCGCATGAAACTCACCGGCCCCGACGCCACGCCCCCCGTTTTCATCACGACGTCGCCCGACGGACGGATCTTCGAGAACGAGAACCCGGTCCCGCCGCCGCTCTGGTGGATGAGCGCCGTCTGCTTGAGCGTCGTGAAGATCGATTCGATCGAGTCCTCGACCGGCAGGACGAAGCAGGCGGCCAGTTGCTGGAGGTCGGTGCCCGCGTTCATCAGCGTCGGCGAATTCGGGAGGAACTCGAGTTCGCTGATGGTCTCGTAGAACCGCTCCTCGGTCGCGTCGACGTCGCCGCCGAACTGTGCCTCGGCCGCGGCGAGGTTCTCGGCGACCCGGTGGAACATCTCGTCCGGCGTCTCGACCACCTCGCCCTCCTCGTCCTGCTGGAGGTACCGCCGATGGAGGACCGTCTCGGCGACGGCATCCAGGGAGCCCATGGCGTCACGCACGTGCCGCATCCATAAGGGGAGTTTGGCACTCTCATGCGCAATCCCCGCTGAGGAGCGGAGGTTCCGTTGAGAGGGTGCTCCCGTGGGTGTCGGAGTATCGCCGCGTTTGTAGTTCGTCGAAAGACGGTTGGTTGGCGTTTCTCGGGGTGTTCCGTCGACGCGGGCGATCCGGTGCAGGTCGGCCCCGGCGGCGCCGACGATGTCCACCCGTCGCAACCGCAGCCAACGAGCGCCGTCCCGCGGCCCGTCCTTCCCTTCGATTCCGCCGGTAACGACTCCTTTCCCCGACTTATGCCCCGCTTATTTATTGCCCTGTGTTATCGAGTCACAAGTATGGCAGGGGAAGAGATCGAGGAACCCGACGCGGGAGCAGCGGAGGCGACGGTCGTCTCGTCGGTCGATCGCAGCGGGGCCTACGAGCAGTTCGTCATCGAGGACGTCTCCGGTGACGATCAGTGGGTCAGCGTCCGACATTCCGAGGCGCTGTCGCTACATGTGTGGCGGTGAACTATCTCCCCTCTCCAGCGAGGGTGACTTCTGTTCGCGGGCCGGGGCGATGTCGCTATCTCCGTAACTGTTCACGAGCATCTCTCTCCGGAATCCGACTCGTTCGATCGTCGGTGGATCCCACGTGCGGCGCTACTCGGAATCGTACGGATTCGTCGCAGTATCGAGTCGGTAGGGATCGTCGACCGCGTCGAAGGCGCCGACCGCGGGCCACGAGGCGTTCAGCACGCCGTGGCCCCCGATCGGTCAGCGTCGTGAGCCTGTTGTACGCGGTGTGCCGCGCACCCCCGATGGCGCCGGTAACCTCGGGCGCCGTGAGTGGCGTCCCGGGCCAGTCCTGCCGTTCGAACACCGCGAGGACGGCGGCGGGGCTGATCGACGGCTCCGGTCCTATCGCTGGCCCATGAGCGAACGGACACTAAAGCGTGCCGTCAACGGCGTTCCCGGGGTGGCTCGTCGCGCTCGGCAGTGTGCGCGGCGGACCGTCCACCGGTCCCGGGAACGAGTCGGGACGCACGAACGGGCCCGCCGCGGCTCACGGCGACCGTGACGCTCGGGGGACCGATCACGACGGCGTACTGGTGGCCTGCGCAGGCCCCTGAGTACCGGCCCGGGATCGAGCTTTCTCGAAGGCGGACCGGGGGAGGAGTGCCTGCACCTCGGGGGCGGAGAGCGTCCCGATCAGGGCGGCGGTCCCGCCGGTGACCAGAACCGCCCCGAGTTCGGTAACCGTGTCCTCGACGTCGAGGGCGTCGTTCTCGCCGGCGCGCCCTTCGAACGTGGCGACGGCCTCGTTCAGCAGGCTCGTCTGTGCCTCCTGATACGCTCGCTGTGCCTCCGAGCGGGTCATGTTCCCGCTCTCGAGCTGGGACCGGATTTCCGCGCCCCGCTGTTGCAGCGCCTCGCTGTTCGGTTGGATGGCGACCGTGACCGTCGCGACGTCATCCCCGGCGGCGCCACCGGCGACGCCGCCGTCTCCGGACTCGGTGCCGCGAGGTGCTTGCAAGCCGTTACAGCCGGCGAGGGAGAGTGCCGTCCCCGTGCCGGCGAGCTCGAGAAAGCGCCGTCGACCGGTCGTATCGAACATGCTTCGGTATCGCAAAGACGACGTAAATACGTGTGTATCTCCGTCGGCGCGGCGGATCGGGCGAGAACGCGTCACCGGTACTGCCGATCGGTCGACGGTCGGACCGCGAGAGCCGGTACTGCCGTCGATATCGGGGCGGACGTCGTACCGAGGGCACCGGGATGGACGGCAGTTCGACGCCGGAACGCTCGACGCGGGTGTTTCGTGGCGAAGATGGCCGAGCACCCGGTCGGGGAGCCGCGAATCCCGCTTGCGGACCGACACCCCCATGACCCCCGGCCTCACACGCGACGCGAACAACAGGCACCACCGGGACGAAAGCGCGCAGTCCGCGACGGGCGCAGTCCCACAACTTACCCGTGTGGCCGTCCAACCTGCACACACCGCTAGTATGTCTCCAGTAGATGCGTCGGAGCGCCCCTCGGAGGACCCCCGGGGCCATCCGCCGATCCAGTGTGACGAGTGCGAGTCCACGCTCCACGGCAACGGCAATCACACTGTGTCGTTTCTTCTCCTGGATCGGCTCACCGTGCCGCTACTCGGCTGTGACGAGCATCTCGAACAGTTCACGTCCGTCTGTGGATTCACCACCACGGACGCGGCGGAACTCCTGCATCACCGACCGGCCGGCGGGCTCGGGTGCCCGAGTTGCCAGTTCGCGCCCTACAGCCCCAGCCAGCCCGTGATTCCGGTCCAGGACGGGGCCGTCGCCGTCCTCGCGTGTCCGGAACACCAGACGGAACTCGTCGAGCGGTTCCGGACGGGGCTCGAGACCCGCCAACAGATCACGGCGTCTCTCGATACGTCTACGTAGCGCCGCAGGGGACGTCCATTCTCGGGGGTGGACTCGGACGTCCGACAGCACCGCTGGCGAGTCTCATTCCCGGACGGGAGACTGTCCCCGTGGCCGGTCGAGCAACCACCAGCCGCCGGCGAGCAAGAGCAGTCCGATCGCACCGGTGATGGCCACCGGCGTCGGGTTGTCGGTCCGGGCGACGAGCGGCCCGCCGACGAGGACCCCGAACGCGACCGACAGCGATCCGACGACGAGACAGACGCCACCGACCGTCCGCGTCCAGTCCGACGCGTGCCCGTCACTGGACTGGAACCGGCGTGCGGCCCCCGCTCCGACGACGGCCAGCAGGTAGAGGAACAGCGGGAATCCGACGGGGTGGTAGGGCGTCAGGCCCGGAACCGCCACCTCGACGAGGTCGTACGCGGCGATCAGCAGGTAGGCCGGAATCTGTACGGGTCGACTCCCGACGAACTGCAGCAGGTAGAGCGCGACGACGACCGCGTAGGCGACCGCGACACCGCGACCGAGGAGGGCTCGTCCGACCGTCCCGCGAGTGACCATGCCGGAGTGTGAACGCGGACGGAGGTAAATGGTCTCGCCACGGGAGTTCGATCCGTAGCGATCGGTTCCGGCCCGTATTCGGGTCGGCACGTCCACGCGGTGTCCGGGGCGACCACGCGCGGCCGGTCCCCGCCCGTACGGCGGTGATGTTCGACGATTGCAGCCCGATGCCGGTGACGTCCTCGTCCGCAGGATGCCCGACCTCGGACGATCACGGCGTTCCGAAACGGGGGTCGACGCGGAGAGAGCGAAAGCGTTGTGCCTGCCGCCGCCGTAGCGGTATCGAAGACCCGGGCGGACCGCAGACTACCGATATGGAAGGAAACCCAGTGCTGGAGATCGACGACACGACCGTGCGGGAGGGAACGGCGTTCTTCGACACGGAGTTCGACCGAGTGCTCTGGATCGTCGGGATCGACGAGTACGAGATCACAGTCGAGGTTGCAGAGCCCTACCGGGACGACGAACCGTTCTGGTGGTCGACCGGCGGCGATCCGACCCGGGTGGCAGACGGCTCTCGGATCACGGTCGATACGTTCCGGTCGGTGGTGGAGAGGGGCCGGTTCGAGATCGGCGCACAGCCGCCCGAACCCGAGGCCGTTCCGTAGGCACCTGTTTCACCGTCCTGCGAAACGGGGGTGCCGGTGTATCGACAGCCGAGAATTCCTCCCGGAGTACTCGCGCCCCGATGGTCGTCTCCACCGTTCAGTACGTCGCGCCAGTTCGGAACGGGGGTCCAACGCGTGCACTCCTCCGGCAGTTCCAGCTGGAATCCCGTCCGAAGAACACCGTGACGTGCTAGCCGATGATCCGAGGACCGCTGTCAGGAAACGGGCCACTGCATGCGGTGGCTACATTCACCGGCAGGAACTATATCCATGGCGATTGATCATTAAGGAGCATGGGTGAAATAGACCTGCGGCAAGAACAGGAGCCGTTGAAACGGGAGTACGAGGAGAATCCGGAGGCAGCACGGATCACGTTGACCGCGACGGGGGAGGAACGGGACGACGTCCGGGCGTGCAGTGTGGATATCGGCCGGGCGATCTACGAGGCAGAATTGCACGAGGGAGCTGGCGGGCCCGGAGCGGGAGCCTGTTCCGGCGACCTCCTGTTGGGCGCGCTGGCGGCGTGTGCTCAGCTGACCGCACAGGCCGTCGCGGAGAACTTCGGCATCGACGCCGACATCGCCGTCGAGGCCAGCGGCGAGCTCGATCTCCGGGGGACGATGGGCGTCGACGACGAGGCCCCCGTGGGGTTCGAGGACATTCGCCTCGACGTAACCGCGGACGGTGACCTCGACGAGGATACGCAAGCGGCACTCCGGAAATACACCGAACGGTACTGTGTCGTGTACCGGACGCTGGACCAGCCGCCGGACATCGAAACCGCGTGGACGTTCGGGTAAGCCGCTACCTCCCCGCGGAGGGCGGCCGACTGCTGGATACGCGTCCCTCCCCCGGACTCCGCCCGTTCTCTGTCAGAACTTCCCGGATACGAGGACGCTATCGAGCACGCCGGTTCGGACGGGTGTGGCGGGGTTCGCGGACCTGCGTCCGATCATCGCCACGGATTCGTTACCAGCTCCGCCCGGATGTTCGCCCCGACCGCGATGCGGCAATCGGATCGCGGTTCGGCGATACACAGGAGGACGTACCTCGCGTCGAGGTGCCGGTCCTTGAGCGCCCGCGGTGGCCGCCGATGTTCGAGCTCGCCCGTGCACAATCGACCGGTACACGTCGCGCACGCCCCCGTTCGACACCCGAAGGGCAGCGCGATGTCCGCGCGTTCGGCGGCGGCGAGGACAGTCTCGTCCCGGTCGACTGCGATCGTCTCCCGGCGGCTATCCTCCCATTCGAGCGTGACTCTCACTGCCAGACGTCGCTCGTGCAGTCGCCGTCCGGCCACCGGATCTCGTGAGCGCGCGCCGGTCCCGGTGGCAGATCACCGAAGTCGACCAGGAAGTCGTCGTCGAGGTCGAGCGTTCCCTGCCGTGGATCCACGTCCGCCTTCAGCATGACCGACCCCTTCTCGCCCTCCTCCGGGAAGAATTGGTCGTCCCAGGAGGAGAACAGTGACGTCGTCCAGTAGAGGCGCTCGCCGTCGAGGCTGAGCTGTAGCATCTGGGGACCGGCGACGAGACCGCGGCCCTGGACCGTCCGACGATCCCCGAAGTAGCCCCCGATCGAGATCGAATCCGCCCGTCGCGGATTCGCCGGATCGGAGACGTCGTACATCCACACCTCGCCGTGGAGCCAGTTCGAGCCGAACAGGTACCGATCGTCCATCGAGATCAGGATGTCCGTCGGCAGGGCGGGGACGGGCATGTCCCAGTCCTCGTGCTCGCGGTCGTCGAAGTCGATGACCTTCTGGACGCGCCACTCGCCGTCGTCCTCGTAGAAGTGAAACACGTTCGAGGGGAGGGCGGCACCGACGTATCCGTGGACGCTCTCCGGACTGTGGAGGAATCGCACTTCGAGGGGGATCAGCCCCTCCTCGCCCAGGTCGACCGTCTGGTCGACCTCGCGGTCCGCCCAGTTCCAGAAGTGTAGCTTTTGTCCGTACTTCCCCGCCTCGACGTCATCGAGATCGAACCCGGGATAGTACGTTTGCGGGGCCGCCCACTCCGAGGAGACCATCACGTCGTGGCGGGGTTGATACCAGAAGTCGTAGTTGAACTCGATCTCGCCCGGCGGATCCCACCGCCGCTCGATCTCGAACTCCTCGTTGAGTTCGAGGAAGCCGCCCGGCGTGTCACCGTCGGCGTCGCCGAGCATGCTGATGAGGATTTCCCCGTCGGGAATGCAGTGGACCGTATGGGGCGCCGAGAGATCGTACTCGTACACTTCCTCGGGGTCGATCACCGTCTCGATTTCGGGCTCGCGGCGGTCCGCCGCATCGACGACGTGAATGCGCGAGGAGCGCTGGCCCGGGACGACCAGGTGCCGGCGCTCCAGGCCGCCGATGTGACACGACGAGGAACAGGCGTTCCAGCCGAAGTGGTGGAGTTCGTCGCCGCGGGTGGGCATCTCGACGCGCTCGACGACCTCGGCGTACGTGGCCGAGTCCGGATCGACGTCGACCACGGCCACGAAGTCCGGCGCGTCGATGTCGGTGCCGACGTAGAGTCCCATCACGTACGCGAGCGTTTCGGGATCGGACTCTTCGATCGCGGCCTGGGGCGTCGCGTATCCCGGCCCCTCGACGTCGTGCGCGTGGTCGTGGTCGTGATGTGGCTCGCCCGGTGGCTCAGCGTCGCTCATACCCTGGCCTATACAGACGTGTCGCGTCAGGTCTACTATCCCGGCAACGGGTGCCGCGGCCCATGACAACACACCACATTGCCCCCTGGCTGCAGTCCCGGAATTCCGTCTTGGGGCCGAGCCACGAGTCGGTTGCGTCGGGGCTGCCATATACCGGTAAAAATTTCCCTATCCCTGTTCGCTCCCCGGAACGAACGAGCAAGGCTTTCGAACCGCTGATGGTGGCCCGGACGGAGACACCTTCGATACGGCGTGTTTTCTCACGACTCTCCCGACCAGGAGCGATGCGATGATGATCGGCGAACCCCACCGTGCTCCGTGTCCCCGGATGCCCACGCAGAACTACGCTGACTCGTCGTTCCGCGATCACGGGCGCAGGAACGACACGCCACGGACCGCGTCGAGTCCGTCGCGAGCGTGCCCGGCAGCTCCGAGCGGGCGCTACAGCGTCCCGTCGCTGGTCTCGCCGCCGCTCCCCTCGAGCGCGTTCGCGGCCCGGAGCACGGCGGCGTCCTCGAACTGGCCGCCGACGAGCATCGCGCCGACGGGGAGACCATCCACGGTCCCGCAGGGCACCGAGATGGCCGGATGTCCGCTCATGTTGAACGGGGAGGTGTTCCCGAGCATATCGATCGAGCGGGCGATCCGCTCGCTTCGCGTGGTATCCTCCCGGCGCTCGTGAGCGGTCTGGGGCGTCGTCGGCAGTGCGAGGAAGTCCACCTCCGCCAGCGCGTCGTCGTAGGCCTGCGCGAGTTCTCGCCGGAGGTTCTGGGCCTTCGCGTAGTAGCGATTGTGGTATTCGTCGGCGAGGTACTGTCCGACCACGAGCGCGAGTTTCAGCGTCGGCGGCAGGTCGTCAGCCCGGGTGCGCCGGGCGCGACCGAAGGCCGCTGCGAACTGGGTGTCGTAGTACCCCCCCGTGAAGTGGCCGACCCCTTCGTCGCGGATCAGCGCCGTCGTGGCCCCGATTTCGACGGCGTTCCAGATTGCGAGTCCCTCCTCGTGCCACGGCACCGAGACGTCGCGAACGGTGACGCCGTCGCGTTCGGCCGCGAGCGTCCGGAACGCCCCGCGGACCGTCTCGTCGACCGCGGGATCGCTCTCCTCGAGGTCGAACCCCTCCTCCAGGAGTCCGATCGTACACGTCGCGAGGCCGTCATCGACGGCAGCGGCGTAGTCGTCGGGCGTCACGGCCCCCTGTCGATCGTCGAAGGGATCCGGCCCCGCGATGGCGTCGAGCGCGAGCGCACAGTCCTCGACGGATCGGGTCATCGGCCCCGTATGGTCGAACGAGTCGCCGAGGCCGACGATTCCCGTGTACGGGACGAGCCCGTAGGTCGGCTTCAGGCCGATACAGCCACACCACGACGCCGGAATCCGGATGGACCCGGCCTGATCGCCCCCGAGGGCGATATCGACCTCGTCGGCGACGACCGCCGCCGCGGACCCGCTGGAGGACCCACCGGCCAGGTGGTCGGGCGCAGAGGGATTCGACACCGGCCCGAACGCGGAGAGTTCGCCGCTCCCGGAAAACGCCATGTCCTCCATGTTCAACTTCCCCACGATGGTGGCACCGGCTGCCAGGAGTCGCGTCGCGACCGTCGCGTCCGTCCGTGGAACGTAGCCCTCCATGAGCCGCGATCCACAGGTCATCTCGACGCCCGCCAGGGCGATATTGTCCTTGAGTCCGACCGTATAGCCGGTCAGCGGACCGTCGGCGGCACCCTCGACCCGGCAGCGCGTGACGAACGCGTTGTGCGGGTTCTCGTCGGCCGATGGCCGATAGCCGGGATCGCGGTCAGTGAACTCGACGTCGGAGCACGGTGCGGGGAGTTTGTCGAGTCGCTCGTACAGCGCGAGCAGGCCGGGCATCGCCTCCATGAAGTCCGCAACTTCGTCCTCGGAGAGGCTGATGAAATGGTCGGCGGCCTTGTCGCGTATCTCCTCGGGTGTCGGCGGTCGGATCGTCGGGGGTGGTCCGGACATACCCGTGGGGATCGGTCGGTGATACAAGTCAATTATGCCCACGGCAGTTGCGGGGCCAGTCACGTCGCATGGATTCGGCGGGGAGAGCGTACCGTACTGGACATCGCCAGGTTTCGGGGAGAGCGACAGCCGTTATCGAGGGGCCACTACGACCGTCGAAACAGTTCTCCGGTGACGGCACGGGACTGCAGTCCCATCCCGGTACGGTCACTGTACCGGCCACGGATCGAACGACATCCACCCCGGGCCAATCCCCGAGGCACTCGCCTCGCGTCTCCGTCGAAACCGAGGACGCGCCACTCAGTCCTGGTCGGGAAGCTTCGTGAGGCTGATCGAGTCGCTGGTCGCATGAACGACCACATCGTCGCCGACGTCCATGTCGACGAGCTCGACGACTTCCGGCGGAATCGTGACGACTACTGACCCGCCCGACTTGCGGAGGGTCCGGATGCCGAGCGAGTGCGCTGCCCGTTCTTCCTCGTCGTCGCCCCTGCTGAGGAGGTGGAGGCGAGGGATGTTAACCATACTCGTGGAATAACGGACGATCCTCTAAAATCTGATGACATCTTATATCAGGTGTGTGATCATTATTCGGTCGTATTTGCTGGGATAGTTTGAAAGAACTTGATATCTTTTGTCGTCCCGGACCGTGATTCGGGAGGACGCTCGGAGGTCAGTAATGACACAGCGAACGGAGGGAAACGGGTACTGCCAGTGCGAGAACTGCGACAAAACCTGGCCCGAGACGGTGCTGACGGCCATCAGGGTGGCGGGATGTCCGGCGTGTAACTCCGAACAGTGGACGGAGGTCACGTCGAACTGAGGGGGCCCTCCGGTGAGCGGAACGCGTTCTGTCTGCGGGGCGAGAATCCCGTCCTTCAGAGCGGGAGCGACGCCGACACTACCCGACGTTCGTTCGGTACGGTCGCCGCCGGCCTCTCCAGCAGCCATCAGATGTATGGCTTCCAGCGGTGTTCGTGGCGCGCGGTCGAACTACCGCCCTTCGGCGAGTTGTCGCATAGCGCTGGTCTTTTCGCGTGAATACACTGGGCAGGACTGCCGGGTCGTGAGTTCGTGAACGAGGGACTGCCGCAGGTCGTGCGTACACGAGGCGGTGACGTTCTGAAGGTGGGGACAGCACGCACAACAGTTCGGAAACGCGAGATCCGCATCGTGCCCCGACATGTGGCACCGAGTACCACGCCCCGGCCGATAAGCCTTCTGTACCCGCGACGGCCGGTATCCGGTGCGAGCAACCAACGGCAACCGCAACCGAGAGCCGGCCTGCGACGAGTTCGCGGCCGTGGTGGGGGAACGATCGGCGGCCCTCGGAGTCGGTCGTGTCGCTCTCGGCCGACGATTCCAGCCCCCTCGAACCGGGGGCAGCCGGGTCGTCACGGAGCCGTAGACGGAAGTGGCGAAGCCCCTGCCGCCGGATACGGTCGAGCGGGGAGAGCTCCTGGCGGCGGTGTGATCGGTCGGCCCCCTCCGGCTCCCGCGGCTGTAGTGAACCTTTACCCGTATGGAACGTCGACTGATCCCCAATGGCTACGTTCGAGGTGACACTCTCCGATCAGACGGAGAGCGAGATCGACCGGCTGGTCGAAGGGGAGGACTTTCTCAATCGGGAGCAAGCCATCGAAGAACTCCTCTCGAGAGGGGTTTCCGCCTACGACACGACCGACTCGTCGACGGACGACGTCGACGACGAAATATTCAGACAGGTGGCGAACGATCAAGAAGACCCGGCAAAGCGGGACGAGCACGAGAGCGAGCGGGATTCACGGTCGTTCTGACGTCGTTCGATCCCCGCCCCAATTAGGTCACCACTATTTATAACCAGAAGGTGACAGTCGCGGTATGCACGACCTGACCGGCTTTCAGCGCGACCTGTTAACCGTCGTTGCCGGCCTCCACGAGCCCCATGGACTGGCAATCAAGGACGAACTGGAAGACTACTACGAGAGCGAGATCCACCACGGGCGCCTCTATCCGAATCTCGACACGCTCGTCGAGAAGGGGCTCGTCGAAAAGGGCACGGTCGACCGTCGCACCAATTACTACGCGTTGACGCCGCGGGGCGAACGAGAACTCGCTGCCCGTCGGGAGTGGGAAAACGAGCATCTCGGGGACGAACTGGAGCCAGTTCCCGCCTAGAAGGACGAGCCCCCGTCGCAAGCGGGCATCGTGGACGGTGGAGCCCGCGCGCCCGCCCGCACCGACCACTACCGTGAGGCGAGTGGCTTTCCCTGTGGAGACGAACTGTGTGTCATGGGTGGGCAAGTGGACAGGGAGAGAGCAATCGAGATAGCGAGGGACTACGCCGATGGGGAGTGTGTCGGGGAACTGGGGGAGGTATTGGACGCGGCGAAGGAAAACGATCTCTGGATCGTCGAGTTCCGCACGCACACGTTTTCCGATTCGTACGACCACCGACTCAAGATCACCGTCTCCGTCGGCAACGTCGTTTCGCACGAACGGAAAGATCGGCTCGACTGACGAACCCCTTCGGGAGCAATCCCCGGCATTCACCCGCTAGCTCGGCAGATGCAAACCCGCACAGCTGTCAAACGCGGGGCTGTGTCGCCACCCGAGTCTCGGCTTCCCCACCGCGGAATCCACAGGCCTTTCCCGTTCTGTGTGCCAACTCCGCGTGTGCCGTGGTAGCTCAGTCCGGCAGAGCGGGTGCTTTGTAAGCACCCGGTCGAAGGTTCGAATCCTTCCCACGGCTTGCGATTGCCCCTCCGTTCCCGGGGGGCGCTTCGGATCGGCGAACTCGCGCGTCGCTACTCCGGCCGGGTGTCGGACCGCCTCGGCGTCGGCGCTCTCGAGTTCGGGTTGTCGTCGACGAGCGGCAGATCGTCGGTGAGCGGGTCCACCGCGTCGTCCGCTGCCGGCCCGACCGCCAGCGCGGTGATCGTTCGCGGCTCGCGCTCCTCCTTTCGAGCGTCCTGTACGAGCTGGTACGGCACGCCGTCGTCTTTCGCCCGTTGTCGCCGCTTCATGAGCGTCGGTCCGTCCGTATGGACGACGACCTTCTCCTCGGTGCCGGTGGCGTCGACGTCCCGGTACGCGAGGACGGCCGCGTGGCACGCCTGTGTGACGAGTTTGCCCGTGCTGAGCCCGAGATCGTTCCTGACGATGATGACTTGTTTCACAGGACGTTCGCTTCGACGGTCGCCCGGAAAACGGTTTGCAGAGGCTCGGTCGTGCTCAATGACGTCGACGTAGTGCCCGTGTACCGGTGACTCGCCGAACGGCGCGCACGTTCCCTGATGTGCGGCGAGTTACAAAGGCACTTATTATCCTTGCTCGGGGAGTATGGTCAGTATGCCTCCCGGCACGTCATCGATCGCCGTTCTCTGTGTCGACGCCGAGCCAGGGGGTGCCGATATCGTCGCAACCCGTCTCCAGCGGTATCACGAGCGGTTTACGACCAACACGGCGACGAGTGCCCGCGAGGGCCTCGATCACCTCCACGCGGCGGATGTCGACTGTATCGTCAGCGACTACGATATCCCCGGCGCCGATGGCCTCGAATTCCTCGAAACCGTCCGCGAGGAGTACCCCGCTCTGCCGTTTATCCTCTTCACCGGGAAAGGGAGCGAGGAGATCGCCAGCGACGCTATCTCCGCCGGGGCAACCGACTACTTCCGGAGGGGACGGGACACCGGACAGTACGAACTCCTCGCCAACAGGATCGTGAACGCCGTCGAGCGACGGCGGATGGAACGAGCGCGACAACGACAGCTCGAAGCGATCGGGACCGCTCAAGAGGGCATCAGCATTCTCGATGAAGACGGTCGATTTCTCTACGTCAACGAGGCGTACGCCGATCTCTACGGCTACGCGCCCGAGGAACTGATCGGCGAGCACTGGGAGTTGCTCTATCCCGACAGCGAGATTGCGTTCGTTCGCGACGAGGTCCTTCTAACGGCCAAGACCGAGGGCAGGTGGCACGGCACCACGACGGGACTGCGTGCCGATGGCAGCACGTTCCCCGAAGAGCACGTGATCTCGGGCACCGAGACCGGCGACCTCGTCTGGACGGTCGAGGATCTCAGCGAGCGCACGGACCTCCAGGAGAAGTACGAGTTGGTGGTCCGGGCGTCGGCGGACGCCTTCTGGGACTGGGACCCCCAAACGGACGAAATCACCCGCAGCGGCGAGTATCTTCCCCAGTTCGGGTACGTCTCCTCGGATGTCAGCACGGATACCGACTGGTGGCGCGAGCGCATCCACCCCGAGGACCGCCACCGCGTGCTCGCCGCGCTCCGGGAGGCCGTCGAGAATCCCGAAACCACCTACGACGAAACCTATCGCTTCCGCAAGAAAGACGACACGTACGGCCACATCCGATCGCGCGGGTACGTCGCCTATGACGAAACCGGCGAGCCGAAACGCATGGTCGGTGCGCACATCGATATCACCGAGCGGAAGGAGTACGAGCGGGAGCTGGAGCGCCAGAACGAGCAGTTAGAGGAGTTCGCTAACGTCATTTCCCACGACCTTCGGAACCCGTTGAACGTGGCTAACGGCCGGCTGGAACTGGCTCGGGAGGCGTGTAAAAGCGAGCATCTGGACGCCGTGGACCGCGCCCACGACCGGATGCGGACGTTGATCGACGATCTCCTGACGCTTGCACGCGAGGGAAAGCAGGTGAGCGAAGTCGAAGCGATCGACCTCGCCGCCGCTGTCGACACGTCTTGGCGGACCGTCGAGACGGACGGGGCGACACTCACCGTCGAGACGGAGCGGACGGTTCGGGCGGACCGGGGTCGCCTCCAGCAACTGTTGGAGAACGTGATCCGGAACGCGGTCGAACACGGCGGCGAGAACGTGACCGTAACCGTCGGCGACCTGGATGACGGCTTCTACGTCGCGGACGATGGATCGGGCATTCCCGAGGGTGAGCGCGTATTCGAGGCGGGGTGTTCTACGGCCGACGGAGGAACTGGGTTCGGCCTGCAGATAGTCAAGCAGATCGCCGAGGCCCACGGCTGGGAGATCGGCGTGACCGACGGCGACGAGGGCGGCGCGCGCTTCGAGATCACCGGCGTCCCATCCTGATGGCTGGATCCCCGCGTTCGGCACGCCACTGTTGGCGGAATCGAACGGGTCTCCGATCCGCGTGGTACCCCATACCTCCGTGCCGGTCGATTCGGACTCCCCGATCCGAGTGAAGCGCTGTACAAGATACGCGCCCTGTATTCATGGACGGACTGCCGAGACGTTGTCAGAATCTGCGTGCTGCATGCGGAGTGTCTATCGATCCACGAAGGCAACACCAGTGATCTCGAACCGCGCGCCACCGTCCGAGCCTTTGGTCACACGGATGCCCCAGTCATGAGCATCGCATACCTGCTTGACTATACTCAACCCGAACCCTGTCCCTTCCGCATTCGTGGAGTAGCCAGCCTCAAACACGTCGTCGCGTTCCCCTTCCGGAATCCCCGGTCCATCGTCCTCGACGTAGAAACCGTCCTCCAGTTCACCGACCGTCACGGTTACGTTAGACCCACCGTGGTCCACGCTATTCCTGATCAGGTTTTCGAACAGTTGGCGGAAACGACTCTCGTCGGCCCCAATCGTTCGGTCGATGTCGGTGACAAGGGTCGCACTTTCCGTATCGACGTTTCGCCAGCAGTCCTCGGAGAAAGCCCGAAGATCCACCTGTTGGGTTTCGTTCAGTTCCTCGCCTTCGAGAGCAAGTTGCAGTAAACCGTCGATAAGTGTCCGCATCCGATCATGAGCCTGCGACACGTGATCGAGGTGCTCGCTATCGCACTCCTCCATAGCCAGATCCAGACGGCCCACGGCAACGTTGAGCGGATTCCGGAGATCGTGGGAGACGATCGATGCGAACTGCTCCAATTGTTCGTTTTGCTCGTTGAGCCGCTCGTTCGCTTGCCGCCGCTGGAGTTCATAACTCACCCAGCGGCTCATCAAATCAACGAGCGTTTTCTCCCATTCGGAGAACTGTCCGGTTCGGGCGCCCGTGTCATAGAAACAGAACGTTCCATAGACGTCTTGGTCAACGAATACAGGGGCGCCGATATAAGACGAGATTCCCAACTCATTGAAGCCGGTCCGGTCGGTCTCCTCGGGAGCATCGCGTTCAACGTCCTCGAGAACGAGTGTCTGTTCCGTACTGGCGACGATTTCACAGTTCGTTGCTGATACCGGAACTACGTCCCCAGCCTGGATACTGTCATCGTCGGTAGCCATGATCTCGAACACGTAGTCACCGTCTCGAATCTCCGACAGGGTTCCGTATTGCGTGTCGAGTTCCGCCCGTCCGAGTTCGAGAAGCGCCCGGACCTGTTCCTCGAAAGATTGGTGCCGGTCCGAGATGATGTCATGCATATCACGGAGGACGCACTCGCGTCGACGCCGGTCGGTGATATCTTGCACCGCGCCACGAAGTGCCACGACGTCACCATCCTCGGTTTCCGGAACACCTCGGACCCGAAGCCAGCGAACCTCGCCGTCCGGCCGTAGATATCGTGCTTCCACGTCGAAGGACTCGCCGAAATCGAGGGCCGCTTCGACGGCGTTTTCGACAATCGGACGGTCGTCCTCGTGGTAGACATCAAGGGCTTCGTCTACTGACGGCTCCTCCTCGTCGTCCACACCCAGGAGTTCAAAGAGATGCTCCGTCCAGAACACGTCCATCGTGTTCGTATCGATCTCCCAGCCGCCAACGTCAGCGAGATGCTCGGTGTGCTGCAGCAGCTCATGCGTCCGTTCGAGTGCCTGTTCCCGCTCCTTACGTTCGGTGATATCGCGGAGGAGGGCCGTAAATTGACGTTCGTCTTCGATCGTCGCTTCGCCAAACGAGATACCGAGAGGGACTTCATGACCGTCTTTGTGGAGCCCCGGGAGTTCAATCCAGTCCCATTCCAGTCGTTTGGTCCCTTCACGGAGATACCGAGTGATAGCCTCCCCGTGGCTGTCGTGGAACCGCTCCGGCATGACCGTCAGTAGCGACTCGTTGAGGAGTTCCTCCGGTGCATAGCCGAAGATGTCCTCAACCGCGTCGTTAGCGTATTGTACAGTACTCTCGTCGTTGATCGTCACAACTGCATGGGTCGCGTTCCGCGTTAGTGCCTGGAATCGTGCCCGGGTTTCTTCCAGTTCTCGCTCGCGTTGCTTTCGATCGTGGTTGCGCAGCGCCCGGTGAACGATATCAGCGATATCACTTGCAAAGTCGATTTCATCGTCAGTCCATTCTCGGAACTCGCCCACATGTTCGTGACAGACCACACCGACGACGTCTCCTTCCGAGCGGAGGGTCGCGTCCAACAACGCACCGACGTCGTGTGTATCAAGGTAGTCGGTCAGCTCCACGGTACGCGGATCCTCGCGGGCGTCAGCGGCGTCGATCGCTTGATGAGTTTCTAACGCTTCCAGATACGCTGGATGGTCTTCGACGAGTAACTCCATCCCATGCTCGTGGTTGTCAGTTCGCCGGTCATAGTGATCGACACAGGTGAGGCGTTCTGCGCCGTCATCTTCGTTAACCAACCATATGTTCACCCGCGGAACATCCAGAACGTCCGCGGCAGTTTCAGTGACCCGACGGACGGCCGTCTCGAAGTCGCCGGACGTGACCGCACGATCAGTCGCCAGCTCTACGAGCGTCTCGCGTTGGCGCTTGCGCCGAGATCGGCGACGATATTCCTCCGTGATATCGGCGACAGACCCGGCAACCCGTATGACGGAGCCCGCCTCGTTAACGATCGGTTCGATGTGAGCCCGAACCCATCGATCATCTCGATCCTCGGATTCGATACGGAATTCAATATCGACCGGCTCGCCGTCAGATACGATCCCCATTGCCTCTCGGACCCGGTCGCGGTCCTCGGGGTGGATGCCGTTTAGAAAGTCAGTCGGGTCATCGTGGAGGTCGACGATAGAGCGGCCCCAGAGGTCTTCGTAAGCGGAACTCACAAACAGCAGTCTCTCCCAATCGGCGGTGAAACTAAAGAGGACCCGGTCGGTGTTTTCCGCGAGTTCGGCCAACCATTGTCGGCTGCGTTCGCTTTGATACTGCGCGACGGCGTTTCGGATTCGGTTAGCGAGCAGTTCGTACTGGTCAGTACCAGATCCCTTCTGGAGATAATCAGTCGCGCCTGCAGCGATCGCATCGCTGGCGATTTCCTCCGAGCCTTTGCCAGTATAGAGGATGAACGGGAGATCCGGATACGTCTCTCGGACAGCCTCGAGAAACTCGATGCCGTTCTGTCGAGGCATCTCGTAGTCAGACACGACACAATCGAACTCCTGCTGGGTGAACAGGTCCAGCCCATCGGTTGCGTTGGTGGCCGTGACAACCTCAAACCGATCATCCTCACGCGAGAGCATGTCGGCGGTCATCTCCGCAAGCTCGGGCTCATCGTCGACATGGAGAACGGAGATCGACTCGATAGTGTCGCGCATCCCTGTCTAACGCCCTGGATACACCCGATGACTAAAACGTGACGGGGCACAGCATCACAGATTGAAATGGGTCCCGACTCAGCACTGCTCGTTCGATGGGGCCGACTTGTACCCGTATACAACTCCGGCAGGAGTACCCATCCGGCAACGTTGCGTCAGCATCGTGTTCGGACCGCTTTCCGAGAGAACGGCAAGCACCGCTACTGCTGAATATGCGCCCTCTATTCGGCACGACCGCCGAAAAACGACCACCGGCAGAGGGTCTCAACGAATCCCCTCGATGCCTCCCGACTGGATCGTGCGTTCGGACCGTTCCGGCAATCGTGGGTCTTCAGGTGCGCTTTCAGCGGCCCCATCGGGGATTTCGCCAGTTTCGTTCCAGATGCGGCCTGCTGTCCAGCGGGCAACGTTCCGGGTTCCAAACTGAGCGTCGGCGGTGGGGGTGGAGATGTCGGATGCACGCCCATCGTCAGAACGCGGAGCGGTCTGCTGTGCGAACGAGACGCGAAGCGTCTCGGCAACCAGTAAACGGGGGTGGTCCCTCCTCGAAGAAAGCTAGGCGCAGTAGTCGTCCGTCCCCGTCTCCGAGTGACTGGTCCCCAGTAGTCGAGTGGCGACGCCGTCTCGGAGGCGTCGCTGTTCGCGGCCGTGATGAAGGCACCAGATGCGGGGAAAGCTCGGTCAGTTCGTTCGATCGCTCCGGGCCCGCATCGCATCCCAGCCGGCGAAGGTGTCGTACGCTTGCTCCGCCATCCCGAGGCTCTCGCGGAGGGCGGTCTCGTCGAGCGTCACGGCGACGTAGAGGAACTGCTCGATCTCGTCGTAGAGCGGGACCGCGTGGTCCGTCTGTGCGGTGACGTGCCCGACCCGATGTTCGTACCACTCCCGGAATGCGGCGAGTCGTTCGACGCCGTCCGCGTGCGTCTGCGGGTTCGCGGGGCCGAATATCGGGAGTGCCCGCCGCACCCAACTGTTGATGATCGGTCGCTCCGCCGGCTGCAGGCGGCCGTAGATCTCCCAGAGGGCCGGCACGACGACGGCCGGGACCTGCCGTTCCCAGGCCGGGTCGTACGCGTCGGCATCCCTGATCGTACGGACGAACGCGGTCAGTTCCTCGATCGGCCTGTTCCAGTTGTTCAACACTGTATCGGGCCCGCCGTAGGTCGCGTTCCGGATGATCTCGGACGACCAGAGGGCACCGAACGTCTCCTCGGAGGGCGCGTCCAGGAATCGATCGGCACGCTCGCACAGCCGTTCCGTTCGCGTCGGCGACGTGAAATCGTAGTTCCGTCCGCTTGCCGCTGTGCCGATAGTCGATGCCCACGCATCGACGAGGCGCTCTTGCCGAGGACCGATCTGTAACACGTGACTGTAGTATCATCGTCCCGAGGCGTCATGGTACTTCCGGTCGCGCTAGCGCTCGTCTCTCATCACGAGGGTCAGGCCCTTTCGCGCGCTGGACGAACCACACTCGGAGGAATCGACGTCCGAAGCGGCGGGTCGACTTCACCGTCCGATCACGCCGACGGGTACTCGGCCTCGAATATCCGGGCACCGCAGTCCTGGCAGGTCACCGCGACGACCCCGACCGACCGACAGCACGACTGGACGACCTCCTCGCCGATCGTCACCGGGGAGTCGCACGCCGGGCACCGCTCGAGGAAGATCCGCAGCCCGTTGAGCAGACTGCTCCGGGACTGGATATCGAGCGTGTCCCAGCCGGCAGATCGCTCGCACAGCGCGTTTGCGGCGGCCACGTCCGCGAGGAAGGCGGCGTGGGACTCCCATTGGCCCGCGCGACGGCCGTCGATTCGGGCAACGAACGCATCGTCGAAGCCCTCGAACGACAGCCGCTCCGGATCGACCTCGAGGATTGCGGCCAGCTCCGCTCGCGTCGTGTCAGCTTCGCGCAGGCGGGCGATGCGATCCCGCCATGCAACTTGGAACGCGTCCGTCAGGCAGAGATCGTCTTCGTGTGGACACTCCGTCACCGCGCCGGCGCGTTTCAGGAAGGCCTCGGTATCGATATCCCCGGTCGTCGCCTGTGGCGTAGACATCTCGTCCTTGTCGAACGGCCGAAGCAGCCAGTCGGGAGCGTACGTTCTCGTGAGCCACGGCGTTCCCGGCACGAGATAGCCCCGGAGATAGATCACGACAGCCGCGACGAGAAACGCGGCCCCGCCGACGAGAGCCGCGACGACCGGCCCGGTTCCGTACGTGATCGCCGCCGTCGCGACGGCGAGGACTCCGGCGATCCCGAGGTTCACGACGGTACACGGGATACACCGGTTCTCGCCGGTGTACCGGGACTGACGAAGCCGATCACGCACGCCCGGGGGAGCCATCACCCGCGAGTGACGGCCGCGATCCGTATGAAGGTTGTCGGGATTCGATAGCGAGCGGCTCACGGATGAGGACGAAATTCCGGAGGAAACAGCACGAGAACTCCGAGTCGCAGAACGGTTCGAGGAGCGGGACGACGTGCGGTTCGTCTCAATCACGGAAGGTTCACCCGCTATCCGGCTCCCACGAATATATCTTCACGTCCGTGTGTTCCCCCATATACCGATTTCGGGGACGATCGACCCATCACGAAGCGTGGAGAGCCACCCGAACCATCCACCGGTTTCTCCCCGGCTTGCCCCAAACCTCCGGCGTTTGGTGTGATATCGGATGGCGACGCACTCCGCGATATGTCTCGTCCCACACCGGGCGTTTATGTCGAGGAGGCGGCGGGCAATCCGTTTTCCCTCCGCAATCTGTCGTTCGAGATTTTCCTGCGAGGGCGAGCGAACCCACGGCACGAACTGCACGTACGCAGCCTCTTTCGGCTCGAGGGGGCCGCGACGAACCTGCCTCTTGACCAATTTGATCGTGGTGCTCTCCGAGTCGAGAAACTGGGCGATAGCGTCGCGGGGATAGTCGAGAAACAATCCCATCTCCCGGTCGAACGTCTCCGGGTCGGCGTTGGCATCGGGAAGCAAGTCGAACCGATCCGGGTCGGTCGTAACCACGCGTCCGGAGCCGTTGGGCGCAGTACGATGACGAACGGGGACCGCATCAAGCAGCGAGATGAATTCCTCGGGAGAGACGCCCGGCGGCTGCGATAGCCACGCGGCAGGACGGTCGGCGGCCAGTACTCGAATCAGCTCTATCGGATAGTTGACCGCCCTCGTCCGAGAGCCAAGCGACTGCAACCGATCGACCGTGTGGTCAGCAATCGGAGCGGTATCGTGCCGTCTCGCGGGAGACTCCCGTCGCGAATCGGCAACGAGGGGTCTCGACGACCTCGTATATGCGGACAAGTTAGTAGTCATCAGGGGGACGAGACGGATAACACCACTGGTTCGGCGCACTTTTGCCGAGCGGGGTGGCGTGAAGCACCGTCAACCACGCCACCCCCGCGCCCCAGTCATGGCCGACGAGGGGGACTCAAACGTCCAGTTCGAACCGAATTGCGGCCAAGTTGTCGGCGTTATCCCTCCGACTGGTTACGTTCGGACTCGAGGGCGGTCCCGATCCGATCGGGATCCCAACCGTGGTCATAGTGTAGGTGGTTCCAGATCGCCTGTCGTGGCCCGGTGCCACCACACACTGGGCAGGTGAACGTGTCTTCCTCGACACTCCGGTCGATACTCTTGTGCTCTGTCATGGTACTTTCCCCCATGCCAAGAGATACCACAGCACGCACATATCACTTTTTATATTGTTGTTGATATTCTCGTCGATTTCCGAATCATGTATGATGATCTAATTGTAATGGTAATCTAATACGTCCGGTGTTTCAGAGTACGGAAGGACGCGATTCTGAGGAGTTCGAACGGCACAACCGCTCTGATCGGTTTCCACGTTCCGCGACCCCAGCTACTCCTAAGGGTATCACCGACACCGCACGGCGCTCTCGTTCCAACCGAATCAAGACCCCGGTACGCGTCCTCGTCGACGGGCTGCCACTAGTCGTCCGGGCCCCCCGATCCGGTCGCCGAAGCGGAGCGCCCGAAGGTGGCCGTCGACCGACGCAGCCGAGACATCGGCGCCGTGGTTCTCAACCTCGGCCCCGGTGGCGCCAACGCGCCGTCGGTCGACGCGGCGGCGAACTACAGTACATCCAGCGGCGTACTTACGCTGAAGCACAGAGGCGGCGATCCGCTCGCCGAAAGCGAGATCGTGTTCACCAACGGTAGTAGTGAATACACGCTCGAGAAAGCACTTAGTGACGACGGCATCAGCGCCTCAGAACTGACCGCTGGCGACAGTATCACGATCACGGAGAGCGAATCCGGGTTCGACCTCAAAGGCTCCGACGCTGAGACAATCACCCTCGTCTGGGAGGCTCCGAACGGCGACAAGACCATCGTGGTCGACACGTTCGAACCGTAACCCGTCCGCGTATTTCGAGTCGTTCACCAATCACGTTTCGTACTCACATAAGCGAGTCAGGATACAAGATGGAACCGAGCCCGGTGGCGGATGAGCGCGCTGTCTCGCCAGTCGTCGCGGTCTCGCTGCTGATCGCCATCTCCGTGCTGCTCGCGTTCGCGATCGGGAGCGTCGTACTGGATCAGGACCTCGGAACGGCGGAGGCGCCGTCGGTGACGCTCTCGTTCGAGGTCGAGGCAGATAGCGTCGTGTTGAAACACGAGGGGGGCGATCCGCTCGACGCCGACACCATCGTCGTGCTGGATCAGGACGGGAGTTCCCTCGCGGGACTCCAGAACGATTTGATCGCCGGCGAGAGCGAGCCGATCGCCACGGGCCTGGACGATATCGAGGAGATCACCGTCGTGTGGGAGGATCCCGACAGCGACACCACGGAGATACTGGCCACGTTCGAACTGTAACCCCTGTAATCCATGACCCCGGACGCACGCGACACCCTCGCCGACGCCGATCGCGGAGCCTCCGAAGTGGTCGCTGTCGCGCTCCTGATCGGGATCGTCGTTCTGGGCGTCGCGGCGATTACGCTCATCGGCGGACCAGAACTCGCCAGCAATCAGGACACCGTCGAGATTCAGCAGGTTGAGCGGGCGCTCGTCCAGTACGACGCCGAAAGTTTCCGCGTCGCAAACGGCGGAACGACCGCCCAGCGGGTCGACCTCGGGATGAAGGTCAACCAGGGCACTCTCGACGTGGAGAACGACACCGGTCGCGTCACGGTGACGTACATCAACACCAGCAGCGGGGCCAGCACTGAGGTGATGAACCGGACCGTCGGCACGGTGGTCTACGAGAACGGCGACACGACTGTCGGCTACCAGGGTGGCGGCGTCTGGCGGAGCGATGGCAACGGCTCGACGATGGTGTCTCCCCCCGAGATCAGTTTCCGCGAGAAGACGCTCACGATGCCCGTCGTCGTCACGCGGGGCGGGAGCGTCTACAGCGAGGTGCAGCTCACCCGCACCGCATCCCGGGAACGGTTCCCCAACGCGACCATCGGCCTGACCAACAGGCTCACGAATTCCAAGATCAGGGTCGTCGTTCGAAGTCGATACTACAGGGCGTGGGGGGCCTTCTTCGCGGAGGAGACCGGCGCCATCGTGCAGTACGACCACGCCGATAACGAGGTGATCGTGACTTTCCTCGCACTCCCGAAGAACTTCGCCCCAGACGCCGGCGTCATCGCGACATCCGGGCCCGGTCAACTCCGGCTCCTGGGCACCGGTGCGTACATCGACAGTTACAACTCGTCAGTGGGACCGTACAGCGTTTCGAACACCAGCGAGGGGGTGGTCGAGGCGGCCGGGGACATCCGCATGGAGGGCGACTCCACCATCGACGGCGACGCCCACAGCGGCGAGGACATCAACCTGTCGGGCGGCGCGACGATCACCGGGAACGCGACCGCCAACGGGACGGTCATGGTCGACGGCAGCAGTACCGTGGAGGGCAACATAGTTAACGGGTCCAGAAACATCGTGGATCAACCTCCGATCAACACGCTGGTGAACGACAAGGTTGACGACCTCAAGAATCGGAACGACAACAACGAGACGTCGGTCATCCAGAACGAGGAACTGCAGTTCTCGGACAGCGCTACTCTCGGGCCAGGGGTCTACTATCTGGAGAACTTCGACTTGCAGGGTCAGGACCTGGTGTTGAACGCCACCGGCGGCGACATCACCATCGCTGTGCGGGACTGGATGCGGCTCGAGAAGGCCGGGGGAACGAACAGTCACATCGAGGTCAAGGGGAACGGCACCGTCCGGGTCTTCGTGAAAAGCAAGAGCCAGGTCGAGGTGAACGTGCCCGGAGAAGGGACCGACCGGACCCACTTCTTCGTCGAGCGGGACGGCGCGATCCTCGTCCCCGGACAGAAGTCTCCGCGGTTCCAAATCTACGGGACGGACAACTTCGAGGGGGACATCGGTGGATCGAGTTCCGAACATCCCAACGTCACCGCGGCCATCATCGCCCCGGCCGGATACGCGGGGTCCGGGAACTTCTACATCAAGCAGGGCGACCTCTATGGGGCAATCGTCACGGGCAACCTGACCCTCGGACAGTACGGACGGGTCCACTTCGACCGCGCCCTGCTAGACGAGGAACTCCTGCTCGCACCGAACATCCCCCGGCTCGACTACCTCTACATCGTCGAATACGAGCTCGAGGTCCGGGATTCCTAGAATTCGAGCGGGAATCATCGATGCGGTTAGTTGAGGGGATGACCGGCGTGCTCCGGACGGCGGGGACGGGGTCGAGTGAGCCGGGAGGAATGACGGGCGGGAACCGGATGAAACGATGCGTAGCCGACCACTCCCGTGGCCGAGTCAGACGAGTACGAGCAGATTGTTAGTGACTAGGACGACGCCGCCGACGAGCAGGATGCCGACCCAGACGTTCACGACCTTCGTGAGTGAACGGTGGTACGAGGGCGGGGCGCGCCGGATGTGGCCAATCGCGACGTGAAACATGATCACCGTGACCCAGGTAATCACGACGTTCACCGTCGCCACCGCGAATAGTCCTTGCTGCAGGAGCCACCGCATAATCGGGTTGGTTTCGACCATCATCCCGTATTTCCCCACCGCGAGCAGCGTCGTGAATAGGTCGAAGGGGACCAGCAGGAAGAGCGCGACGCCGAACGAGAGCCACCATCGCCCCACGTGGCCTTCGATTCGATCGGCGTCGTCTCGCATAAACAAACAATTACTGCTCGGAATATAGCCTTTATGGCTTCCGCGTCTCGGTTAACAACCCATTTACATAATGTGAGAGGGGTAGCCCCGCGGGTGCAAGGGTCGCGAGCGCGATCGGCCGAATATCACGGAGTCCGATGTTCCGGACACGCGACGACAGCACCCCCTGTCTCGGACCGGAACCAGGCCGGTCGGGACTGTGGGGCGCGAACTGGCAACTCGGCACTCGAGCCCGCCGATCGGTCGGTGATGCAGGAGTTCCGCCACATCTGTGGTCGTGAACCCACAGACGGACGTGAACCGTTCGAGATGCTCGTCACAGCCGAGTAGCGGCACGGTGTGCCGGTTCAGGAGCAGACACGACACAGAGTGATTGCCGTTGCCGTGGAGCGTGGACTCGCACTCGTCACCTATGGTGGCTGGCTCTCCAAGGCTTCGAAGCGTTGCTCGGGCGCATCTACTGGAGAATATTGGCGATGTCTTCCGGTTGGACTGCTATACGGGTACGTTAGGAATGAACTCCAGGCTCCTGCCCCTCGATGGGGGCAAGGCTATGTGGTTACTCGTACGGCGGAACTCCCCCGAGGGGATTCCCCTGGACGGGTCCGGCACTCTTCGGCTCCCCCCAACTCGCGTGCGCCCTTTTTTCGTCACCCGGCCCTTCCCTTGGATCGGGGAGTGGTGGGGAGCGACGACAGCCTACTCGGAATTCGATACTCGAGTGGCGGGCTGACGACCGCAACGGGCGGATGCCGACATATTTCCAACCCGATACGACGGCGCTACCGGACGGCGTGAGATGCCGGTCCGGAGCGGCCTCGGCCGACGCGTCCGGACTGCTCCCGGGTCATACGTATCGTTGGTGATTTCACTCTTCGTTCCCGCGAACATAATGTCTGACGCACGGGAAGATTAATTAATATCCTTCCTGATTTATCGTCTGCTATGGACGCAGACAGTCAACGTCGCGTCCTCTTCGTTGACGATACGTCAGAGCAGATCCGGACACAGTCGAAGCATTTCGAGCAGGAGCCCGATCTTTCACCCGTGACAACCGAGTCGGCCGCCGAAGCACTCTCGATGCTCCAGGCGTCCGACATCGACTGTCTGGTGAGCGATAGCATTACCACGAGTGACGGGGAATCCCTGGCCGCAGTTGTCAAGCGGTCCTATCCTGATCTGCCCGTACTGCTGTACTCCGGCCATCCGCCGGCGGACCTGCCGACCGATGTCGTCGACGCGTACGTTCCGAAAGGGGACGCGATGGCTGGACCGACGAGTTTCGAGACGCTGGTCAACGAGATCCGTGAACTGACGGACGACGAGGATCGGTCCCCGGGCCCGTCTTGGCAGCGGCTCGGAACCTTCGACTGGAACGAGACTCACCGCGTCTCGCTCACAATCCTCGAAGCGCTGGCAGACCAGACCGAGTTCGACCCGCTGGTGAGCCCGCCGCTTAACGAAGTGGTGAACCCGGATGCGCTGGATCGCGTCATGCGACATGCGGCTGGTAAAGATGGCGCTGCCGTCCAGGTCGACTTTCGTTACAACGAGTACCGTATCCAGGTTGCCGCCGACGGCACGGTCAGGTACCGGCCGGAGACGGACGACGCGGAACCAGTAACGTAATAGACGGGCTGTTTTCCCGGTACGCCAGTCTGTGGTGGTCAGCATCGACCCGAACAGCGGTATCGTCACGTTCGGATCGATACCTGAACGCTCCGGTCGTTCATCAATCCGGTGCCGGTCATAGAGTCACAAAAACGTCCGGTCGTGGAGGCGTACCCGTAGGCGTGCGCTTGAAAAGCAGGATGCTGAACGGTGGATATTCACCGACTGCCCTTGGCGGGTAGAACGGGAGCCCACGCTGACTGCCACGGCGTTCACGCCGTGGTAGCTCACCCGAGAGCAATCGTCAGCACGACCGCATTCCACCCCGATACGAGTACGCCGAGCACCGCCAGACCGAGCGGAACGCCCAGATTATGCGGGGCGGGGATGATCCTGTAGACGAGATAACACGCCACGAGCGTCCCGAGTTTCAGCAGCCCTATCGCCGCGTAGCCGTACTGCTGGATGATCGGCGCAACGACCGGACCGACCTCGGCGATGTGGCCGGCCTGAAGGCCGACGGTCGTGGTGACGGTATCGCCGATGCCGAAAAAGACGATGGCGACGGCCCACAGGTGCGGGCGAATCTTCCGAAGGAGGCCGATTCCCGAACCGTTCCGGATCACCGGCGCGCGTCCCCGAAGGTGGTCCGTCCGCGAACGGTCCTCTGTCTCTGCCATGTGCTCGTTGACGCGCATCATCCTCTTAGTTAGTCGTACGCTTCATCCGCGGTACGCTGCGCTTGATGAATCGTCAGTTACCGCATTTGTGGGCTCGATGGCTTGACACAGGTCAGTTGACGCAGATCCGTCATTCCCTAATTTATGGTTTTAGCTGATTTCAGGCGCTAAGCCCTCTCCCTCAGGGAGCGGGCGTCAGCGGTGAGTAGGCAGGGTAGTTCCCTCGAGCGTACGGCCTTCACCCTCGGGGTCAAGCTCCGAGGCACTCGGCTGCTCCGCCTGTAGAGCACAGCAGTACCCCGGAACCCGCAGCAACGAGCCCGAGAAGGAGCAGGTCGCCGTCGAGCCACGTACCGATCCACTGTATCAGCGGACCTGGCAAGCCGAGAGGACAAAACCCACATCGATCCGGAACTCGGCCCCCAGCGTACCGATCGGCCGGGAAGCGCCCGCTAGCTTCCGTGCTAAACGATCAGTTAAGCATCGAGTAGGGATACGAGCGACGGACGAGGAGTGACCGATTGCGGCCTGCCGGCGCCGTCCGACGCGGTACTCTGCGCGGCGCGTCACCGTCCGATACGGCCGAAAACTACACGACGGCACACAGGGGGAGGGGGCGGAGATCGTGTGCCGCCGGGGAACAACTTCGAACGACGATAACTTAGTAATGCGCCGATTTCGACCCTTTCAGGACTGGACACCGTTCGGTGGAGGCCGATGCCCCCGGTCGATTACGCCGGATCGCTTCCCGTGTGCTATCGACGGAGTGCCCTGACGCTCGTGACCGGAATGGACCAGCATCCGCCGGGAGCCCCGCGAGCGATCGGAGGGAGCGAGTGGGACGTCGGCGGGGGGAGCGAAGCGCGTGGACTCGCCGGGAGTCAGGTTCAAGCCGGCGCGGTCCCGACCGGACCGTGGATGCGCCTCGACGACTACATCGAGGGGCTCGAACCCGACGACGCGGCCGAGCGCCGCCGGCTGGCGGCGGAGAAGTCCTACGGGGTGATCGACCACCTCGACGACTTCGAGGAGCGGTTCGAGTCGACGACGCAGGGGGACGCGCTGTTCGGGTCGACTGCGCCCTCCATCTTCGTCGGCCGGGCGAACTACCCCGACGTCTCGACCGGCATCCTCTCGCCGGTCGGCCGGGAGGACCGCGCCGGGGAGTTCGCCGCCAGCGGCGAGTGGTACCGCCGCGGCCTCGACATCGATTCGGTGCTCCAGTACCGGACCGGTCTCCTCAACTCCTGTCGGTCGAGCGGAGCGAACGTCCACGACGTCTGGGACGGGTTCGTCGGCGTCCAGCGCGAGGTCGCCATCGCGGATCGGCCGGTCGACGTGGAGATCGGCCTCGCGGGGACGCCGGACCTCGATCTGTCGGTCGACGGCGTACGTACGCCCACGGGTCCCCGGGCCAGCGCCGAATCGGCGACGCTCGCGGAGAACCCGCACGTCCCGCGGGCGGTGGAGAAGACCCTGGAGGACGACGACTGGCGCGCGGAGGGCGCGATGACTTACCTCTACCGTCGCGGGTTCGACACCTACGAGATCAACTCGATCCTGTCGGCCGGCGCGCTCGGTCGGGACGAGTCGCGCCGACTCGTTCCCACGCGGTGGTCGATCACCGCCGTCGACGACACGGTCGGGCAGTACCTCCGGGGACGCATTCGGACCAACCCGCCCGTGAACGGCGTCCAGGTGTGGGTCAACGAGTATCTCGGGAACCGCTACTGGGTGGTGCTCGCGCCCGGGCGGTGGGAGTACGAACTCGTCGAGATGAAGACGCCGGGCAGCGTCTGGAACCCGGACGCGACGGGCGAGACCTGGCTGACGAGCGCCCACGAGAACTACGAGGGCCGCACCGAATACGTCGCGGAGACCGCCGGAGGGTACTACGCCGCCCGCCTCGGCGTGCTCGAACACCTCGACGAGGTCGGGCGGCAGGCCAAGTGCCTCGTCCTGCGGGAGGTCTCCGACGACTACTGGGCCCCGGTCGGCGTCTGGCAGGTCCGCGAGAGCGTCCGCGACGCCTTCGCCGGCCCGCCGCGGGACGGGGCCGACGACCTCGCCGGGACGTTCGGCGAGGCCGAAACCTTCCACGGGGCCCTCCGGCGGATCGTTCCCCACCTCCCGGTGTCGTTCGCGGATCTCCGGCGGAAGTCGACCCTCGTGACCGGCGTGCAGTCGGGGCTGGACGACTTCGGTTGATTCTCGGATCGGGACCGGGCCTTCGACCGGGGGCGGGAGCGCCGGAAGGGGGTCGGGGTCCGGTCGCTCGGACCGGGACGACGGCTGACCGACGCGTCGTCTCGCTCACTCCCTGTCGGCGTCGAGCGGCTCCGTACACCACGTACAGAAGTCGAGATCGGGGTCGACCTCCTTCCCGCAGTGGGGACACGCGTCGGGAGTCCCCTCCGCGGTCGCGTCCTCCCGGTCGGGGGCGCCGTTCGTCGCGTCGAGACCGGTCGCCGCCCCCGAGGCGCTGGCGCCGGTCCGAGCGATCCGGAAGGCGTCGGCGGCGCTCACCCCGTACAGCACCAGAAGCGGCACGATGACGGTGACGGGGAAGTCCGTCGGACCCGTCGTCGCCGGATCGGAGAACGCTGTCGACAGGGCGATGCCGGCGACGAGGATGGCGACGAACCAGACGAGCGCGCGGCGCCACCGCCGGAGGTACGCGTGGCCGAGCCCGGCGACGAGCACGGCGAGCACGGCGGCAAGCCACGGGCGGTGGCGTCCCATGGCACGAGGAACGCGCCGCCGCGATACTGAAAGTTCCGACTCCGCGGGTTCCGGGGCGCCGCTGCCGTCAGAGGCTAGCGAACGCCTCGTCGACCATCTCGCCGGTGTCGGCGACGATGTCGGCCATCCGCTCGTCGTCCGGGGCGATTCCGACGAGGCGAGCGATCCGCATGATCGAGACGTGGTAGACCGCCTGGACTCCCGGTTCCTCCTGCCACACCACCACGTTACAGGGGAAGAGTCCGCCGATCCGGTTGTTCGTCGCGTCGAGTGCCCGGTCGGCCATCGCGGGGTTGCAGGCGCCGAGCACGTAGTACGGGTCGCGGTCGGCGTCCGCCTTCTCGTTCAGCAACTCGGACGGGGAGAACTCGACCGGGATGCCGAACCCGGCGTCCTCGAACGTGTCGCGGACGTGTTCGACCGCCGCCTCGTGGTTCATGTCGAGGAGCGCGCGCTTCTCGCCGACGTCCTCGTCGGTCAGTTTCGACGGCTCGATTGGGAGCGTCATGTCCGTAGCGGGGCGCCGCACCGTGTTAAACCTTCACAGCCGGACGGGCCGCGGGCGGTCACACGCGGACGGGGAGCCACGAGAGCCACCGCACGACCCGCGCCGGGGCCAGGAGCGGCGGGTGGAGCACCAGCCAGTCGAGCAGCGCCAGGCCGAGGCCGTGGGCGACCACGGAGGGGAAGATCGACTCGCAGTCGTAGTCGACCAGCCCGAAGAGCACGTCGGTCGGGCCCGAGAGCAGGAGTTCGACCGGCGGCTTGCCGACGTGATGGAGGGCGTAGACGACGGGGCTGATGAACGCGCTCTTCGGGCCGAGGTCCCGGACGCCCACACAGAGCAGGCCGCGGTAGTAGGTCTCGGCGGCGACGACGACCAGCAACTGGCCGAGTGCGTGCGGGAGGAAGCGGGCGAGCGCCGCGGTCGTCTCCCACATCGGGTAGTACGTCCGGACGGTCGGGAGCGACGCCCCGACGAGATAGAAGGGGAGCACGAACGCGGCGAGGAGGGCGGCGTTGCGGACCGCGCGGCGGTCGATCCGCCAGCCGACGTGGCGGCCGTGCGCGAGCGCAAGGACCCCCGGCGCGACCACGAAAAGCGTGAGGTCGCGGACCAGCCGCCAGGGCAGGGTGTAGGCGGGAAGCTCCCAGAGCGACCAGGCGGCGCCGAGGACGGCCCCGACGGCCAGCGACCGCTCGGTCCAGGAGAGCGCCGCGATCCGCGCGCGGGTCCGGCGGCGGACGGACACCGGCTACTCGTCGGCGGTCGCGACCGGGCCGCGCCCGACGACGTCGTGGACGTCCTCGACGAACGACTGTCGGGTGTCGAAGTAGGTCTCGTCGACCTCGTCGAGGATGGCGTCGAGATCGCGGGGCCCGTCCGGGGTCCGGACGACCGCGTCGCCTTCTTTCCGACGGACGTTGCTCAGTTCCTGGGGCCAGGTGAGCCGGGCCGCGACGCGGGCGACCGGCGCGCCCTCGACCGCCGGCCCGTCGCCGAGCACGGCGGTCGGGTCCTCCTCCGCTTCACCCTCGTCCTCGCTGTCGGCCATACGCGGGGCAAACGCGGCGACCCGCATAATCCCTTCGACCCGCCGAGCCGTCTTGCGAGCGTCTGACATACCGTTTTGTGGGTGCGGACGGAACCGGGACGTATGACGAGCCTCGGGGAGGTCTACGGGCCGGACGCCCGGCGGGAGACCAGCACGGGCCGGCTCTACGCCGGCGTCGCGCTGTTCTCGCTCGGCGTGCTGCTCGTGGTCGCGGGTATCGTCGTCGCGACCACGGACCTGGCGCGGGCGGACGGTGCGTCGCTGTACCAGGCACGCGAGTACGCCGGCATCCTCGCCGGCGTCGGGGTACCCGCGGTCTTTCTCGGCATCCTGACGGTCCTGCCCGCCGACCGGGGCACGCGGGCCGCCGCCGGCGTCGGGGCCGCCATCGCGGCCCTCGGAGTCGGCCTCTTCACCCACGCGTACCCCTGTCAGTGGTCCGGTGCGAACTGCGCGGCGACGACCGCGGACCTGACGCTCCCGACGGTCGGCACCTACTTCCTCGGCGCGCTGATCACCTTCTGGTACCTGTTCGTCGGCATCGCGAACTTCAAGCGCCGCAACGACCCCGGCGGGACCGCGCGCATTGAGGTCACCCGACAGGGCCGGACGGAGGTCGTGGAGGTCGACCCGCGCAAGAAGGGGAGCATCGGCTTCGGCAAGGGCACGCCCGACGGGTCAGCGCGCACGCAGACGGCCGGCGAAACGGGCACGACCGGCGCGGCCGGTGCCAGCGCCGACCGGGACGACGCGCTGGTCATGGACGACGGGCCCGAGCGGAGCGGCGGGACCGGCGCGTCGGCGACCGGCGGCGACGCGGGGACCGACCGCTCGACCGGCCGAGCGGGTGCCGGGAGCGCGTCGAGCGGGGGTCAGAGTGGGCGCACGAGCACGGGCCCGAGCGCGAGTGCTGGTGGGCCGAGCGCCAGTGCAAGTACAGGCGGCGCGAGTTCGAGCGCGGCCTCGGACGGCGGCGCGGCGGCCAGCGACATCCAGTCGTTCGACGACGACCGCGTCGACCGCGACAGCGTGCCCGGCGACCCGTACTGTGGCAACTGCGAGCACTTCGAGTACGTCCGCACCGAGCGCGGGATGCAGCCCTACTGCGGGTACCACGGCAACGAGATGTCCGACATGGACCCCTGCGAGGAGTGGACGTCGCGCTGAGTGGGTTCCCCGCTACAGCGACGCCAACCGTTCGCGCACGTCCGCCCAGTGACTCCCCCGCCAGAACATCTGCCCGCAGTCGCGACACCGGAAACAGTCGGTCTCCGCGGGGTCCGGGGCGTACGCGGGCGTCTCCCCGTCGGCCGGGACGGGGTCGAGCGGGCCGTTACAGGCTCCACACCGGCGCGGGCGGTCGGGGAGCGAGACGTCGATGCCCGCCGTCCGCAGGTCCCGTAACTGGTCGAGCACGTCCTTCGACTCGACGAGCAGGCCGCGGTCGCCGGCGCGGGCCGCCAGCGCCGCGTCGCGGGTGACGAGCAGGCGGTCCTCCTCCCGGGCCAGCGCGAGCACCCGGTCGTCGGCCTCGACCCCCCGGTCGAGGGCGTAGGCGGCGTCGTGCCCGCACATCCGGAGGTAGGTGGCGAGCGACCCGAGCATCGCGTCACAGAGGAGTTTCATCGCGACGCGTGGCGCGCGGTCCCGGACGCGGTGGCCGGGGCGCGGCGGGGTCGAGACGCGATCACAGGAACGCCGCCAGGGCGTCGGCGCCCCGCGTGTTGAGCACGTCGGTCGCCTCGGCCCACCCGCGACGGGCGGTGTGAACCCCGTATCGCGCGTTGTCGAGTTCGGCCGGCGTGTGGGCGTCCGTGTTCACCGCGATCGTTGCCCCCGCCTCGACGGCCGCCCGGATCGCGTCGTCGCGCAGGTCGAGCCGGTGGGGGTGGGCGTTCACCTCCAGGGCGACGCCGTTGTCGGCGGCGGCCGCGGCCACGCGGTCGATGTCGGGGCTCAACCCCGGACGGCTGTTGATGAGGCGGCCGGTCGGGTGGCCGAGCACGTCCGTTGCGGGGTGTTCGACCGCGCGCACGAGGCGCTCGGTCGCCGCGTCGCGGTCCTGACCGAGGCCGCTGTGCGGCGAGGCGACCACCACGTCGAGTTCCGCGAGCACGCTGTCCCCGACCGAGAGGGCACCGTCGGCGTCGACGTTGGCCTCGACACCCGAGAACACGGCGATGGGGGCGTCGGCCGCGATCCGCTCGATTTCGCCGATCTGTTCGCGCAGATCGTCGTCTGAGAGGCCGACGCCGCCGACCATCCCCGGACCGGTCGCGTGGTCGGTGACGGCGTGGTAGTCGTACCCGCGATCCGCGGCGGCGGCGACCATCTCCGCGACGGTCGCGTCGCCGTCCGACCAGTCCGTGTGGGTGTGGAGGTCGCCACGGAGGTCGTCGGTCGTCACGAGGTCGGGGAGGTCGCCGTCCGCTGCGGCCTCGATTTCCCCCGTGTCCTCCCGGAGTTCCGGCGGGACGAGCGGCAGATCCAGGGCCTCGTACATCCCGGCCTCGGTCGCGCCGGCGACCCGTTCGCCCGCGCGCTGGTCGTCGGGGTCCTCCACTCCGGAGACGTCGAAGACGCCGTACTCGTTCATCTTCAGGTCGCGGGCGATGGCCCGGTTGCGGAGTTTCACGTTGTGGTCCCACGACCCCGTGAAGTACTGGAGCGCGGCGCCGAACTCGTCGGGTGCGGCCACCCGGAGGTCGACCCGGAAGCGGTCGACCCGGACGCTCGCCTTCGCCTCGCCGGCCTCGATGACCGTGTCGACCCGCCCCCAGTCGAGGAACGCGTCGACGGCGGCCGCCGGATCGGTCGATGCCACGAGCGCGTCGATGTCCCCGACCGTCTCCTTCCACCGGCGGAGCGAGCCCGCGGTCTCGGCCCGTTCGACCCCGTCGGCGCCGCCGAGATACGCGAGCAAGCCGTCGGCGAGTGGCCGTACGTCGCCCAGCCGCTCGCGCTCGCGGCTCTCCCGGGCGAACGGGATGTTCTCCAGGATGTTCGCCTCGGTCTTGGGGCCGAACCCGGACACCTCGCGGATCCGCTCCTCGCGGGCCGCGTGCTCCAGGTCGTCCAGGTCCCGGACGCCGAGGGCCTCGTAGAGCGTCCCCACCGTCTTGGGACCGACGCCCTCGACGGCGGTCAGCGCCTCGATGTCGACCGGCAGTTCTTCCCGGAGCTCCTCGAGTTCCGCGATGGAGCCGGTCTCGACGTACTCGACGATCTTGGCGGCGATGGCGTCGCCGACGCCCTCGATGCGCGAGACGGCGTCCGTGCCCTCGGCGACGAGGTCCTCGACCGGCGTCGGGTGGTCGCGGACGTTCTCGGCGGCCCGGCGGTAGCTCCGGGGTTTGTACTCGACGCCCTGGGCCTCCAGCAGGTCGCCGAACTCCTCTAACCGCGCGGCCACCTCGTCGTTGCGGCTCACAGTCCCCCCCGACTGGTCGAGGTCTCGTCGCGACCGAGCGCCTGCCGGAGGAACTTCATCCACCGCTTGCGGTCGGCGGCTTCGTTCGCCTCGGCCTCGCGCTCCAGGTCGGCGGCGTCGAGCGATTCGAGCGCCTCGAGCGCCCGGTCGATGCCGATGATGCTCTCCGCGAGGCGCTCGCCCTCCTCGTAGCTCACCTCGCCCTCCTCGATCCGCCCGAGGCGTTCGAGGCGCTCACGCCGGAGGTTCCGCTTGGCCTGCTCGACGCGTTCGCGCTCGCCGGACGGAATCGTCTCGCGGCGCTTGATCTCGAAGACGAACTCCTGGAGGTCGATCCGCTCGCCCTGCACCTCGATCCGGTCCGGGATCGACGCCCCCACCGTCGCGCCCTCCCGGTCGACGCGTTCCAGCAACTGCTTGCGCTGGTACTCCTTCACGGGAGGGGATAGGGCGGGGGCGCACTTCGCTCCTTCGACGCGCGGCGTCGCTCCGGGAGCGGGCGGCCGCCGGTCGGGGAACGTGCGACCGTCGTTCGGAAAGTGGCCCCCGGTCGCTCCCCCGCCGCTCCCGACCCGCGATCCCGGCGTCACCGCCGTCGGTGCGTGAGGCCGGAATCTGAACCTTCTTATGACGTTCGCCGGTATGGCCGGGCATGGGTCTGTTCGACCGGCTCCGCGGCGCGGACCACCCGCGGGTCGCGTTCCTCGGCATCGACGGGGTCCCCTACTCGATGCTCGCGGACAACCGCGACCGGCTCCCGAACCTCGCGGCCATCGCCGACGAGGGGAGCGCGGGCGCGATCGATAGCATCGTGCCGCCGGAGTCGAGCGCCTGCTGGCCGGCGCTCACGACCGGCGTCAACCCGGGCAAGACCGGCGTCTACGGCTTCCAGGACCGCGAGGTCGGCTCCTACGACACCTACGTCCCGATGGGTCGGGACGTCCGGACGGAGCGCGTCTGGGACCGGGTTGCGGATGCCGGCCGGTCCGCGACCGTGATGAACGTCCCGGTCACGTTCCCGCCCCAGCGGAACGTCCAGCGGATGGTCTCCGGCTTCCTCTCGCCGGGCGTCGACGAGGCCGCCCATCCTGACGACCTCCGGGAGTACCTCGACTCCATCGGCTACCGCATCGACGTCAACGCGAAACTCGGCCACAAGGACGACCGGACCGAGTTCGTCGAGAACGCCCACGAGACCGTCGACCGGCGGTACGAGGCGTTCGACCACTACGTCCAGCAGGACGACTGGGACCTCTTTTTCGGCGTCTTCATGACGACCGACCGGGTCAATCACTTCCTGTTCAAGGACTACGAGCGCGGCGACGACCCGTCGCGCGACGACCCCGGCTTCGACGGCCGGGAGTCGTTCCTGGAGTTCTACGAGAGGGTCGACGACCACATCGGCCGGTTGCGCGCGTCGCTCGACGACGACGTGACGCTCGTGATCGCCAGCGATCACGGCTTCACCTCGCTCGACTACGAGGTCCACTTCAACGCCTGGCTCGAGGACCAGGGCTGGCTGGCCTACGAGGACGACGACCACGAGGAACTGGACGACATCGCCGCGGAGACGCTCGCCTACTCGCTCATCCCCGGTCGGTTCTACATCAACCTCGAGGGCCGCGAGCCACGCGGGAGCGTCCCCGAGAGCGAGTACGAGGACCGCCGCCGGGAGCTCAAGGGGATGCTGGAGGACCTCGAGGGGCCGGACGGGAACGCGGTGTGTGCCCGCGTGGCCGAGTGCGAGGACGCGTTCCGGGGCGATCACGCCGACATCGCCCCCGATCTGGTCGCGATCCCGAACGACGGGTTCGACCTCAAGGCCGGGTTCAAGGGCCACGACGGGACGTTCGGCGTCGGGCCACGCAACGGGATGCACACGTTCTCGAACGCGTCGCTCCTGATCGACGAGCCGGGCGCGTCGATCGATGACGCCGACCTCTACGACATCGCGCCGACGATCCTCGACCTGATGGAGGTCGACTACCCGCGGACCGAGTTCGACGGCGCGAGCCTGCTGTAGGAGGGCGAGCCCCGCGTTCAAGTACGATGCCGGAACCACCCGGCACATGGCAGTCGACAGGGAGCGACTCGCGGATCGGCTCGCGGCCGTCGAGCGCCGGCTGACCGACGCGGACCCCGACGAGGGCGGACTCGGCGACGTCGCCGCCGTCGAGGGGCGCCTCGCCGAACTGGAGGCGCGTGCCGACGACCTCGACGAGCGGCTGGGCGAGGTCGAGAGCGGTCTGCAGGCGCTCCGGGGGTACGTCGGCGGCGTGGACGCAGTCGACGAGTCGGTCGAACGGCGCGCGGACGCCGCGCTCGCAAAGGCCGAGGAACTGGAGGCCCGGCTCGACGACGACCCCGACCTGACCGTCGAGCGGGTACCGACGGATTCCGGGTGCGCCGACGACGGAGGGAGCGGGGAGGCGGGGATCGACGGACTGAGTGGAGAGCTGAGAGCCGACGACGGGCGGAACGACCGTCGCCCGGACGGGCCGAGTGACGGGTGGGACCGGTGGGAGGGGGAGCCCCTCGCGGACGACGGACCGCGCGAGTCCGGATCCGTCGACGGATCGATCGACGGGCTCGGCGCCGCCCCCGGCGGCGAGGGCGGCGAGACCGACGGCGACGCGGAGGGAGACGAGCGACGGTTCGTCGATCGACTCCGGGACGCGCTGTGATCCGGGTCCTGCTCGCCCTGCTCCTGACCGTCGCACTCGCCGGGGTCGCCTTCCAGGCGATCGAGCGCGGCCGGATCGACCGGACGGCGACCCGCCTGGACGCCGCGGCCGACCGCCTCGCCCGGGCGGCGTCGCTGCTCGTCGCGCGGGACGATCCGACGGCCTCGGGGGTTCCCGGAGCGCGGCGCGTCGTCCGCCTCGACCTGCCCGAGCGGTCGCTCGCCGCCGCGCCCGTGGCGTCGTTCGCGGTGAACGGCAGCGACGGCGCCCCGGAGGCAGGGGGATGGATCAGGTACCGGGTCGCGGGTGCGCGGCCGACGCGTGTCCGCGTGCCGGTGGACCTCCGGACGCCCGACGGGCCGCTCGTGTACGCCGGGGGCGGTCGCCGCCGATTCGTCCTGCGGCTGGTGGCGGACGGCGGTCCGACGGTGGTCGTCGAACGGGGGCGGCCGGCCGAGGCTTAAGTACGGGAACGGGGCCACCCTCCACGTGCAACCGTTCGACCGACTGCGCGACGCCGGCACCGATGCCGACGCGGCTGCCGGCTGTCGCTGTGAGACGCGGTTCGTCGCCCCGGGCGGGAGTGTGGCCGACGGACGGACGGACCTCGTCGTCGAGGCCGACGACTGTCCCGGCGAGGGCGACCTCGCGGCCGCCCCCGACTGCCGCGCGACCGTCGTCGGGGCACTCGCCGACCGCGACGCCGACGCTGTACTGACGAGAGCGGGCGGGTACGAGCGACGCTACGCCGGCCGGGGCGCGGCGCTCCTGCTCGCCGCGGGACGGTTCGTCGACCGGGCCGCGTTCCACGACACCCGGATCGCGGAGCGCGCCCGGCACGATCCGATCGCGGCCGGCCGGACCGCCGCCGGGCGCGCCGACGCGGTGGCCGACGTGGCCGCCGAAACCGGGCTGGCTGCCTGCGCTGCGGCCGCCGACGGGTACGGGTCGGCGTTCCGCCCCCGCGTCGGTCCGACGTTCGCCCGCGCCCGGATCGCGGTCGAGGCGCCCTCCGACGCCGCGCTCGTCGACCGGCGCACCCTCGACACCGACGCGGTGGTCCGCCGCTACCGGACCGAGGACGGCGACCGGTACCACCTGACGCCGGTCGAGGCGACGCTTGACTCCGACGGCAGGGCCACCCTGGCGGCCGCGTACGAACGGCTCGCCGAGGGGCGCATCGATGGGGGCGAGCGCGCCCCCGGGCGGGCCGTCCGGGCCGTCGCAGCCGACGGGATGCCCGTCGAGCGGCTGACAGACGTCCTCGAAAAACACACGCACGGACACGGGACGTTCGCGGACCTCTTTGCCGACCCCCACGTAACCGACGCGTTCGCGACCGCCCCGGCGGACGCGGAGCCGCTTCGGGTGCTCGTCGACGGCGAGCGGCTCCGGACGAACGCGTGGCTGACGCGGGAGGGGACGGATCGGCTCGCCTCGCGGCTCCGCGCGACGACCGGCCGGGCGTTCTCGCGTGCCAGTCCGACCATCGACGCCGTCCTCGACGTAGCCGGGCGGCGGGTACGGGTCGCGGGCGTCACCGACCCGGCGAGCGACGGGCCGGGATTCGCCCTCCGTTCGCACCGCCGCGAGTCGTGGACGCTCCCGGCACTCGTGGCGAACGGGACGCTCACGGCCGGAGCCGCGGGCCTGCTCTCGACCGCCGTCGAGCGGGCTGCCACCGGACTCGTCGCGGGCACGCGTGGCGCCGGCAAGACGACGCTGCTCGGCGCGCTGCTCTGGGAACTCCCGACCACGACTCGGACGGTCGTCATCGAAGACACCCCGGAGCTTCCGGTCGACCGACTCGCGGACGCGGGTCGCGACGTCCAACCCCTCCGGACCGAGGTCGGACACGGCGACGGGCCCGCTGTCTCGCCGACGGAGGCGCTCCGAACGGCGCTCCGGCTCGGCGAAGGGGCGCTGATCGTCGGCGAGGTGCGCGGCGAGGAGGCCCGGACGCTCTACGAGGCGATGCGGGTCGGCGCGAGCGGGAGCGCCGTCCTCGGGACGATCCACGGCGACGGGACCGAGGCGGTCCGCGAGCGCCTCGTGACCGACCTCGGCGTGCCAGAGTCGTCGTTCGGGTCGACCGATCTCGTCGTTGCGCTCTCCCCCCCGCCGGACCGCCGGATCGCGTCCATCGAGGAAGTGCGGACGACGGACGACGGCACGTCGTTCGAGGCGCTCTACCGCCGCGAGGAGGACGGCCTCGCCCCGACGGGAACGATCGACCGGGGCGAGAGCCGGCTGATCGCCTCCCTCGCCGGCCCGGGCGAATCCTACGCCGACGTCCGGACGGCCGTCGGGCGGCGCGTCGAATCGCTCCGACGGCTCGCGGCGCACGGCCGGACCGATCCCGGTGACGTGAACGCCCGCCAGTACGGCGAGGCCGAAACGTGAGTCTCCTCCGCGCGGTCGCACGCCTGTATCCGTGGTCCGCGGGGGCGAGCGACGACCTCCGGCGCGCGCTCGCGTTCCTGTCGGTCGACGCCGACCCCGACGACGTGGTCCGGGCGGGCTACGTCGTCGGGATTCCGGCTGCGCTGGCCGCTGGGGCTCTCGGATGGTCGATCGGGGTTCCGTGGTGGGCGCTTCCCGGCGTCGGCGCGGCGGCGTGGCTGGCGACGGCTCACGCCGTCCATCGGGCGCCGGTCGTCGCGGCGGCGGCGGAGCGGACGCGCGCGGTCGGGGCGGCCGCCGACATCGTCGCGCTGGCGGTCCTCAGGATGCGGATCGATCCGACGGCGGAACGCGCCGCACGGTTCGCCGCCCGCACGGGCCGGGGTCCCCTCGCGGCGAGTCTCTCCGAGCACGTCCGTCGGGCACGCGGCCGCGCGAGCAGCGGACTGCCGGGCTTCGCGGCCGAGTGGTCGACGTGGTTCCCGGCGCTGGAGGATGCGGTCGAACTGGTCGAGGCGGCCGGTCGGGCGCCGCCCGAGGAGCGCGACCGGACGCTCGACCGGGCGACGGAGACCGTGATCGAGGGGACGCGCGACCGGATCGCCGCCTTCTCCGAGGAGATCAGGCCGCCGGCGGCCGCGGTCTACGCGTTCGGTGTCCTCCTGCCGCTGGCGCTCGTCGGGACCCTGCCGGCCGCGCGGGTGGCGGGCATCCGGGTGACGGTCCCGGCGGTCGTCGTCGGTTACGATCTCCTGCTGCCGGCGGTACTCGGCGCGGCGAGCGTTCGCCTGCTCGTCCGCCGGCCGGCCGCCTTCCCGCCGCCGAGGGTGTCGCGGTCGCATCCGGACGTTCCCGACGACTGGAGGTGGCTGGCGGCCGGGGTACTGGCGGGCGGCGTCGCGTGGCCGGCGGCGGCACGGTTCGTCGCCCCTTGGAGCGCGCCGGTTGCGGCCGCCGGAACGGGGATCGGGGTCGCCCTGTTCGTGCGCTACCGGCCGATGAAGCGGGTTCGGGATCGGGCGCGGGCCGCCGAGGAGCGCCTCGACGACGCGCTCCACCTGATCGGGGGACAGGTCGCGGAGGGAGCATCCGTCGAGGCGGCGCTGCCGGCGGCCGCCGAATCGGTCGGCGGGGAAACCGGCCGGGTCCTGGAGGCGACGACCGGCGTTCGGCGGCGCCTCCGGACGACCGTCTCTGACGCCCTTCTCGGTGACCACGGTGTGCTCGCGACCCTCCCCAGTCCTCGGCTCCGAGGCGCCGCAGCACTGCTCGCCCTGGCCGCCCGGGAGGGAAGACCTGCCGGGGAGGTGATCGTGGCGATGGGCGACCACCTCGCGGAGGTGCGCCGCGTCGAGGCGGAGGGCCGTCGGGAACTAGCCCGCGTTACGGGGACCCTCGCCAACACCGCCGCGGTCTTCGGGCCGCTGGTCGCCGGCGCGACGGTCGCGCTGTCGTCGAGTGTGGCGACTGGAGAACCGGGACTGGGACCTGGAACGCTCGGACGGGGCCTTCCCGCGGCCGCGCTCGGCCCGGCGATCGGCGCGTACGTCCTCCTGATGGCGGCAATACTGACGATGCTCGCGACCGGGCTCGAACGCGGGATCGACCCTCCGCTGATCGGCTATCGCGTCGGCGTGGCGCTACCGGCCGCGACTGCCACGTACCTGGTCGCCGTCGTCGGCGCGGGCCTCGTCCTCTGACGCGGCGCGTTTCCCGGAGCGCACCGGAGCTCGTGCCGGTTCTAGCGCGGTTCGCTCGGACGCCCTCCCGGGTTCCGACCGGGCTGGCGCAGGTCTTCCAGCCGGTCGTTCCGACCCGGTTCCAGTACGGTTCTCGCCGGCGCGCGGGCGGTGATCGGTCCCCGAACACGCCGATACCAAACGCGTTTTAACCGGCGGCGGCAAAGACGCGTCAAACCATGCAGATGCCACGCCGGATGAACACGTACTGTCCCCACTGCGACGCCCACCACGAGCACGAGGTGGAGAAGGTCCGCACGGGGCGCCAGACCGGGATGAAGTGGGCCGCCCGACAGCAGCGACGGGGCGAGTCCACCATCGGCAACGCCGGCAAGTTCTCGAAGGTGCCCGGCGGGGACAAGCCGACGAAGAAGACCCACCTGAAGTACCGCTGCTCGGACTGCGGCAAGGCCCACATGCGCGAGGGGTGGCGTGCCGGCCGACTGGAGTTCCAGGAATAATGCCCGGAAGCTTCCACCGCGTCGAGTGTCCCGACTGCGGCAACGAGCAGGTGGTCTTCGGGAAGGCCCAGACGGCCGTCGCCTGCGCCGTCTGCGGAAGCACGCTCGCGCGCCCCACCGGCGGGAAGGCCGCGTTCACCGGCGAGGTAACTGAAACCGTCGAGTCGCGGTAACCCACACTCATGAAGTACAGCGGCTGGCCCGAGAAGGGCGAACTGGTCGTCGGCAAGGTCGACGAGATCGAGGATTTCGGCGTCTTCATCGACCTGCAGGAGTACGAGGACAAGCGCGGCCTGGTCCACATCTCCGAGGTCGCGTCGGGGTGGATCAAGAACGTCCGCGACCACGTCACCGAGGGCCGGACCGTCGTGGCGAAGGTGCTCGACGTCGACCGGGACGCCCAGCAGATCGACCTCTCGCTGAAGGACGTCAACGAGCACCAGCGCAAGGAGACCATCCAGGACTGGAAGAACGAGCAGAAGGCCGACAACTGGATGCACATCGCCTTCGGCGAGGACGTGAGCGACGAGCAGTACGCGGCCGTCGCGAACGCCCTGCTCGCCGAGTTCGAGAGCCTGTACGACGCCTTCGAGTCGGCCGCGATCCACGGCGCCGAGGCGCTCGAGGACGCCGACCTGGACGAGGAGGAGCGCGAGGCCATCGTCGAAACCGCCCGCGAGAACGTCTCGGTTCCCTACGTCGAGGTGACGGGCTACGTCGACCTGCAGTGCCCGGCCAGCGACGGGGTCGACCGCATCAGGGAGGCGCTCCAGGCGGCCGAGGGGAACGGCGAACTCCCCGACGAGGTCGACCTCTCGGTCGCCTACGTCGGCTCCCCCCAGTACCGGATCACGGTGCAGGCCCCCGACTACAAGACCGCGGAGGCCGAACTGGAGCGAAGCGCCGAGCGCGCCAGCGAGGCCATCGAGGCCACCGGCGGGACGGCCGAGTACCACCGCGAGCGCCACGAAGACGAGGATTGACCCGGTCGGACGTGCGGGTCTGTTCGGCGTGGCGCGCCCGTCACGACCGCCCGGTCTACACCCTTGGCGACACCTGCCCCGACTGCGGCGCCGATGCGGTCAACAGCGCGCCGGCGCCGTTCGACCCCGCCGATCCGTACGGGAAGTACCGACGCGCTCTTAAGCGCCGGGACCAGGGGTAGCCGCATGGACGGCATCGAGACCGAGGTCGTCGCCGATCCGGACCTCGACGACCCGGTCCTCGTCGAGGGGCTCCCGGGAGTCGGACACGTCGGGAAGTTAGCCGCCGAACATCTGCTCGAAGAGTTCGACAGCGAACCCGTCCGCCGAGTCTACGCGGACGACTTCCCGCCACAGGTCACCGTCGAGGACGACGTGGCCGAGCTGGTCCACGCCGCGTTCCACGCCGTCGACGCCGACGGACGGGACCTGCTGGTGCTGACCGGCGACCACCAGGCGGGGAGCGCCTCCGGACATTACCGGCTGACCGACGCCTTCCTCGACGTGGCAGCCGAGTTCGGCGTCGAGCGGGCGTTCGCCCTGGGCGGCGTACCGACCGGCGAACTCGTCGAGGAGTACACCGTCGTCGGCGCGGTGACCGACCGGGCGCTGATCGAGGACCTGAAGGGCGCGGGCGTCGAGTTCCGCGAGGACGAACCCGCCGGCGGCATCGTCGGCGTCTCCGGCCTCATCCTCGGCCTCGGCGCGCGGCGGGACCTGTCGGCGGCCTGTCTGATGGGCGAGACCAGCGGCTACCTCGTCGACCCCAAGAGCGCCCGCGCGGTCCTCGAGGCGCTCCAGGACCTGCTCGGCTTCGACGTCGACTTCTCGTCGCTCGAGGACCGGGCCAAGGAGATGGAGGAGGTCGTCGGCAAACTCCAGGAGATGCAGGAAGGGAGCACCGTCGGCGACGACGAACTCCGATACATCGGCTGAGGCGGCCCGCGGCGGTTCACGGCCGGTCGGTCGTCGGGCGACGGCGAGGGGTTCTTTATGCGCCGTACCTAACTCGACTCCGTCCGTGGCTCTCGAGCCGTTCGCGTCGCTGCCCTCGTGGCTGCTCGCCGGCCTGGCGCTCGGTCTGCTCGCCTCCGCCGCGGTCGCCGGCCTGTTCGTGATCGGCGGCCGGCTGTTCCCGACCGAGTCGTCCGCCGCCGAGCGGACTGCGGGCGACGAGCGCCGCCGGGCGGAGATCCGCGAATACCTCCGCACCGTCGGCGAGCCGTACGCCGAGGACCACGAGGTCGAGGGCCGCCGGGTCGCGTTCTACCTGCTCCATCGCGACGTCGCCATCACCTTCGACGCGCAGGCGTACTTCCGGCTGGAGGCCGCCGGCGTGTCGACGGTCCTCTGCGAACACGAGATGCCGGGCTGGCAGCTCGGCCGCCGTCTCCCGTTCGAGACGCCGGACGTGAATCTCGCTCCGGACGCCCCCGACCCGGTGGCGACGGCCTTCGCCGAACTCGGTCTGTCGCCGGACGCCGACGCCGAGGAGATCCGGGCGGCCTACCGCGAGCGCGTGAAGGACGTCCACCCCGACCAGGGCGGCGACCGCGAGGCGTTCGAGCGGGTCCGGGAGGCGTACGCCACGGCCCGGGACCACGCGGACTGAGGCCGCCGGGTCGGGTGTCGTCGGCAGTCGCCGGAGCGTCCGTCCGGTGCGCGCCGGAAGCGCCATAGTCCCCCGTCGCCTGTCCCCGCCCGTGTCGACTGTCGATCTCGGCGACCTCCGGGTCGCGTTCCGCGACCGGGCCTGCTATCTGCCCGCAGCGGACGCGCTCGTCGCCGCGGACCTCCACCTCGGGCGGGCGGCGGCCTCCGACGTGGCGTACCCGCTCGGCGAGCGCGGCGACCTCCGGGAGCGCCTGACCGACGCGCTCGCCCGGTTCGCCCCGTCGACGGTCGCGTTCGCCGGCGACCTGGTCCACCGCTTCGAGACCGTCCCGGAGCGGACGGCGGCCGGCTTGCGGGCGCTGACCGACGTCTGCCGTGACGCCGGCGCCCGCCCGGTCCTCGTCGCGGGTAATCACGATACTGCGCTCGGAACGACCCGGGACGGCGACCTCCACGACGAGTACCGTCTCGCGGACGGGACCGTCGTCTGTCACGGCCACGCGGAGCCGAGGGCAGACGCTCCGCGGTACGTGATCGGTCACGACCACCCCGCGATCACCGTCGAGGGCCACCGCCGTCCCTGTCTGCTGTACGGCGAGGGGGTCTACCGGGGGGCCGATCTGCTCGTCCTCCCCGCGTTCACCCCTCTCGCCCCGGGCGTCCGCGTCGGCGGGATGGACGCCGCGGACTTCGACTCGCCGCTCGTGTGCGACGCCGGCGCGCTCCGGCCCGTGGTCCACGACCCCGACGCCGACGAGGCGCTCGCCTTTCCCCCGCTCGGCCGGTTCCGGGACATGCTCTGACGGGCTCCCGGCACGGGACCGTTCCCGGACGGCGGGAGCGGGGCCGAGAGGTTATCACCCCCCGCGAGAAACGGCCGGACGTGACCGACGACGACCCCGTCCGCGTCCTCGACGCCGACGGTCGGGTGCTCGACGACGCGACGGTGCCCGACCTCGACGACGGGACGCTGGTCGACATCCACCGCGACATGCTGTGCACCCGGCACCTCGACGAGCGGGCGGTCAGCCTGCAGCGACAGGGTCGGATCGGGACCTTCCTCCCCTGTGCGGGCCAGGAGGCCGCGCAGGTCGCCTCCACCCACGCGCTCGCCTCCGGTGACCCCATCTGCTATCAGTACCGCGAGCACGGCACCGTGGTCACCCGCGCCGACGGTCCGGAGATGCTGGCCGACTACCTGTCCTACTGGATGGGCCACGAGGCCGGCAACGGCGCCCTCTGGGAGCGCAAGGTGTTCCCGCTGAACATCTCCATCGCCAGTCACGTCCCCCACGCCGTCGGGCTGGCGTGGGCCGCGCGACTCCAGGGCGAGGACGACGTGGTCGCCTGTCACTTCGGCGACGGCGCGACGAGCGAGGGGGACTTCCACGAGGGGATGAACTTCGCGGGCGTGATGGACGCCCCCGCCGTCCTCGTCTGCAACAACAACGGGTGGGCCAGTTCCCACCCATCGACGGCCCAGACCGCGAGCGACACGTTCGCCGGGAAGGCCGACGCCTACGGGTTCTGGGGCGTCCGCGTCGACGGGATGGACCCGCTCGCCACGTACGCGGTGATCGAGCAGGCGGCCGACAAGGGCCGGAACCCGGGCAGGGGGGAGCGTCGGCCGACGCTGGTCGAGGCCGTGAGCTACCGCCTCGGCGCCCACACCACCGCGGACGACCCGTCGCGCTACCGCGACGACGAGGAACTCGAACGCTGGCAGGAGCGCGATCCGATCGACCGCTACGGCGCCTTCCTCCGCGAACGCGGCCTGCTCGACGACGAGCGCGAGGACGCGATGCGCGAGGCCGCCCGCGAGACCGTCGCCGAGGCCATCGAGCGTGCGGAGTCCCGCGACCCCGCACCCGGGTCGCTGTTCGATCACGCCTACGCGGACCTCCCCCCGGCGGTCGAACGCCAGCGCGAGGCGTTCGAGCGCCTGCGCGCCGAGTGGGGCGACGAGGCGTTCCTCCGCGACGAGCGGTAGGCGGTCCCACACCGGTCCGCGTTCACGCGGTCCCGGCGTGACTCACTCCAGGTCGTCCCGGACCGCCGCCGCCGCCTCCCGGCCGCTTCGCATCGCGCCCTGGATGGACGACCAGGCCGTGTAGTCGCCAGCGAGGTACACGGGCCCGTCCGGGTCGCGGGCGTCCGGCAGGCCGTCGTGGATCCCCGGCGGCTGGGCGAACTGCGCGAACTCGATCCGATCGGTCGCCAGCCGATCCAGATTCGACGAGCTTCGCTCGGGGTACCACGATTCCAGCGCTTTTCGCGTCGCCGCCGCCAGGTCGTCGGCCGGGCGGTCGAGGGCGTCCTCGCCGAGGAAGGTCGCACAGAGGAGTTCCCTCTCTTCGGGCGCGTACTCCGGCGCGACCTCCGAGAGCGGCACGAGGGTGTTCGGCGACGGGCCGTCGGCGTTGAGCACCAGTTTCCGCCCCGTGTCGAGCGCGCTGTGTTCGGGGATGGCGTAGTACTGGGTCACGCAGCTGCGGCCGTCCGTCGGGATGGCATCGACGCCCGTGAGGTCCCGGGCGGTCGGGGGATCCGTCGCGACGACTGCGGCGTTGGCCTCGTGGCGGCCGTCGGCCTCGACGACGACGCCATCACCGCTCGGCTCGACGGCGGTCACGCGCTCGTCGGTCATGACCTCGGCGCCGGCCGTCCGGGCGTGTCGGGCCAACTGTTCGGGGATGGCGCCCATCCCGTCGGCGGGGAGCGCGGCGCGGCCCTCGCTCAGCATCCGGAACGTGAACTCGAAGACCCGCTTGGAGGTTTCGAGCGAGCGGTCGAGCGTGATGCCGCCGTAGAAGGGCGCGACGAACCGCTCCACGTACCGGTCGGAGAACCCCCACTCGTCGAGATACTCCCGGACGGTCCGGTCGGGGCTGGAGAAGATTTCGGCCTCGGAGCGCCCGCGCAGGTCGTTGCGGAGCAGCAGCGTCCGGACCTTGTCGCTCGTCGGCACTTCGGGGGTGAGCAGCGCCTCGACGGCGGCCCGGGGGTCGCGAAGCGGGTCCGCGAGCGTCGAGCGACGGTCGCCCCGGGCGATCACCGCCCCCGGACGGAACCGGCGGAGGTCGAGCACCTCGAGGTCGAGTTCCCGCCGGGCGGCGGGATAGGCCGGAAAGAACACCTGGAAGCCGCGGTCGAGCGTGAAACCGTCGCGCTCGCGGGTTCGCACCCGGCCACCGACGGCCCCCCGGCGCTCGATCACCGTCACGTCGGCGCCGGCGTCCGCGAGGCGGCGGGCGGCGACCAGTCCCGCCAGTCCGGCGCCGCTCACGACGACTGACGTCCCGTCCATGCGGTGTGGGTCGGCCCGGAGGTCCATAGTCCCTCCCGATTCATCCGCGTCCCGGCGGGTCCACTCGCTTCGCTCGTTCCCCCGCCGACGTCCCACTCACCCTCCGGTCGCTCGCGGGACTCCCGGCGAGTTCGCCGCCCCTGTCCTATCCCGGTCGGACCCCGTCGCCGCTCGCCTCCGTGCGACGGGAAGGGCTTAGTCGCTCGCGTCCCGTCCCCTGCCATGGAGACGACCCCGGCGTTTCGCGGGCTCGAGTGTACGGCGTGCGGGGATGTTCACCGCAACGAGCACGGCCGCTGTCCGTCGTGTGGCGGCCCGCTCGACCCGACATACGACTACGGGGCTGTCGACGCCGACTTCGGGGTCGACGGAGCGGCGTCGATGCAGCGCTTCGGGGCGGTGCTCCCCTTCGTCGACCCCGTCACCGCCGCGGAGGGGGGAACGCCGCTCGTCGACGCGCCGGCGCTGGCCGACGACCTCGACGTCGGCCGGGTCCTGTTGAAGGACGAGGGGCGCAACCCGACCGGATCGTTCGTCGACCGGGGGATGGCGCTCGCGGTCACTGCGGCCGCCGCGGCGGGACGGGAGCCGCTGGCGCTGGCGGCCGCCGGCGACGCGGGCCAGTCGGCGGCGGCGTACGCCGGCCGGGCGGACCTGCGTGTCCGCGTCTTCCTCCCCTCGCGGGCCCCCTTCTCCGCCAAGGCGATGGTGAACGTCCACGGCGGCGACATGTACGTTTCCGGAGGACGCTATCCGGATGCCGTCGCGGCCCTGGACGGGGAACTCGCGACCGATCCCTACCCCCTCGGGGCGTTCGACTCCCCCTGGCGACACGAGGGGGCGAAGACGGTCGCCTACGAGATAGCGGCCGAGCGCGGCTGGACCGCGCCGGACGCCGTCGTCGTTCCGGTCGGTACCGGCGAGGCGCTCGTCGGGATCGCGAGGGGCTTCCGGGAACTCGTGGCGCTCGACCTGCTCGAATCGACGCCGCGACTCGTCGCCGTGCAGGCGGCGGGCTGTGCGCCCCTCGTGCGGGCCCACGAGCGGGGCGACGGGACTGTCGCCCCCGTGGAGCACCCCGACACCATCGCGGGGGAACTGGAGGTGCCGGACCCGCCGGGCGGGACTCTGGCGCTTCGGGCCCTCTCCCGGGCGGGTGGCGACGCGGTGGCGGTCCCCGACGACGACCTCCTCGAGGGCGCGGTCGCGACGACTGCGGAGACCGGCGTCGAGGTGGGTGCCGCGGGTGGCGCTGCCGCGGCCGCGGCGTCGGATCTGGCCGACTCGTTCGACGCCGACGCCGCCCTCGTGCTGGTGAACCCGGCGGCCGGACTGAAGACTCCGGACGTCCTGCGGAGTCACCTGATGGGGCAGGGCGTCTGACCGGTCCTTCGCCCGTGGCCGACCGGTGTCGTCGACGGAGCGCCGATCGGTCGACCGACCACGCGATCGGGCGACTTTTGCCCATCTCGGCCAACCCGTCCCCTATGGCGGCCGCGACCTCGCTGCTCGCGGGAGTCGTCTTCGGGCTCGCGCTCGCGGCCCCGCCCGGGCCGATGAACGCGGTCATCGCCGAGGAGTCGGTCCTGCGGGGCTGGGGCGCGGGGGCCCGCGCCGGCCTCGGCGCGATGAGCGCCGACGCCGTCTTCTTCGTCCTCGCGTCGCTCGGCGTCGTGGCGGTCGTCGAGCGAGCCCCGACGCTCCGGGCGGTGATGGTCTTCGTCGGCGGCATGCTCATGTGGTACTTCGCGTACGGGGCCGCGAGAGATGCCCTCCGTGCGGACGGGTCGCTCGCTGCTGATCTCCCCGTCGGCGGCGGGGTCGACGCCGCTCCAGACGAGTCGCGTGGATTCGCCAAGGCGTTCGTCCTGGCGATCACCAACCCCTATCAGGTGCTGTTCTGGCTCACCGTCGGGGTCCGCCTGCTCGCTCCCGGTCGGATCGACCTCCTCTCGCACGTCCCGTACGTCGGGGCGCGGCTCGGCGGTCTCCTCGTCGTTACGACCGGGGCACCGCCGCTGCTCGTCGGCCTCTTTGGCGGCATCGCCCTGTGGGTGGTCGGCTTCCCGGCGGCGCTCGTCGCCGCCGGCCGGCGCGTCGACGCGTTCGCGCCCCTCGTGGCGGGGGCGAGCGCGCTCGTCCTCGCCGGGTTCGGGACGCTCTTCCTCGTCGACGCCGCCGGTACCTTCGTCGGCCTCTGAGGACGAACAGACGTATCAACCACGGCGTTCACGTCCGGGGTATGTTCGACAAGTCCACGTGGATCAAGCTCCCCCGGAACGTCGTGGTCGGGCACGGGGTGCTCGACCGTCTCGGGGAGGCGGTGGCCGACCTCGCGGTGACGGGCCGGCCGCTAGTCGTCACGAGCCCCACGCCGGACGACATCGCTGGCGACCGGGTGCGGGCAGAGCTCGGCGGGTTCGACGGCGCGCCGGCGACGGTCCGGGTCGAACGCACGGGGTTCGCCGCCGTCGAGCGGGTCGTCGAGCGGGCGCTGGCCGACGAGGTCGGCTTTCTCGTCGGCCTCGGCGGCGGCAAACCGATCGACGTGGCGAAGATGGCCGCCGACCGACTGGGGCTGGGGTTCGTCTCCGTGCCGACCGCCGCGAGCCACGACGGCATCGTCTCCGGACGCTCGTCGATCCCCGAGGGGGACACCCGGCACTCGGTCGCGGCCGACCCGCCGCTGGCCGTCGTCGCCGACACCGAAATCCTCGCGTCGGCGCCCTGGGAACTCACGACCGCCGGCTGTGCCGACATCGTCTCGAACTACACCGCCGTGACCGACTGGCAACTCGCCAACCGGCTCCAGAACGTCCCGTACAGCGAGTACGCCGGCTCGCTCTCGCAGATGACCGCCGAGATGCTGGTGGCCAACGCGGATTCCGTCCGGCCCGGGCTGGAGGAGTCCGCCTGGGTGGTGGTCAAGGCGCTCGTCTCGTCGGGCGTGGCGATGTCCATCGCGGGCTCCTCGCGCCCGGCCAGCGGCGCCGAACACCTCTTTTCCCACCGGCTCGACCGCCTCGCCCCCGACGCCGCGCTCCACGGCCACCAGGTCGGCGTCGGCTCCGTTCTCACCGCCTACCTCCAGGAGGGCACCGAGGGGCAGTGGCGCGCCATCCGCGACGCGCTCGACAGCATCGACGCCCCGACGACGGCGGCGGAACTCGGCGTCGACGGCGGGACCGTCATCGAGGCGCTCATCACCGCCCACGAGATCCGCGACCGGTACACCATCCTCGGCAACGGCATCGACGAATCGGCCGCGCGCGAGGCGGCCCGCGTGACCGGCGTCGTGCCCGACGCCTGAGGCCGGGCGGCCGCGTCGGGATGGCCCGCCGATCGCACCGGGTCACCGCCCCTCGACCGGATCGGCCGTCCGTCGGAAGGGGGATTTTTGATCCGGCCCGTCGAGCGTTCCGGTGATGCACGTCGCGGTCGCCTCGATGCGCACGGCCCAGTTGTGCGAGACGGGCGCGACCGTGCGGGTCCGTCGGCTCGTCGAGGGACTCGCCGCCCGCGGCCACGAGGTGACCGTCCTCTGTGCCCAGTGGTGGGACGGCGACCACGACCGCTTCGAGCAGGCCGGGGTGACCTACCGCCGCCTCGTCCGGTCGCCGGCCGCCGGCACCTTCGCCGCCCGGCTCCCCCGCGCGCTGCTCGGCCTGGGGGGCGTCGACGTGGTTCACGCGTCGAACAGCCCCGCCGCGGCGGTCTCGACCGCCGACGCCGCGACCCGACTCCTCGGCGTCCCGCTGGTCGTCGACTGGTGGGACGACCATCCGGCCGACGGCGCCGCCGCGCGTCGTCGGTCCGCACGGGCCCCCGACGCGCTCGTCGTCCCCTCGCAACTGGTCGCCACCTGGGCTCGCGAGTACGGTGCTCCCGAGGACGTCATCGACCGCATCCCGGGGAGCATCGACATGGACCTCGTTCGCGAGTCGCCGGTCGACCGGCGCGCCGACATCGTCTACGCCCGGCGCCTCGACGCCCACGCCAACGTCGAGCACTTCCTGCTCGCCCTGGCCGAACTCCGGGACCGCGACTGGAACGCCGTGGTCGTCGGCGACGGCCCGGCGCGTCGGGACGCGGAGACGACCGCCGCCGACCTCCGCATCGACGACCGCGTCTCGTTCCTGGGAGACCTCCCGCTGGAGGGACTCGTCCCGATCCTGAAGGGCGGCCACCTGTTCGCCCAGACCGCGACCCGCGAGCCGTTCGCCACGGAACTCCTCCTCGCGCTCGCCTGTGGCTGTGTCGGACTGGTCGAGTACCAGGCCGAGTCCAGCGCCCACGAACTCGTCGAGGGCCACGAGCGCGGCGCCCGGGCCACGAGCGCGGAGGAACTCGCCGACGAACTCGCGGCGGCGTCCGAGTTCGAGCAGCGCACGGTGGACGAGTCGTTCGCCGACTACGACCACGATGCGGTCCTGGACCGGTACGTCGAGCGATACCGACAGCTGATGAGCGGCACGTGATCGCTCCCCCCGGCCACCGCCGGCGGATTCTTTGTTATCGCTTCGTCAGTCCAGGACGTACTCTCGCAATAGACACACGTCACCGTCTCGCCGAAGCGGCGAGCGGAGACGCTTGAAGTATCGCTCACGCAGAGGAAGACGGCCCCGAGCTGACTGCTCATCCAGTAGTGATCAGCGCTTAGACCGCGAACTGAATCGACGTTACGCCCTATCGGGATGGGCGTTGATCTTTTGTGCGGCTCCCCGCCCTCGGGGCCGGGTCGACACGGCTGATTCCGGCGATTCGCCGTCCCGGGGACGGCGGTCACCGGAGCGTGCTCCCGTCGTAACGACTAAGACCGACACGGGCCTTCTATCCATAATGAGACATCGAGCCGGAGAACGGAGGTGGTAACGTGGGCGTCGAAATCAAGCGTTCTCCCGTTTCCGACGAGGAGTTCGCCGAGATGGAGGAGTTCGTCTACGACTACCTCGCCGCGAGCGTCGAGAACGACGAGGACGGCGGCCGGATGCGCTGGTACCCGTGGCACAGCGCGGAGTACCGGTACAACCACATCCGCAACGTGGTCGACCTGGCCGCGCACATCGCCGAGGAGGAGGGGGCCGACGTCGACGTGGTTCGCGTCGCCGCGCTCTTCCACGACATCGCCAAACTCGAGGCCGACCAGGAGCGCCACGCCGAGGAGGGTGCCCGCATCGCCAGGGAGTACCTCACGACCCGGGCGGATTTCCCGGGGTCGTTCGTCGACGAGGTCTGTGACGCCGTCCGGGACCACTCCTACCAGGGCTCGCTCGAGAACATCTCGCTGGAGACCCAGTGCCTCATCGAGGCCGACCTGCTCGACAAGGTCGGTGCCAACGGGACGGTGCTGATGCTCCTGCGGATGGGGTACGAGGCCCGAACCCACATGGAGGCCGCCGAAATGGTCGACCGGGTGCTCGAACGGGGCCGGGACGCGGCCGCCCGCGTCGAGTCCCCGACCGCCGAGAGCCTCGCCCACCAGCGACTCAAGCGCGTCCGGTGGTTCCGCGAGTGGATCGAGATGGAGGTTCCCGGCATGGACGCGGCCGACGCGGACCGCTCCCCGTAGCGTCCACCGTCGGGCTTCTGCGGGGCAGTCGATTCCGATAGCCATGCGTGACGGTCGACGACGACTGCCGTCGGGATAGGATGGAAAAGGAGGGGGTGGTGACGTGGCCGCTCAGTCGTCGGATACGACGCCCGGACTGGCGTCGCGCGCGCCCGTCGCCTCGCGGGCCGACCGGGGCAGTTCGGTCCGCACGTCGTCCCGTGCCCGCTCGGCGATGACCTCGGCGTAGGCGTCGGGCATCACCTTGGTGAAGTTCTCCACCTCGGTCGTCCAGTCGTCGAGTAGCTCCTGGGCCCGCTCGCTGTCGGTGTACTCGGCGTGGTTCTCGACCAGCCGCTGGAGCATCGCCCGGTCCTTGTCGTCGAGTTCGTCCTCCAGCGAGACCATCCCCTTGTTGACGAGTTGCTCGAAGGTCCCGTCGGCGTCGTAGACGTAGGCGACGCCGCCGGACATCCCGGCCGCGAAGTTCC
>JBDGQA010000001.1:0-71572 GCA_042219325.1 Haloferacaceae archaeon | reverse complement strand
GCCTCCTGGAGGTCGATGAGCTTGTTCGCCGTGAGCATGTGGCCGACGTGGAGGACGCCCGAGGGCTCGTAGCCGACGTACGCCCGCCGCCCCGCGGGGTCGTCGGCCAGCGCCCGGACCTCCTCCTCGGTCACGGCCTCGGCCGCGTTCCGGGTGATCCGCTCGTAGGCGTCCATATCCGGCGTTTCGCCGTTCGGGGGTTATGTCTTCCGGAGGCGCGGAGACGGCACGACCGGCCGTCACCGCATCGGACCGCCCGTCGCGATGGGCCGTCACGGCCGAACCGCCCGACTGCCGGAGCGGCCTACGTCCCCGGCAGGATGTCCGACAGCGCCGCCCCGATGGCCATCGGGACGAACGCGGCCGTACACGTCGCGAGCGCAAGGACGGGCGACGCCCACTCGACCCGCCCCCAGACGGTCAGCATCGCGACGGCGGTGCCAGACGAGACGGCGAGCACGCCGACGAGCCGACGGGGGACGATGCCGAATATCGGCTCGTGGACGCGGACGTCCTGCAGGTCCGAGACGTACAGGATGCCGATGACGAGCGCGACGGTGAAGACGACGGTCGCCCCGATTGCCAGCGGGTTGGCGGCCATGTGGGCGCCGACCTCCTGGGTCCCGCCCTCGACGGCCATCGGGATGCCAAAGAGGACGCTCCCGAGGAGCGTCTCCGCGAGGTCGCCGCGGTCGAATCCGCGGATCACGCGACCGAACGGCCCGGTATCGATGTCCAGGCGCTCCTCGACGGTCTCGCGCACCTGCTCGCGCTCGGCCTCGGTGTCGGTCAGCTCCTCGATCTCGTCGAGCAGTTCGGCGAGGCGCTCCTGGTCGACGTCCGCGGCCGACGCGTTCTCCGCCGCCGTGTCGGCCGATCCGCCGGCCCCGGTATCGTCCCGGCCCTCGGCTCCGGACCCGTCGCCGTCGGCACCGTTCCCCGCTGCTCCGGCGGTCATGCCCGCACCGAGGGCGCCGACGACTTAACGTCTGCCGGCCGACCGGGCGACCGGGCGACCGGGCGACCGGGCACCCGGCGACCCCGTCAGTCGCCGCGGCCGTCGGCCCGGTGGTCGCTGATGATCTCGTCGACCATCTCCGCCGTCCGCCGGCGACGACGCTCGCGGGCGCGTCCGCGCCACTCCTCGATCGCGGCCTCGACCTCGCTCTCCCTGGCGACCGCCAGTTCGTCGACCTCCTGGATCGTCACGTCGTCGGCCGGCGCGACGGGCACCCCCCGGTCGAACAGGACCTCGTCGGCGACCTCGGAGAGCCCGCCGTCCCGGAGGACGATCCGGGGGCCGGTCTCGGCCAGCAGTTCGGCCGTCGAGCGGCCGGCGCCGCTCGCGTCCCGGAGGTAGACGACGTCGCCCTCGGCCAGGCCGTACTGCTCGTCGGCCCGTTCCACGCCGTCGCGGGTGAACTGCTCGATCACCTTCACGGGCACGAGGTCGCGACCCTCGGAGACGTCGCTGAAGTTCGAGTGGTCGAGCTTCCAGAGCGCCTTCAGCCGCTCGATTTTTGCCTCTAGCTCCTCGGACCGCTCGCGCTCCTCGTCGCGTTCGCGCTCCAGCCGGTCGGTCTCGCGCTCCAGCCGCCGGACTTCGCGGCGCTCGCGGGCCTCCCGCCGCTCCTCGCGCCGGGCCGCCGAGAGCTCCTCCTCGTACTCGGCGATCCGCTCGTCCTTCTCCTCGACGGTCGACTCCAGGTCGTCGACGTGGGATTCCAGCCGATCGACCCGGCGCTTCAGCCGCCGGATCTCGCGCTCCTCGTCGGTGAGTTCCCGGGGCTCGTGGGTCGACTCCTCCGCCTCGGGATCCTCGTCGTCGCGCAGGTCGTCGAGGGCGGCCTCGACGGACTCCTCGCTCCCGACGACCCGGCCGAGGACCGTCCCGAGGTCGAACTCGGGGGGAACCTTCGCTTTGACGCGGTCGAACTGGTCCTCGTGGTCGTCGTAGGCGTAGAGTGCGGCCGCCAGCGCGTCCCGCTCGTGGTCGTTGTCGTAGGCGGCGTCCCGAGTGCGGTGAAGCTTCTCGTCGACGGGGAGGTCGGTCGTCGGCGTCCAGCCGGCGGCGTCGAAGCTCCGGCGGAACTTTTCCACCGTCTCCGGCATCGGCGTCACGTCGGCCGCGACGAGGAGCGGCCGGCCCCGCTCGACCAGCCACTCGATGACCGCGGCGGTGTCGGCGGTCCGCGTCGAGTGGACGTCGAGGGGCGTGCCGTCGAGGTCGATGACCGCGACGGCCGTCGTCGTTCCGGGATCGATACCGACGATGACGGGGTCGCGCCGCCGGGCCAGCGGCTCGAACTCGATGCCGTCCCGGCGCTCCTGCTCGATCTCGACCCGGGTGTCGCCGTTCCGCCCCGCCGAGACGGGGATCGCCTCCGGGGGGACCTCGACCGTGAACGTCGCGTTGGCGTAGCCGCCGTACTTCTCCGTGACGTCGGCCTCGTAGTCGAGGCTCGCGTCGTCGAGTTCCGACTCGACCTCCCGGGCGCGGCGCCGGACGCTGCCGTGGATGCGGCGGGTGTAGCGGTCCTGGCTCCAGCCGCCGCTCCCGGTCGAGCGCCCCCGCGCCACCTTGACCGTGGTGGTGTCCGCGAACGCCCGCACCTGCTGGCCGACGTTGCCGGCGGCCAGCCGCGCGGCCGCCTCGGCCTCCGCCATCGGCTCCTTGCCGTACGGGACGCCGTGGCGGGAGGCGACCCGGGACAGCGATTCGGGACGCTCGTCGCCGGTCACCTGGACCAGCGTCGTCTCGTGGGGGAGCCACCGGAGGAAGCGGACCAGCGCGTCCTTGTCCTCGGCGAGTTCGTAGACGTTGTCCGTCGCGAGGAGCGACGGTTCGTCGCGCTCGATCAGGCGGCGGAGTTTGCGGAAGGTCACCACGTCGCGCTCGATCGACGGCTCGTCGTCGCGGCCGTCGAGGGCGACCAGCGCGAACGACGGGGCGTCGCCGCGAACGTCCCCGCTCTGGACGTCCACTCCGTAGACCAGCGAGTCGAGCGCGCTCGTCCGGGCAGTCACGCCCCCAGTTAGGCGACGACCGCTCAAATACCCCACGACGGGGGCTGGCAGAGCGGGGTATGACAGGGAACGACCGGCCGCTCAGGCCAGTCGTCCCCGCCCGACCGGCACCACCCGGCCCACGACCCGGACGGTCACGCCGTCGCCGCCGTCCGCCGCCTCGATGCCGAGCAGCGACGGCCGCTCCATCTCGTGGCCCTGCTCGACGCGGGCCGCGACCGTCGCCGAGTCGAACCACCGGCGGCGGGCGAGGGAGGCGGCGAGACAGCCGTTCGAGGACCCGGTCGCGGGGTCCTCCGGGACGCCGTAGAACGGGGCGAACACCCGCGCGGCCAGGTCGTTGTCGTCGTCGCGGGGGTCGGTACAGAACGCCAGCACGTTCTTCGCCTCGCGGTCGGCGACGAACGCGTCGTAGGCGTCGCGGTCGAGGTCGATCCCCGTCAGGGCGTCCCGGCCGGACAGCGGCACCACGGCTGTCGGCAGGCCGGTCGAGACGACCCCCGGCGTCCCGTCGACCGCGTCGGCCGGCAGGCCGAGGACGTCGGCCATCGTCGCCGGGTCGAGGTCGTCGCCGAACGTCGGCTCCCGCTGGGTCATCCACAGCGTCCCGTCCGCGCGGGCGGTCACGGGCACCGGACCGACGTCGAGGTCGAGGGGCACCTCGTCTGCCTCGGTTCCCCGCAGGTCTGCAGGACGGGGGCGGTGCCGAGCGTCGGGTGGCCGTCGAACGGAATCTCCGCCGCGGGGGTGAAGATGCGGACCTCGCCGACCTCGACCGACTCGACGAACGCCGTCTCCGAGAAGTCGAACTCCGCGGCGAGCGCCAGCATCTCGTCGGCCGAGAGGCGGCCGCGGGACTCCACGACCGCGAGCTGGTTGCCGGCGTACGGGTGCTCGGCGAACACGTCGACCAGGTGAAAGCGCGGACCGTCGGGAAGGTCGGCGGGGGACGCGGACATCGCCGGGGGCGAGGGACCGGGGGATCAAAAGTTCGGCCGTCCGCGTCCGCAGCCCCGTTCGCGTCGGGGATCGCCAATCGTTCCCGTCCGTGCCGGTCGTCGCCGTTCCCGTCCGTGCCGGTCGTCGCCGTTCCCGTCCGTGCCGGTCGTCGCCGTCACCGTCAGTCGTCGCCGTCACCGTCCGTGTCGGGGAAGGGCACGTCGACGACCTGCCCGTCCTCGGCGACGAAGACGTCGCCGTCGAACCCCTCGCTCGCCTCCCGCGCGAGCGGGGCGGGGTTGCCCCCGTACCGCGAGGAGATGTGGGTCAGCGCCAGCCACCTGGCGTCGGCCCGGGTGGCGACGCCCGCGGCCTCCCGGGCGGTCGAGTGGCCCGTCGAGCGGGCCCGTTCGGCCTCGTCCTCCGCGAACGTTCCGTCGTGGATCAGGAGGTCCGCTCTCTCGGCCGTCGTGACGGTCGCCTCGGTCGGCCGGGTGTCGCCGGTGTAGACCACCCGCCGACCGGGGCGGGGCGGCCCGACGACCTGCTCCGGTTGGATCACGCGCCCGTCGTCGAGTTCGACCGGCTCGCCCGCGTGGAGGCGGCCGTAGGCCGGCCCCGGCGGGATGCCGAGTTCCTCCTCGGCCTTCTCCCGGTCGAACCGCCCCGGGCGGTCGTCCTCGACCAGCGCGTACCCGACCGCCGTGGTCCGGTGCTCGACGTCGAACGCCCGGACCTCGTAGTCGGCGGCGTCGAGCGCGACGTCCCCGGGGGCCACCTCGCGGACCCGGACCGGGAATCCGGGGCGGTGGCCGACCGCTCCGACGAGGTCCTCCAGGTCGCCCTTCGTCCCCGGCGGGCCGTGGATCGCGAGCGGCTCCTCGCGGTCGTTGAAGTCGAGGCTCTGGACCAGTCCCGGAACCCCGAGCACGTGGTCGCCGTGGACGTGCGTGACGAAGATGTGCGAGAGGGAGAACCCGGTCCCGAACCGCATCATCTGCCGCTGGGTCCCCTCCCCGCAGTCGAGCAGGAACTGGTCGCCCTCGCGGTTGACGTGGATGCCGCTCGGGGCCCGCTCGGTCGTAGGGACCGCGGCGCTGGTCCCGAGGAACGTCACGCGGAGCGACATCGGCGTGTCCCCTCTTGTGGCGTGTGGGGGTTTAGGCCCGTCGGGTTTCGGCAGGGGGTGGGGTCGGAGTCCAGCAGGGAGTGGGGTCGGGCTACGGTAGGGGGTCGGACATCGGGCGCCGACGCCGCGTCGGACGCCACAGCCCGCCCCACCGCCGAGCGGAGGGGTTTTACTCCGGGGTCGGGTAATCCGATCCGATGGACGCGCCGCTGTGGACCGAGGCCCACGCCCCGGACCTCGACGACCTGCCCCAGGCGGAGTTCAGGGACCGGCTGGCGCGGGCGGTCGACCAGCCGATGAACCTCGTCGTCCAGGGGCCGCCGGGGGTCGGCAAGACGGCCGGGGTGCGCGCGATGGGCCGTGCGGCCCACGACGACACCGAGGCCGACCTGTTGGAACTCAACGTCGCGGACTTCTTCGACCGGTCGAAGAAGGAAATCCGCGAGGATCCGCGGTTCGAGCACTTCCTGCAGGGCCAGACCGAGTTCTCGAAGCAGTACCGCCGCGGCGGCGACCAGCGCAACAAGTACAAGCGCGAGTGGTCCAAGCGGGCGATGATCGGCCACGTCCTCAAGGAGTACGCCGGCCACGCGCCCGCGTCGGGGCAGTACAAGACGCTCGTCCTCGACAACAGCGAGGCGATCCGCGAGGACTTCCAGCAGGCGCTCCGCCGGGTGATCGAGCGCAACCACCGCACCACGCAGTTCGTGATCGTCACCCGCCAGCCGTCGAAGCTCATCCCCCCGATTCGGTCGCGGTGTTTCCCCGTCCCCGTCCGCGCCCCGACGGTCGACGAACTGGTCGGCGTCCTCGAACCGATCGTCGAGCGCGAGGGCGTTCCGCACGACGGGGCCGGGCTGGAGTACGTCGCGGGCTACGCCGACGGGAACGTGCGCCGGGCGGTGCTCGGCGCCCAGACGACGGCGGTCGAGGACGGCGAAATCACGATGGACGCCGCCTGCGACGCGCTCGGGACCGTCGGCCACGACGAGGAGCTGCGGGCGGTGCTCGCGGACGCCTGGGACGGCGCCATCGCCGACGCCCGCGACGGCGTCGACGACCTGCTCGACGAGGGCTACGACGGGCCGACGCTCCTGCGGGACCTCCTCCGCGTCGCCCGGTCGGCGACGACGACCTACGACGACCGCGCGGTCGCCCGCCTCCACCGGCTTGCCGGCCCCGTCGACCACGACCTCGAGACGGGCACGAACGACCGGCTTCACGTCACCCGGCTGCTCGCCCAGTGGGGACAGGGGGACGGAGCGGCCACCGGTTTCGCCGGGGCGCGGGGGACGGCCGACTGACTCATGCGCGTCGCTCCGGGTGGATGGCGGCTCGCGCTTTCGCTCTTCCTCCTCGCGCTCCCGGCGCTCCTCGTTCCGACGCTGGCGCTCGCGCTCGTTCTCGCCGGCTACGCCGTCCTCGCGTTCTACCGCGACCCCGAGCGGACGCCCCCGCCGTCGGGGGTCGTCTCGCCCGCCGACGGCCGCGTCCGGGCCGTCCGCGAGGAGGGCGACCGGGTCCGGGTGGTCGTGTTCCTGAACGTCACCGACGTCCACGTCGTCCGCGCGCCCCTCGCCGGCGCCATCGAGTCGGTCGACCACCGGCCCGGGGGCCACCTCCCGGCGTTCTCGAAGGCCTCCGAGCGCAACGAACGGGTCGGCGTCGCCTGCGACGGGTACGACCTCGCGCTCGTGGCCGGGGCGGTCGCCCGCCGGATCACCCCGTACGTCGCGGCGGACGACCGGGTCGACCGCGGCGACCGGGTCGGTCACATCGCCTTCGGCTCGCGGGTCGACGTCCTCCTGCCCCCCGACGTGGCCCCCGACGACGTGGGGGTCTCGACCGGCGAGCGCGTCCGGGCCGGCGAGACGGTGATCGCCGAGCGAACCGACGGGTGAGGGCGACGAGTGCCGGAGGTTCGCCGGTGCGCGTCATCCCCGTCACTCCGCCGTCAGGACGTGAACGTGCCGCGTCAGCGACCGGTGGACCCGCCGCTCGTGGACCGTCTCGACGGTCCACCCGGCGGCGGTCGCGGCGTCCCGGAGCGGCCGGTCGCCGACCACGACGGCCCGGGGCGCGACCCGGTAGGCCTCCGCGAGCGCTCCCGCGACCAGGCCCTCGCCCCCGACGACCTTGGACTGTCGGCCGTAGGGAGCGTCGAAGACCACCGCGTCGACGGCGTCGTCGCGGAGCGGCAGCGAGGTGGCGTCGGCCCGCAGGAGTTCGACGTCCGCCCCGTCCCCCACGTACGCACGGAGGTTCTCCCGGGCGCCCCGCACCATCTTCCGCTGGACATCCGCCCCGAGGACGCGGGCGCCGACCAGCCCTCCCTCGACGAGCAGGCCCCCGGTCCCGCACATTGGGTCGAGCAGCCGGCGGTCGGGCGCGGCGCCGGCCACGTTGACCAGCGCCCGGGCGTCGAGCGGGGCCATCGACCCGGGCTGGAAGAACGGGCGGTCCGTCGGTGCCCGGGTCCCGTAGTCGCGGACGCTCTCGGCGACCTGCCAGCCGACGAGGCAGGCGTCACCGCCGAACGACGCCCGGAGGACGTGGTGGGGGTCGTCGAGGTCCACCGCGAAGCCCCGGTCGACGAGGACGTCGCCCAGTTCCCGCTCGGCGGCGGCGGTCGAGACGCCCGCAGTCCCCCGGACGTCCCGGGCCCGCACCGCGACGGTCCCGGAGCGGTCGAGCGGCGCCGCCGCGACCAGCGCCCGCGCCGCGTCGACGTCGGCCGCCGTCCGGCCGAGGAGTTCGACCGCGACCCGGGTGTACGCGAGGTCCCGCACCCGCGCGACCCGGAGGCCGGACGCCGTCGCCAGACCCGGCGCGACGACGGTCACGTCGGCCGCGACGCTCCCGGCCTCCAGGGCCGCGAACGCGTCGTCCTCGCCGCCGAACTCCAGGCCGTACACGCCCTCACCCAGTAAATCGGAACACATAGGGGTGTCGTCGGCGGATGGACCTGTCAGCTCGCCCCACCAACCTTTTTAAAGCTTAAGTGCGGTACTTAAGCCAGGGATGACGAATCCGAAGGAAACGATAAACATCGAGAACGTCGTCGCCTCGACGGGCATCGGACAGGAACTCGACCTCCAGAGCGTCGCGATGGACCTGGAGGGGGCGGACTACGACCCCGAGCAGTTCCCCGGCCTGGTCTATCGCACGCAGGACCCCAAGTCGGCCGCGCTCATCTTCCGCTCCGGCAAAATCGTCTGCACCGGCGCGAAGTCGACCGACGACGTCCACGAGAGCCTCCGACTCGTCTTCGACAAGCTCCGCGACCTGAACATCCGCGTCGAGGAGGAGCCCGAAATCGTCGTCCAGAACATCGTCACCTCCGCCGACCTCGGGCGGACGCTCAACCTGAACGCCATCGCCATCGGCCTGGGACTGGAGAACATCGAGTACGAGCCCGAGCAGTTCCCCGGCCTGGTCTACCGGCTCGACGAACCCGACGTGGTCGCGCTCCTGTTCGGGTCCGGGAAGCTCGTCATCACCGGCGGGAAGGAGCCGTCGGACGCCGAGGAGGCGGTCGACGTCATCGTCTCGCGGCTGACCGACCTCGGCCTGCTCGAGTAGATGGGCCCGGTGCCAGCGCCGATCCCGGACCCGGGCCCGGTGCCGGTGTCGGCGCCGACGCCCACGGTCGTCCCGCCGGCGCTCCAGGCCGGCACGGGCGGGGGGAACGCCCTCGCGGTCGCGGGCACGTTCGCGTCGCTCGCGCTCTTCCTCTCGCTCACCGCGCACATCGCGGCCCGGAACGTCCTCGGCGACGTGCCCGTCCGGAACGCCCTCGGCGTCGGCCCGCCGCCGGCCGCCGTCGCGGTCAGTTTCACCGCCCTCGACCTCCCCTCCTGGCTCGCGGTCGCGTGTGCCCTCGCCCTCGACGGCCTGCTCGTCGACCGCCTCTACGGCGCGGGCCGCCGTCTGAGCCTCTACGTGACGTTCGTCCACGTCGTCGTCAGCATCATCCTGGGGGCCGCCCTCGTGTCGCTGTGGTTCCTCCTCCAGTCGGCTCCGGGATGACCGGGGTGATCCGCCGCCTCGCGTGGCCCGTCTGGAACGCCGCCGAGCGCCGGCCCCGGGCGCCGGTCCGACTCGCTCTGTTCGCCGCCGCGCTCGGCCTCGCGGGCGCCGGGGTCGGATTCGCCCTCCGTCGGCTCCCGCCGGCGGTCCGCGACCGCCTGCTCGGGGCAGTGCCGTCGGCCGTCGTCGGATCGCCCGGGGTCCGGCAGGCGGTCGGCGCGGTCGCCGGAGCCGGCCTCCTCCTCGCGCTCGTCGCGGGCGCCGGGGTCGCGCTGGACCGGCGCCGACTCCGCGACTACGGCCTCGCGCTCGACCGCGACTGGTGGCTCGACTGCGGGTTCGGCCTCTGCCTCGGCGCCGCGCTGCTGTCGCTCGTCTTCGCGGTCGAGTACGCCGCCGGGTGGGTCGCCGTCCGCGGGACGGTCCGGGCGGCGGGCCCGCTCGCCTTCCCGGCCGCGTTCGCCGCGGCCGCGGCCCTCTTCGTCGCCGTCGGGGTGGCGGAGGAGCTCCTCCTCCGGGGGTACGTCCTGACCAACCTCGCCGAGGGGCTGGGGGCGCTCGGGAACCGGGCGGCGGTCGTGCTCGCGACCCTCGCCTCGTCGGCGCTGTTCGGCGCGCTCCACGCCGGCAATCCGAACGCCACGGCCGTCTCGACGGTCGCCGTGGGGGCGGGCGGCGTGATGCTCGCGCTCGGGTACGTCCTCACCGGCGACCTCGCCATTCCGATCGGTCTGCACACGACCTGGAACCTCTTCCAGGGGGCGGTCTACGGCTACCCGGTCAGCGGTATGGATCTCGGCGTCTCGGCGCTCGTGACCGTCCGGTCCGGCCCCCGGATCGCGACCGGCGGCGCGTTCGGCCCCGAGGCCGGACTGACGGGTGCCGGCGCGATGGTCGTCGGGAGCGTCGCCATCGCGGCGTACGTCCGCTGGCGCGGGGGCCGACTCGCCCTCGCGCCGGTGTCGGTGCCGGCGCTCCGGTGGTGGCGGTGGGCGCGACCGGGCGCGCGCGACGGCGACTGACCGGGCCGAGGGACGCCGCGGACCGACCGGGCCGAGGGACGCCGCGGGTCGAAAAGATTGATAGCTACGAGCACCGTCGGTCGGGCATGGCGAGTTCGCTCGACGAGGACACCCGTCGCGCCATCGACGAGGGGCGGGCGACGGCCGGCGACATGCTCCGGGCCGCCCAGTCGGACCTCCGGCGGGTGTTCCTCGTCTTCCTCGTCGGATTCATCGGGTCGTTCTACGCGCTCCGGCTCTACGTCTGGGACTTCCTGAAGGCCGTCACCGAGGCCCGGATGAACGAGGCCACACAGCAGAGCTACGAGATCATCGCCCAGACCCCGTTCGACGTCATCCTCCTGCAGGCGAAAATCGGGATGGTCGTCGGGGTGCTGATGGCGATTCCACCCTTCCTCTACTACTCGAAGGACGCCCTGGTGGAGCGCGGCCTCTGGCCGTCGACCCCGCTCCCGCTCTGGAAGGCCCTGCCGATCGTCGGCCTCTCGCTCGCTCTCTTTCTCGGGGGGCTGGCCTACGGCTACGGGTTCTTCTTCCCGTTCATGTTTTCGTTCCTGGCCGGAAACGCCCTCTCCGTCGGGTTCACGCCGACCTACTCCATCGTGCTCTGGGCGGAGTTCATCTTCCTGCTCACCCTCTCGTTCGGGCTGGCGGCCCAGCTCCCGCTGGCCATCACGGGACTCTCGTACGCGGAGATCGTCCAGTACGAAACCTTCCGCGACAAGTGGCGCTACGCGGTCGTCGGGATGTTCGCCTTCGGCGCCCTGTTCACCCCGCCCGACCCGTTCACGCAGGTGATGTGGGCGACGCCGATGCTGCTGCTGTACGGCGCCAGCCTCTACCTGGCGAAGGTGGTGGTGACCGCCAAGCGGGGCTCCGGGCGGATCGACGCGCGGGCCGTCGTGCGCCGCCACTGGAACACGGTCGCCGGCGCCGGCCTCGTCGGGTTCGTCGCGATCTACTGGTTCTACACCCGCGGCGGGGTCGCCCGGGTCAACGACCTGCTCGCGTGGGTCGGCTCGCAGTACCGCGTCCTGCCCGCGGGGACGACCCTCGGCGTCTCGCCCGAGGTCGCCGCCGCCGTCTACGGCGTCGGCGGCGCGGTCGTCGGCCTGATCGCCGCGGTCGCCTACCACGTCTACGCCGAACTCGAAGCGGCCGTCGAAGGGGCGAAGGCGAAGGCGGAGGCGGAAGCGGAAGCGGCGGGGGCGGGGGCCCCCGGCGACATCGACCTGACGGCACTCGACGCCGAGGGGGTCCGCGCGGCGCCGCCCGAAGCGTTCGCCGACATCTCCGAGGACGAGGCGACCAGGATCGCGGGGCAGGCCCTGGAGGCGGACGAGGAGGAGAAGGCCCGGGCCGTCCTCGACCGGTTCGACGAGGTCCAGGCGGAACTGGAGGAGGGGGCCGGGACGGATGCCGGCGGGACGGACGTCCGTGACCGCACCGAGCGCGCGGCGGGCACCTTCGCCGACGAACTGACCGAGGGCGAGGCGGACGAGGACGAAATCGGCGGGTACATCGACGACGTCTCGTTCGTGGTCGACAGCCTCACCTCGAAGTCGTTCCGCATCGCCGCCGTCTTCGCCGTGGTGCTGGCGGGGACGTTCGGCTGGCTCTATACGGGGGGGATCGGGGCGGTGTTCGACCACTTCCTCTCGCGCCTCCCCGACGTCGTCGCGCCCGACACCATCCGGGTGGTCGCCCTCCATCCGATGGAGGCGCTGATCTTCGAGGTGAAGTTCTCGACGCTCGTGGCGGTCGCCGCCACCCTGCCGCTGGTGGCCTACTACGCCTGGCCGGCGCTCCGCGAGCGGGGACTCGTCCGCCGCCACCGCCGGACGGTCTTCATCTGGACCGGGACGCTCCTGGCCGGCCTCGTCGGCGGCTTCGCCGTCGGCTACCTCTACGTCGCCCCCGGGATCATCTCCTTCCTCGTCGCCGACGCCATCCGCGCCGACATGGTCATCGCCTACCGCATCAGCGACTTCTTCTGGCTCATCTTCTTCACCACCGCCGGCATCGGCATCCTGCTCGACATCCCCGTGTTCATGGTGCTGTTGAACACCGCCGGCATCCCCTACCGAGCGATGCGGGACCGCTGGCGGGAGGTCACCGTGGCGATCATGGCGTTCGCCGCGGTCTTCACCCCCGCCGACGCGATCACGATGCTGCTCGTGACGGTCCCGCTGATGGCCGCCTACGGCCTCGGTCTCGGGGTCCTCTTCCTCGTCACGCTCGGCGGGCGGCGCGACCTCGCGCCGCCGCGGGCGAGCGATCCGGGGTAGGCGGCCCGGGACAGCGAACCTTCGGTTGCTTCACGGCCTGGGCGGCGGGGAGTCCGCGACACCAGTTGACATAATCGTTTTGACCCGGGGGGCCGTTGGACGCGGCGCATGGGTGCGCTGATCCGGGTCCTCCACGTGGACGACGATCCGGAGTTCGCGGACCTGACCGCGACGTTCCTCGAACGGGAGAACGGGGCGTTCGCGGTCGAGACCGCGACCGACGCCGACGACGGGCTGGCCCGCCTCGACGGGGGCGACGTCGACTGCGTGGTGTCGGACTACGATATGCCGGGCCGGAACGGCATCGAGTTCCTGAAGGCCGTCCGCGAGGACTACCCGGATCTGCCCTTCATCCTCTTTACCGGGAAGGGGAGCGAGGGAATCGCGAGCGAGGCGGTGTCGGCGGGCGTGACCGACTACCTCCGGAAGGGGAGCGGGACGGAGCGGTACGCGCTGCTCGCGAACCGGATCGGGAACGCCGTCGAGGCGCGGCGCTCGCGGCGGGCGCTACGGGAGCGGACGCGACGGCTGGAAACGCTCATCAGCAACCTGCCGGGCATGGTCTACCGGTGCCGGAACGAGCGGGGGTGGCCGATGGAGAGCGTCGAGGGCGACGCGGAGACCCTCACCGGCTACACCGCGGCGGCGCTGGAGGCGGACGTGACGTGGGGCGAGGAGGTCATCCACTCCGACGACCGGGAGGCGGTGTGGCGGATCGTGCAGGACGCGCTCGCGACGGACAACTCCTTCGAGGTCACCTACCGGATCGTCACCGCCGACGGGATCACGAAGTGGGTGTGGGAGCAGGGGAGCGGGGTGGACGGCGAGAACGGCGACCCGGAGGCGCTGGAGGGGTTCATCACCGACATCACCGAGCGGACGGAGTACGAGCGCCGGATCGAGGGGCTCCACGACGCGACGCAGCGGCTGATGGCCGCGGAGGCCGAGCGCGAGGTGGTCGAGATCACCACGGAGGCCGCCCGGGACGTCCTCGGGTTGCCGTGTAGCGTCTTCCGGCTCCTCGACGGCGACGACCGACTCGTGCCGGTGGCGGTGAGCGACGAGATGGCGACGCTCGGGGGACAGCGACCGACCTACGAGGTGGGGGAGCCGACCGCCGGGCGCGCGTTCGCGGCGGGAGAGACCGTGGTCTACGAGGACGTCACGACCCTCGACGACGACGTCGACCGCGGGGCGGTCCGCGCCGCGATGTACCTCCCGGTCGGTGACTGCGGCGTGCTCACCATCGCCGACGACCGGGTCGGCTCCTTCGACGGGCCGGACGTCGACCTCGCGGAGGTGCTCGTCGATCACGCCGCGACCGCGCTCGACCTCGTCGAACGAACCGGCGCGCTCCGGCGGCAGAACGAGCGGCTGGAGGAGTTCGTCGGCATCGTCAGTCACGATCTGCGGAGCCCGCTGAGCGTGGCCGAGGGCCGGCTCGAACTGGCCCGGGAGGAGTGCGAGAGCGATCACCTCGGCGCCGCGGCGGACGCGGTGGCCCGGAGTCGGGCGCTGGTCGACGACCTGCTGACGCTCGCCCGCGAGGGCGAACGGGTCACCGAACTCGCGGCGGTCGACCTGGCGGCCACCGCGGAGGACTGCTGGCAGCACGTCGAGACGAGCGCCGCGACGCTCGCCGTCCGGACCGACCGCACGATCCGGGCCGACAGGAGCCGGCTCAACCAGCTCTTCGAGAACCTCGTGCGAAACGCCGTCAGGCACGGCGGCGACGACGTGACGATCACGGTCGGCGACCTCGACGGCGGCTTCTACGTCGCGGACGACGGCCCCGGCATCGCCGACGACCGGCGCGCCGAGGTGTTCGAGCCGGGGTACACGACCCGCGAGGGCGGAACCGGGTTCGGCCTCGCCATCGTGGCCGGAGTCGTCGAGGCGCACGGATGGGAGATCGAACTGGCCGAGAGCGCCGCGGGCGGCGCGCGCTTCGAGATCACTGGCGTCGGCGTCGTCCGGTGACCGTCGGGGCGGCCGCGTGACGTTCGGCGCGTCCGGCGGCCGGAGGACCTTTTACTGATGCTCGCACAGTACTCGCATGAGAATACCATGACCGACGCCGAACCGGGCGTGACGTCGCAGGGACCGCCGGTCGCGGGACTCGAACGGGGTGAGCGCGCGTGGCCAAGATAAGCGTCGAGGTGCCGGACGAACTGCTCGCGGACCTCGACGAACACGTCGGCGGCGACGCGAAGTTCGTCAACCGGAGCGAGGCGGTGCGGGCCTGCATCCGGAAGACGCTCGACACCCTCGACGAGATCGACGCCAGGCACGACCGGCTGGACGGGGACGGGGGCGACCGGGCGTGAGCGGTACCATCGCCGAGGGCGAGGACGCGGGGCGGATGGCGCTCGCGGCCCTCTTCGTGACCGTGCTGGTGACCGCCCAACTGACCGCCGCGAAGGTGCTCGCCCTGCCGGTGCCGGGATCGTACGCGCCCCCGGTGGTCGGGGACACGGTGCTGTTGCCGGGCGCGGCGCTGGCCTACGCACTCACCTTCTTCGCGTCGGACTGCTACGCGGAACTGTACGGCAAGCGGGCGGCCCAGGTGCTCGTCAACGTCGCCTTCGCGATGAACTTCGTCCTGCTGGCGCTGGTCTGGAGCACCATCCTCGCGCCGGCGGCGAACCCCGAGTTGGCCGGGCAGTTCCGGACGGTGCTCGGGGCCGGGACGAACATCGTCGCGGGCAGCCTGCTCGCCTACCTCGTCAGCCAGAACTGGGACGTCATCGTCTTCCACCGCCTGGCCGAACTGACAGACGGCTCGTTCCTCTGGCTGCGCAACGTCGTCTCGACCGCGACCAGCCAGGCCATCGACACCGCCATCTTCGTCACCGTCGCGTTCTACGGCGCCCCGATTCTGCTCGGGGTCGGCCAGGCGGTCCCGCGGCCGGTGCTCGTCCAACTGCTGGTCGGGCAGTACCTCCTGAAACTCCTGATCGCGCTTCTCGACACCCCCTTCGTCTACGCCGTCGTCGCGATCCTCCGCGGCCGGGGGACGGCCCGCGCCGCGCCGGCGGACTAGGGAAGTTGGGGAAATCTAGAGGCAGTTCGCAGGGAGTCGGGGGGAACTTCGAAAAATCCCCTTGTACCGGCCCTCCTCCGGTGGAATCGGAGGCCTCGACCTCCAACAGACCAATGAAAGACCTACCAAGCGCGACCCGCCGACGGGTCCTCCGCGCCGGGGCGGCCCTCGGCGCGACGGGTCTCGGCCTCGGCGCGGTCGGCACGGCGGCGGCCAATCCGGGCAAGGGCGATGAGAAGGGCGACGGCAAGCAGTTCGGGCGGGTGTACGCCAACGACGTCCTCTGGCGGACGAACGTCGTGACGGTGCTCGACGAGCGGCCCGATCCCGAGGACAGGATATACTTCCTGCACGACGGCGAGAAGCCCATCGCGGCCAGGGATGATGTGAGCAGCGAGGTGCAGGAGTCGCCGTTCGTCTCCGAGTCCGCGCCGGGCGACCGGGACTGGAACGGCGGGAAGTGGACCCACTTCTCGGCGGAGGTGACCGACGTCGGGGCGTTCAACGAAGACGCCCCGCTGACGAACGACGCCGAGGTCCTCGGGAAGGACTACATCGACGTGACGCTCGGCCGACCCGGGTTCGGGCCGCCGAACTACTTCATCTGCCCGCTCAACGGGCGGGCATAGCCGCGGCCCGTCGCGGACCGCGACCGCAGCGGGCGGGGGCGGAAACGCCGCCCGACCCTCGCTACTGCCGCTCCGCGAACCCGAAGCGCGGCTTCACTTCCGTCACGCGAACCGGCACCGTCTCGCCGGGATCGGCCCCCGGGACGAAGAGGGTGTAGCCGTCGACCTTCGCGACGCCGTCGCCCTCGCTCCCGGTGTCGACGACGTCGACCGTGAGTTCGTCCCCGGTGCGGACGGGGGAAGTCAGGTACCCCTTCCCGACGAGGTACAGTTCCGAGGAGGTGTCACGGGAGGCGTCCGGACGGACCGTGCGGACGTACTCGAACTCGGCGTCGACGTCCTCGCGCAGGTCGTCGAGGTCCCGGCCGTCGAAGACCTTCGCCGCGAAACCGCCGCCGGGGGCGAGAACCGCGAGCGCCGTCTCGAGCGCCAGGCGGGCGAGGTGGACCGACCGGGCGTGGTCGACCTCGTACTCGCCGGTCATGTCCGGTGCCATGTCCGAGAGGACGGCGTCGGCGCCCTCCTCGCCGACGGCCGTCCGTATCCGCTCCCGCGTCTCCTCGCCGGTGATGTCGCCCCGAATCGTCTCGACGGCGGCGGCCGGATCGTCGAGCGATCGGATCCGTTGCCGGTCGACGCCGACCACCCGGCCGTCGGAGCCGACCCGCTCGGCCGCCACCTGAAGCCACCCGCCCGGCGCCGCCCCGAGGTCGACGACCGTGCCGCCGGGCGGGAGGAGGCCGGCCGCCTCGTCGAGCTGCCGGAGCTTGTACGCCGACCGGCTCCGGTAGCCCTCCTGTTTGGCCTGGTTGTAGTAGCGGTCCTGACGCGCCATACGCCGGATAGCCGTCCGAGGCCTAAACGGGTGTCGCTCGGCGGACGGGCCCGCGGCCGGCACGGCGGCCGGACGGCGCACGGCGGCGCGATGACACCGGCGCGCGGCCGCCGCGTCGGCCCCCGATCCCCCGAGAACCGGGGGGCTTTTTATACGGCCGGTCGTAGGAGATTCCGTATGTTCGAGGCCATCGTGGACGCGGCGACGCTCCGGGACGCCCTCGACTCGGTCGGGGTCCTGGTCGACGAGTGCAAGATCCGCCTGAACGAGGACGGGATCGGCATCCGGGCGGTCGATCCGGCGAACGTCGGGATGGTCGACCTCTCGCTCGACGCCGCGGCCTTCGAGTCCTACCAGGCCGACGAGGGCGTCATCGGGGTGAACCTGAATCGACTGGAAGACATCGCCGGAATGGCAAACGCGGGCGACCTCGTCCACCTCGAACTCGACGAGGAGACCCGGAAACTGCACATCCGCATCGACGGACTCTCGTACACGCTCGCACTGATCGACCCCGACTCCATCCGCCAGGAGCCGGACATCCCGGACCTCGACCTCTCGGCGACCATCGTCCTAGAGGGCGCCCAGCTCGACCGGGGCATCACCGCCGCCGACATGGTTTCGGACCACATCCGCCTCCGGGTCGACGAGGAGAGCGAGTCGTTCTTCGTCGAGGCCGAGGGCGACACCGACGACGTGAACCTCGAACTCGGGCCCGAGGACTACATCGACCTCACCGCCGGCGGGCCGGCGGACTCGCTGTTCTCGCTCGACTACCTGAAGGACATGAACAAGGCCATTCCGAGCGACGCCGAGGTCACCATCGAACTCGGCGAGGAGTTCCCCGTCAAACTCCACTACGCGTTCGCCGAGGGCATGGGAACGGTCACCTACATGCTGGCGCCGCGCATCCAGAGCGAGTGAGCGACCGGGCCGCCGACGGCGACCGGAGCCGCTCCCGTCCCGCGACCCGACCGCCGAGCCTCGACCGCCCCGCGATCGGCGGCTGAAGACACTTCCCCCGGAGCGACGCCTGCCCGGCACGGACCGCCGCGTCCCCGCCCTCGCCGCCCTCCGCGTTGTCGCGCTGCCTGTCGGCACCCCGCTGTCCCCGGTTCCCCCCGCCGGCCAGCCCGAACACCACCACTCGGTCGAGCGCGTCGACGCGGACGGGGGTCCGCCGGATGCCCGGGGCCGACACTACGGCACCCTCTCGCCGGCCGGCAGGCGAGCGTCGGCGGCGCTCCGGTCCTGGTGACGTGGGGGCCGAGGCCGGCGGTCCCGTCACCGTGGTCGCCGGGACCGGGGCGCTCCTCGTGCTCGCGACGGGAATCGTGGCCGCCGTTCGGGGGAGCGTCGGCGGATCTCGGAGGGGGGAGCCGGTGATCCCCGCGGGCCCCGGATGACGGGCGGGGGGCCCTACGATCGCCGCTCGATCACGCGCTTTGCCGCCTGTGCCTTCTCCTTCCAGCCGTAGCCCGCCTCGTAGACGTGGCGCTTCTTGTCGACGAGTTCGGCGGGCGTGGACTCCTCGAAGCCGCCGCGGTCCCACGCGCCGCTCTCCTCCAACCACTCGACGACCCGCTCGCGGGTCTCGGTCCACGAGAGCCCGACCATCTCGTACCACGCGATCATGGCGAAGACGGCGTTGTCGTGACAGCCGGGGACCGAGCCGTGGCGGTGGAGCGTCGCCAGCGGCTCGTGGGTCGGTTCCGCGACCTCCTCGCGGAACTCCTCGGCCGTCAGCAGGCGCAGGCGGCCGTCGTGCTCGTCGACGCGGCCCTCGCGCTTCAGGCGCGCGAGCGCCGCCCCCCGGAGGGCGACCGGGTCGACGTCGGCGGCACCGGCGCGGGCACCGGGGCCAGCACCTGGGCCGTCCGCATCGTCCCGTCGGCCGGGACCGCGGGAACGGCCGACTGCGGCCGGAGGGTCGCCCTCGACCGTCCGGTCGGGCGGCGCGCCCGCCGTTCCGCCCCCCGTGGCCGCCGCATCCGCCGTGGCCGCCGCGGCCCACCGCTCGCGGAGGTCGTCCTCGGAGCGCACACCGGTCGCGAGGGGCGCGACGACGTCGAGGTACGCGTCCTCGATGCGGGCCCACTCGACGCCCTCGAAGTCACAGCCCGTCTCGTGGAGGCTGTTCGTCGTCCGGCAGTCCGGGCAGGGATACTCGAAGCGCGGCACCGGCGACGGGTGGGACCGACACCTCTTAGCTCCGGCGGTCCGACCGCCGCGCCTTTAGCCCCCGGGGCCGAACCCGGATCGATGGCAGTCGACCCGCGTGACGCCCGGTACCCCTTCCTGTCGACCGCCCGGCGGACCGTCGAGCGGCTGAACGTCGCGCCGGCGGAACTCGCGGCCGCCGACGCGCCGGCGGTCGAGCGGGGCGTCGAGCGGGTCGAACGCGCCCTGCTCTCGGGCACGGTCGCCGCCACGGAACCCGAGCGGTGGCGGCCCCGTGACGAACTACTCTCCTATCCCGTCGCGCGGGTGCTCGTCTCGCTCCTCGACGCCCCGGCCGCCGTCGAGAAGTACGCGGCCGCGGAGGCGCGGACAGCGCGGGAGCGGCTCGTCGCCGACGTGGAGGACGACGGCCACGGGCGCCGCGACGGCCGGATCGACCTCGATGACCTGCTCGCCGAGTTCGACCTCGCGGGCGCGGTCGACCGGATCGACCGCGACCGGTTCCGCCTCGGCGTCGCGCCCTACCTCCGGCTGTCGGACCCCGAATGGGGGGAGGACTGGCGGCTCGTCAACCGGGAACTCGCGGACGGCCGGGTGCCGGTCGAGCGGGAGGAGTGCTACCACCTGCTCGAGACCGCCGTCCGCGACCGGGTGGCCGAGGGGCTCCCGTTCCCGGTCGGCGGCGAGGCGGGCGACGCCCTCGCCGACGCCCTCGCCGAGGAGGTCGCCGGGCTGCGTCGCCTGCTCGCGAACCGGATCCCGCGGGTCGCCGTCGCCGCGGTCCGCCCGGACGCGTTTCCGCCCTGCATCCGGGCGCTGGTGTCCCGGGCACGGGACGGGGAGGACCTGCCGCCGCGCTCGCTGACTGCCCTGCTCGCCTTCCTCGCGGAACTCGGCTGTGACCGCGAGCGGATGGCCGCGATCACCGGGATCGACCCGGAGACGGTCGAGTTCCCGGCGACGGTGCTGGCCGACGACGGCCGGGCGCAGTACCCGCCGCCCTCGTGTGCCACGATGCAGGCACAGGGCGATTGCGTGAACCGCGACGACCGCTGCGAGACGATCGCCCACCCGCTCGCGTACTACGAGGGGGCGGTGCGGGACGCCGACGGGGCAGGGGCGGACGCAGGGAACGGAAACGGGGCGGGCGACGGAGCCGACGACCCGGACGACCCCGGTGGGGGCGAGGAACCGGCGTCCGCACCCGTAACGCGGGATGGCGACGCTGCCGAGCCGGACGCCGGGACGGGGGACGGATCGGACGCCGGGACGTGAGCGGCGGCCGTCACTCCTCGAGATAGAAGCCGACGACGGCCATCGCGACGATGAACAGGATGATGCTCCCGACCAGGGCGAGGGCGCCCGTGCGGTCGAGCCCCTCGGCCCCGTTGGAGGTCACCCCGACGAGAACGATGAGTACCAGGAAGCCGACGACCGTGGCGGTCGCGACGGTGATCTTGCGAACCATCCCCTCTTCGAGATCCATGGGGCGCCGTTCCGTCGGCGGTGTCAAAACCCCTTCGATACCCGGGGGACGCGCCCCCGAGACGGCGGTCTGTCGCCCGAAAACGAGGATTTAGGGTCGTTCGCCCCCTACGTGAGCCGAGGAGCGTTTCGCTCCAGTTTCCGATGACGCACACCCGTAACACGCCCGCGTCAGCACCGACCGAGGCCGGCGACCCCCGGCCACTCGACCGGAAGGGTCGCCCGACCGACAGCGATAGCGCCCCCCGCCCCGCCGACGACTCCCGGGCCGAACGGGCCCGGACCGAACCGATGACCGTCCGACCGCTCCGCGACGGCCGGTACGTCGTCGAGACCGAAGGCGGCACCTACGTCGTCGACCTCGCCGAGGGGACCTGCACCTGTCCCGACCACGCCATCCGCGGCGCCCGCTGCAAGCACCTCCGCCGGGTCGCCATGGCGGTGACCGGCGGGGGAGTTCCGGCGCCGGACGAGCGGCGGAGCGCCTGTGCCGTCTGCGGCGCGGCTCTCTTCGTCCCGATGACCGCCGACGGCCCGCACCTCTGTGACCGCCACGAGCACGCCCCCGGCGACGTGGTCCGGGACCGCGAGACGGGGGGCCTGCTCGTCGTGCGGGGGGCCACGAGCGAGCGCGCGGACGAGCACCGCACGGAGGAGGGGCGACTCGTCGCGGACTACCCGACGAACGCCGCCTACGGCGCCCACGAACCCGTCGTGCTGGCGGTCTACCTGACCGCCGGGCGCGACGACGACGGCGACCCCCAGCGGTACGCCTTCCCCGCGTCGCGGCTCGCCCCGGTCGATTCCGGGGTGGCGTCGCGGCTGGACGTCCCCGTCCCCGACGACGGCGCTGGCGACGGCGACTGAGGCCGGAGCGCACGCACTTCCGCCAGTTGCCCGGCCGCTCCGTCACGTATCCTACGCGCCGCCGGACGGGGGCTACGCGCCCTCAGTTCCGTCCGCCGCCGCGTTACCCTCCCCACCCCGCTCGCCGAGTCGCGCCTGCTCGGAGTGCCCGACCAGTTCGTCGAGGTCGGTTCCGTCGGCGAGCGCCGTCTCGCGTTTGACCCGGTAGTTGCCGCCGTCGGTCGTGTGGAGGTCGCCGGGGTGGAAGAAGTACCAGTCCTCGCGGTCGAACCGGACGCCGATGCGGGCCTTCGCGCCGAAGTTGCGCGCGAAGTAGACGAGCGACTCCACCTCCTCGCCGTCGAGATAGATGGGGGCGCCCGACGACGACTTCGCCTCGATGGCGTAGAACGTCTCCCCGTCCCCGGCGAGGACGTCGGGGAGGTCGCGGTCGGTGGCGCTCCCGCTCGCGGGGGCGCGCATCACCGCGAAGCCCGCCGCGTCGAGCTCGTTGACCAGTTCGCGCTCCCGGCGGTCCCCCTTCCGATTCGCGGACATACGCCCACTCCGCGGGCGGGTGGCTTAAACCGGACGCCGACGCGCCGCGCGGAGGCGCCATCACGCGGCGGTCGTGTTCGCGCCACGCACGGCCACGGTACGGCTAATCGATGCGGTGCGGTACGTCGTGCCGATGACGACCGTGTCGCCGGCCGACGACGGAATGCGCCGGATCGGCGGCGGCCTCGCCGTAGCCGCCGTCGGCTTCCTGCTGACCCGGTATCCGGTACTCGTGTCGGTGCGGGCCGGCAGCGACCTCGCCGCGTTCCTCCTGGGGGACGCCCTGCCGCTCGCCGTCGGCCTCGGACTGACGGTCTACGGGATCGGACTGGCGGCGAGCGACCGTCCCGCCGCCGAGGTGACGACCGTCGCCCGGTGGTGTGTGGCGGGGTGCGGGGGCGTCGGTATCGCCATCGTCGCGACGGGGGCCGCGACCGGCGGACCGGCCGTCGGGACGGTCGGGTCGCGGCTGGTCGCGAACGTCCTGCTCGCCGGCGCGATCGGCGGGACGATCACCGGCGAGCGGTCGGCCGCCTCGCAACGGAGTCGGGCCGCACTGGCGTCCCGGACCGACCGGCTGACCGTTCTCAACCGGCTGCTCCGGCACGAGGTGCTCAACGACGTGACCGTCATCCGGGGGTACGCGGAGCTGGGCGACGGGAGCGACCGGGACGAGGTCATCCGCCGCCGGACCGACCGGATCAGCGAGGTCGTCGACGAGGTCGGCAGCATCGCGACCACGGACGAGCCGCGAGGCGTGGCCCTCGACGACCACGTCCGGCGGGCGGTCGCGGCCGTTCGGGAGCGCCGGTCGGACGCGGACATCGCCGTCGGCGGCCTCCCGGCAGTCGAGGTGCGGGGCAACGGCCGTCTCCACCTGGCCGTCGAGCACCTCCTCGACAACGCGGTCGAACACGCCGCCGACGCGGCATCACGCGTCCGGGTCGAGGCCACGACGGACGAGCGGACGGCGACGGTCCGGGTGGTCGACGGCGGCCCGGGCCTGTCCGACGCCCAGCGACGCCTGCTGGAGGAGGGGTCGTTTCCCGAGTACGACGACCCGGGAAGCGGCTTCGGGCTGCCGTTCGTCCGGCTCTTCCTGAACGGCGTCGGCGGCCGAGCGACGGTCGAGACACCGGTCCACGAGGGGGCGGGCACGGACGTGGGCGACGCCGTTCCGGACGGCGACGGTGACAGCGGTACCCGTGACGGCGGGCCGGGGATGGCGGTGACGCTCCACCTCCGTCGCGCCGACCGCGAACGGGCCCGGGCCGGCGTTCCCCCGGAACGCCTCCGGCGAGTGGCGCTCGCGGCGCTCGTCGCGGGAGGTGTCATGGGCGCACTCCTGCAGGCCACGACGGCGGGCATCGCGGTCATCGGGGCGCTCTACGCGGGCATGAACGCGGGCATCGGCTGGGTCGTCCACCTGTTTCACAGCGTGGTCTTCGGCGTCGGGTTCGGGGTCGGCCTGAGCGGCCATCGACTCGGTCGGTATCGCGAGCGCCCGGCGGCGAGTGCGGCCATCGGGGTCGGGTACGGCGTCCTGCTGTGGCTCGTCGCCGCCGGCCTCGTGATGCCCCTGTGGCTCCGCGCGGTCGGCGTACCGGCCCCGCTGCCGAACCTGGAACTCGCCTCGCTCGCGGGCCACATCGCGTGGGGGGCAACGCTCGGGGGACTGTTCGCCGTGCTCGAACGCCGCTAGGTGCCGTGCTGCCAGGAGTCCATGTACGACCGCTGGCCGTCGGTGAGCGAGTCGATCGCGATCCCCTCCGCGTCGAGTTTGGTCTCGGCCACCTCGCGGTCCAGCCGGTCTGGTACGTCGTGGACGCCGGGTCCGTAGTCGTCACCGCTCGCCACGAGTTCGCGGACACAGACCGCCTGGACGCCGAAGCTCTGGTCCATCACTTCGACCGGGTGGCCCATCGAGAGCGGCCCCGCGAGGTTGACCAACCGCCCTTCGGCCAGTACGTTCAGCCGGCGACCGTCGGGCAGTTCGTACTCCTCGACCCCCTGACGGACCTCGCGGCGCGCGACGGCCAGGTCGTCCAGGTGGCGGAGGTTCACCTCGACGTCGAAGTGGCCGGCGTTGGCGATGACGACGCCGTCGGCCATCCGCTCGAAGTGTTCGTTCGTTATGACGTCGCGGTTGCCCGTCGTCGTGACGAAGACGTCCCCGACCTCGGCGGCCTCGGTCATCGGCAGCACCTCGTGACCCTCCATGTGGGCCGCCAGCGCCCGGCGCGGATCGACCTCCGTCACCACCACGTCGGCGTTCATCCCGGCGGCCTTCTGCGCGACGCCCTTCCCGCAGTTGCCGTAGCCCGCGACGACGACCGTCTTGCCGGCGAGGGAGAGGTTCGTCGTCATCGCGATGTTGGTCAGCGCCGACTCCCCGGTGCCGTGGACGTTGTCGAACAGCGCCTTCATGGGCGTGTCGTTGACCGCGAACATGGGGTACTCGAGCGCGCCGTCCGCGTCCATCGCCCGCAGGCGGTGGACGCCCGTGGTCGTCTCCTCGCAGCCGCCGTGGATGTCGTCGATCAGGCCGGGGTACTCCTCGTGGACGAGCGTGACGAGGTCACAGCCGTCGTCGACGGTGACCGTCGGTTCGAACTCGGCGACCGCCGCCAGCGCCTCGTAGTACGCCTGGTCGTCCACGCCCTGGACCGCGTAGGAGGCCACGCCGTCGAGGGCGTCGAGCGCGGCGCTCACGTCGTTCTGTGTCGAGAGGGGGTTACAGCCGGCGACGGCCACCTCGGCGCCCGCGCGGGCGAACAGTTCGACGAGGACGCCCGTCTTGGCCTCGACGTGCATCGCCATCCCGATCCGCTCGCCGGCGAGCGGTCGGTCGGCCACGAACGCCTCGCGCAGCTCCGCGAGGATGGGCATGTGCCCACGGACCCAGTCGAGTTTGCGCTCCCCCGACTCCCGGGCCGTCGCGGGGTCGTCGAGGTGCTGCTCGATGGTCGGCGCAGTCATGGGTTCGGGTTGGGGGCGCCGGGCCTAAACGCTGTGGAGTCGGCGGCGACAGGCGGAGGCGCGATCAGTCGACGTCCGCCCGCGCCAGCAGTCCCCGCGCCCGCTCCGCCGCCCGCTCGCGCACGGCGGCGGCGTCGAGTGGCAGCACCTCGCGGTCGCGCATCAGCACCCGGCCGTCACAGATCGTGTGGCGCACGTCCGATCCGCGGGCCGCGTACGCGAGATGGGAGACGAGGTCGTGGCGGGGGGTGAGGTGGGCCGCCTCCAGGTCCACGACCGCGAGGTCGGCCGCCGCGCCCGAGTCGATCCGGCCGGCGTCCAGCCCCAGCGCCTCGCTGCCGCCGGCGGTCGCCATCCGCACCGCCGCCTCGGCGGGAACGGCGGCCGCGTCGCCGGCGGCGTGCTTCGCGAGCATCGCCGCGTCGCGGGCCTCGTCGAACGGGTCGAGGTCGTTGTTCGAGGCCGGGCCGTCGGTGCCGAGCGCGACGGTCGCGCCGGCGTCGAGCAGGTCGGGGACGGGCGCCGCGCCGCTCGCGAGTTTCATGTTCGAGGCCGGGCAGTGGACCGCCGCGGCCCCGGTCTCCGCGAGCAGGTCGATCTCCTCGTCGTCGAGATGGACGCAGTGGGCGACGAAGTCCGCCGGCTCCAGCAGGCCGTGGTCGCGGGCCCACCGGAGGGGGCGGACCCCCTCCTCGGTGTAGGGCTGCACCTCCGTGGCGGTCTCGTTGGCGTGGTAGTGAAGCGGGACGTCGGCCTCGCGGGCCAGGTCGGCGGCCAGTTCCAGCAGGTCCCGGTCGACGGTCGTCAGGCTGTGGGGCATCACGGCGGTCGTGATCCGGCCGTCGGCGGCGCCGTCGAGGTCGCGGGCGACCGCGGCGCTGGTCTCGACCTCCTCCCGGGCCGCCTCGTCGTCCTTGCCCGCGGCGACGGCCCCGTACCCGAGCACGGCCCGGAGGCCCGCCGCCTCGACGGCGGCGGCCGTCTCGGCCACGTGGAAGTACATGTCCGCGAACGCCGTCGTGCCCGCGCGGATCATCTCCAGCAGGCCGAGTTCGGCGCCGGCGCGCACGTCGGCGGGTTCGAGCGCCGCCTCCACCGGCCAGATGTCCTCGCGGAGCCACGGGTCGAGGGGCTTGTCGTCGGCGTAGCCCCGCAGGAGCGTCATCGCGACGTGGGCGTGGGCGTTGACGAGGCCGGGGATCACGAGGCCGCCGTCGGCGTCGAGGCGTTCGGCTCCGCTCGCGTCCGTGAGGTCGGGCGCCACGGCGTCGACGGTGCCGCGCGCGCGGTCGACGAGCACGTCGGCCCGCTCGACGGTCAGATCGGGACGAAGGACGCGGCCGCCGGCGACGACCAGGTCGGGGGGGCTCCCGCTGGCTTCCATGCGCTCCCCGTCGGCGGCGCCGTATTAGGCTCTTGGGTGGCCGGACGCTCCCGGGGAGTCGGACGCTCCGGGCCGGTCGTCCGGAGGACGACGATTGGAGCGTCCGACTACAGCGGACAGGTGGGGCCTCCGGCCACGACGGACGCGGGGCGACGGCGGAGACAGGGGCCTCTCGGCGGCCGAATCGATGGAAAAAGGCCTATAACTGACGGGTAGCAAGGGCTGGTGGATGTCCGAGGACCGGGAGACGTCGGAGCCGGATCCGGAGCGGAACCCGGACCTCGTCGCGGACGGGGAGGACGGGACCGCCGCCGACGGGGCCGACGCGGACGGGGACGCCCCGACGGGGGACGACGACGCCATCGGCGAGCGTCCCGTCGATCCGGACGATGCGGCCGGGGGGAGTCCGACCGGTCCGAACGCCCCGGACGAGAACCGCGTCAGCGACCCCGACGCGCTGCCGGACGGGACCAGCGGGGAGGGAGACGGGGGAGACGGGGCGGCCGCCGACGCGTCGACCGACACCGACACCGACACCGACACCGACACCGACACCGACACCGACACCGACACTGACGCGTCCGGGCCCCCGGCCGTGACCGACGGGGCCACGGTCGGGGACGTGGACGTCGATCCGTCGACCGGCCCGCCGGCCAGCGCGGGTACCGCCGTCGACCGCATGGGGCCCGAGGAGGACGTGGAGATGCCCCTCGCGGACCACATCGAGGAGATGATCCGCCGGCTGGGGATCGTCTTCCTCGTCGGCGGCGTCGTCACGCTCGCGGTCTTCCCGAACGCCGAGAACCTGATCAACTACCTCTGGAACACCCACATCCCCGGGGCCGCGACGATGGCGGACCGACGGCCGCGGCTCTACGGCCCGCTCGAACTCGTCCTGACGGAACTGAAGGTCGCGGGGCTGGCCGGCCTGATCGCCGGACTCCCCGTCCTGGTCTACCAGTCCTACCGGTTCATGCGCCCCGGACTCTACCCCAACGAGCGGCGCTACTACCTCGCTGCCGTCCCGACGAGCCTGGTGCTCGCCCTCGTCGGCGTGTCCTTCGCCCACTTCGTCGTGCTCCCGGCCATCTTCGCGTACTTCACCTCCTACACCACCGGGACCGCCCTCGTGGCCTTCGGACTCCGGGAGACGTTCAACCTCATCCTCCTGCTGATGGGCTACATGGCCATCGTCTTCCAGATCCCCCTCCTCATCATGCTCGGCATCATGATGGGCCTGGTGACCCGGCGGTGGCTGGAGGACAAGCGCCTCCTGTTCTGGGGTGCCTTCCTCGGCATCTCCTTCCTCGTCTCGCCCGACCCGACGGGGATGGCGCCGATCATCGTGACGGTGACGATGATCACGCTGTACGAGGGGACGCTCGCGCTCCTGCGGTGGACCGGAAACTGAGGGGGTCCGCGCCGACCCGTGGAGGGTTCCGCGTCGGTCCGGGGGCCCACGCCGGCGGACCCGTCGGGACCGACGGGGTCATCCCCGGACGGAACGGTGGGCGCGTCCGCGGATCCCGATACGGCCGTCCGGGGGTGCCGGTTGCGCGCCGCGACCGCGGCCGGGAATGGGAACCCGTATCCCCGTGCCGTGCGTACCTAGCGGATGGCCGTCGATATCGCCGCCGTCCCGAACGAAATCGTCGAACGCGTCGTCGCCAAATACGTCAGACTCTGGTCGTGTGAGAGGTGTAGCCACGAGGCCTACCGGATCACCGACGCCGCGAGCGGGACGGGCAGGTCCTGTCCCGAGTGCGAGAGCCGGATGATCGTGGAGATCGATCCGTGCCCGACGCCCGGACAGCCGAGTCTATGACGCCCGCCGCGCCGTGAACGGCGGGACGCCCTCGCTGTCAAAGGGTAGCGAGCCGGTCGGTGCCGAGCGAACTGTCGGGGCCCGGATGCGACCGTCCGTGACGTGGAACCGTTCTCCGTTTCGTCGTGGCGGCTGGCTGCGTGTCCGCACGACGGACCCGTCCCGAGAGCGGTCTTTCGGGTCGAACTATCCGCGCTGGCGACGATGCCCCCGCCCGCTCACTCGTACGCGCCGGCGTCGATCAGCCGCTCCGCGATGCGCTCGGCGCCGCGCGCGGCCGCCAGGTCGGGCCGCCCGGGCGCGCGGGCCTCGACGTCGCGCTCCAGTCGGTCGCTCAGGCGCGCCTCGAACTCGTCGACGGCGCCCGGGATGCAGGCCATCCCGCCCGTGAGGACGATGGGCCGGTCGAGCGCCAGCTGGTAGACCTTCATGTGGTCGTTGGCCACCTCGGGCAGGAAGCTGTTGGCCACCGCCTCGACCACCTCGTCGAGGTACTCGTCGCAGGCGTCCATCACCGACCGCTCGATGGTGAATTCGTGGGCGCCGCCGCCGGGCTGTTGGATGACGTCCGTGAACGACTCGTAGTCGTCGAAATCGGCGTGTTCCTCCTTGTACTCCCGGGCGGTGGTTCGGTCGACTTTCACCCTGCCCTGGGTCTCCTCCTCGACGTAACTGGTGATGCGCCGATCGACCTCGTTGCCCGTCACCGCGCCCGTGGCGAAGGGGACCAACTGCTCGCCGCGCCGGTAAGCACAGGCCTCGAGGTTCGTCGAGCCCATGTTGACCGAGACGAAGATGTCGTCGATGGCCGCCAGGTCCTTGTCCGCGGGGATGGCGCCACAGAGCGACTCGGGATAGGACCTGACCGCGGCGTCGCCGATGCCGCTCCCCGCCACCACCGACTCCAGGTTCGCGAGCCCCTCCTCGTTCTCGATGGTGGGCACCGCGTAGACGACGACGCTGTCGGCCGGCAGGTCGTTCTCCTCGACCAGCGTCCGGAAGTACGTGGTCGCGAGGTCCGCCCGCTCCTCGTCCTCGGGCAGCCCCGAGCGGAGCATGTACTGGACCCGGTCCGGGTACTCCGTGGCGGCCTCCTCGCCGTAGAGCACCCGGTCCTCGCCGGTCAGCGCGTCCTCGTAGGTGGCCAGGCAGGTCAGCGTCCGCACCGTGTGCCGGCCGCCGTCGCCGTCCGGGAGCGTGACGACCGTCCGGGTGCTTCCGAGTTTCACGCCGATCGGCGTGGGCGCGTCCACAGCGTCGGCGGCCGCTTCGTCCTCGTCGCCGTTGTCGTCGGCCATACCCGTGGCTCTCCGAGGGGTGCCTTATGTTTCGGGGGCCGGTTCTCGACAGTGATAGTGGTTCTCGACGATGAGAGGCGGGCGTTCGGTCGCCCTACTGGTCCTCGCCCATCGACGCCGACCGACGTACACCAGACCCAGGAGGTGGTCGTCGACCGCCAGCCGCCCCCGTCGGATCGTGGGCGGCGGCCCCGAGGGCGTCGAGCGAGGGCGCTCCCGGCGGCTCCGGGCCGCCGTCGCCCTCGCCACTCTCGAACGCCATCCGTCGTAGCTCGTCCGGGTCGTACTCCGTCGGGTCGGTCATCGTGACACTCCGTGCGACGGTCGCCGGTCGCCCTGAACGCGGCGACGGCCGAACCCGACTTCCATCCTCGGGGCCAAATTCCAGACCTGATACTGAGTGCGGACCGATCACTCGGTCCGATCGATGTCGATCCGCTCTTGCAGCGCCGACAGCTCCTCGGATTCCGCGAGTTCCTCGATGCGCTCGCGGAAGTGACGCTCGCACAGGCCGACGCGGACGCCGTCCTTCGCGGCGGCGTACGCGGCCTCCTCGTCACAGTAGTGACACTGCATACCCGGACTTGGACCCCCGGGGGGTTTAAGCCTGCGTTCCCGGCAGGCGGTCGGCGACCGCCCGCCAGTCCGCGCGGTCCAGGCCGGCGCGGCCGAGGGCCCGGTCGTGGGCGTCGCTTCCCCCGGTCGCCAGCAGGCCCGCGTCGTCGATGAGCGCGTCGGCCGCCGCCTGGTCCACCGGCCGGCCGTACGGGTAGTACCGCTCGACGGCGTCCAGCCCCCCGTCCGCCGCACGCGACAGGGCGGCCGCCGGATCGTCGTAGCGGTAGGGGTGGGCCAGCGCGACCAGGGCACAGGCCTCGTCGAGGAGCGCGGCTCCGCGTTCGAACGACGGGACGTCGCGGGACACGTAGCAGGGTCCGCCGTCGTCGATGAGGTCGTCGAACGCGTCCTGGTAGGAGAGCGGCGCGTCGCTCCGGTCGACCGCCCGCGCGATGTGGGGCCGACCCACGCCCGGGGCGATGTCGACGTCGAGGACGACGCCCAGTCGGCGCTCGACGCACTCGACGATCCGACGGGCGCGCTCGACCCGGTCGCGCTGTAACCGCTCGAGTTCCGCGACCAGTCCCTCGGTTCGCTCGACCCCGTAGCCGAGCAGATCCATCCGCTCGCGGTCGGTTTCGACGCGGAGTTCGATCCCGTGGACGAGCGTCACCCCGTCCCGCTCGACGACCGGCGCCGGAAGGTCGGGGTTGACGCGGTCGTGGTCGGTCACCGCCACGGCGTCCAGGCCGGCGGCACGGGCCCGCTCCGGCACCGCGTCGAGGGTCAGTTCCCCGTCCGAGACGACCGTGTGGACGTGGAGGTCGGCGACGAGGTCGGACACGCGTTCGTCTCCTCGGCCCCCGGGCAAACGCCTTGCGTTCGGGGCCGGCGTGGAGCCGTCTCCCCGGCCGTCAGGCGGTCCGGCCGCCCGTCTCGGCGATCGTCCGCTCCACGCCGAGGGACGGGGTCCCGACGACGTAGCCCTCGACCCGTCCCGACGGCCGGACCCGGTAGACGACTGCCGGCCGGTGGCCGACCGGGGCCCGCTCCGCCAGGAGTCGCTGCCAGTCGTCGTCCGGGAAGGACGTACAGTCGACGAACAGGGCGACCTCGCCCCCGCGGCCGTCGAGCTGGCCGTCGAGTTTCGAGCCGGCCGTCTCCCGGATGGCCGCGACGGGGCCGCCGGCGCTCCGGCGGTCCGGGGCGACGGGCCGCGTCACCTCGACGAGGGTCCCGTCGTCGGTCCGGTAGTCGAGCGAGTATCCGCCCGACACCGACGCCTCGGGGGTCAGTCCGTGCCCGGCGTCGTCGAGCACTTTCGCGGCGTTGAACTCGCCCATCGCCGCCCGCATCCGCGGCAGGTCGACCCGTTCGGAGGTGCCGAGTTTCCCCGCCATGACTTCGCGGTGGTCGTCGAGCGTCCCCCCTTCGAGGAACTCCTCGTAGAACGCGAGCGCCTCGTCCCGGTCGGCGTCGGGGAAGCCGGCGGCGTGGTCGCGCAGGAACCGCCGCGTGGTCTCCCGGCCGTCCTTCGAACACAGCACCGGGAGGAAGAAGCGCGCGACGGTCGGGTACGGGTCGAGCCAGGGCTCCTCGTCGTGCAGTTCGGCGAGCAGTTCCCGCTCGGCCCACGCCGCGACGGCTGCCGGCACCTCGTCGAACCCGAACTTGTCGGTCCGCCAGAGCGCGGGCGGCGTCTCGGTGTTGCCGAGCCAGTAGGCCCCGTCGTCGTTCCAGCAGATCAGCGCCGTGTCGCCGTTGTCCACGTCGAACCGCCGGGCGCTGTAACCCTCGGGGGATCGAAACCAGGGCCGTCGCCGCTCGACCCCGAGGTTCGCGTCGAGCGGATCGGCCACTTCGTCGCGCACCCGGTCGGCGTCCCACCGACCCGATGCGCATCTGAATCGCAACGGACGTGCCACGGGTCGGGATAGGTCGGGGCGGAATATACGCCTTCCGTCCGCCTGCGTGATATCTGCAGTATTCTTCTGGACCGGATTTTTCCGACACCTATATAAGAGGCTACCCCTTTGATACACAGTACCATGTCAATGGGTGCCTATGACGAGGACGAACACGAGCGCCGGGAGCAGAAGGCGTCGCAGGTGGACGCCGACTTCGAGGGCGCTCGCTCGGACTTCCGGGGCGAACTCGAGTACGACGACGGCGAGTCGGCCGAGGATCTCATCGAGCAGTTCGAGCAGCTGAAGAGTGACTGACGCGGCGCTTCGCTACTCCTCGCGAACGAGCGCGTAGGCCGTCGCCGAGACGACCGTCACTGCGACCACGTGTCCGCCGACGGCGAGCAGGAGCGTCGGCTGGTCGGTCAGCAGCGGGACCAGCGCTAGCTGGACGAGGGCGAAGGCGACGTTGATCGCGTCAGTCCGGCGGACGGCGGCGGCGGTCGGGGCGTCGAACCGGAATCGAACCGACCGCCAGAGCGCGGCGACCGCCATCCACCACGAAGTGCCGATCCGGTAACAGAGGTCCCAGAGCACGAGTAGGGCGAGATAGACGACGGCGAGCGGCGGCGACGGGCCGAACAGGGCCGTCAGGAGCGGCCGGCCGGCGGTCCGCGGATCGAAAACGAACAGGTGTGTGACCAGGGCGACGAAGGCGAGCACCGACAGCACCACCTCGACGCTCGACCCGAACAGGAGGCGGCGGTACGCCTCCGGGGGGTCGAGTGCCCGGGTCGCCGTCCCGATGCGGAGCATGGCGACGCTGCCCGCGGCCGCGACGGCCACCGCGACGGTCCCGGCGACCGCGGCGGTCCACAGGCCATAGACGGCGCCGAGGCCGAGCACCGCGGCCTCGAACAGGCCGAACTGGAGGGCGACGGCCTGGGTCCGCGAGAGCGCGACTCCGGGGAGCGCACCGACGAGGGACTCGTAGACCCACGTCTCGCCGAACCGTGGCGGCGCGGCCATCTCAGGCCTGGGCGTCCGGCGTCGGCCGCCGTTCGCGGTCCGATTCCGGCCCGGCCTCCCGGCCGAGCGCACGCGCCACCGCCTCGTCGAACGGGGTGCGGTCGACGGACACGAGGTCGCGGATGCGCTCGTCGCGGACCACGACCGGATTCTTGAGCCCGTCGACCAACGGCCTGGCGACCGACGTCGGCACGTCGGACACGAGCCCGATCCAGTACGCCGACAGCCGCGGGGTGAGCACCGGCACGGGGAGAATCCGCGGCTCGACGCCCGCCTGTCGGCCGACCCGGCGGAGTATCTCGGCGTACGTGAGCACCTCCGGGCCGCCGATCTCGTAGGTCTCCCCGGCCGTCTCGGGGGCGTCGAGGACGCCGACGAGGTACGCCACCACGTCGTCGACGGCGATCGGCTGGCAGGGAGTGTGGACCCACCGCGGCGTGACCATCACGGGCAGTCGGGTCGCGAGCTGACGCACCATCTCGAAGCTCGCGCCCCCCTCGCCGACGATGATGGCCGCGCGGAGCGTGGTGAGCGCGTACTCGCCCGCACCGAGCACGCGCTCGACCTCCCGGCGCGACCGGAGGTGGGCCGAGAGGTCGTCGCGGTCCTCGCCGAGCCCGCCGAGGTAGATCACGCGCTCGACCGGCGCCCCGCTCGCCGCGTCGGCGAAGTTGCGGGACGCCCGGCGGTCGTGCTCCTCGAAGTCGTCGCCGGCCCGCATCGAGTGGACCAGGTAGTAGGCCGCCTCGGCGTCCAGCGCGGCCGCGAAGCTCCCCGGCTCAAGGAGGTCGCCCTCGACCACCCGGACCGCCGTGGGCCCGTCGTAGCGGTTCGCGTCCCGCACGAGGGCCGTCACCTCGTGGCCGCGCTCCAGCAGGGCGGGGACCAGTCGGCGCCCGACGAACCCCGTTGCCCCCGTCACCAGTACGTCCATGGCGCCGGTACGGGTGCCGCGCGGGAAACGTCTGTCGTCCACGTCGGCGTCGACTCCACGAACGCGTCGTCCGCTCCGGGACGCCCTGCCCGTGGTTACCACCTCGGCGGGCGGCGGGTCATCGCTTCCGCCGACAGCGGAGATAGGCAAGGAGGGCGCCGACCGCGAGGACGAGGGCCGGAAGCTCGTACGGGCGTCGGTGGAACGTCAGCAGCGACGTCGCGACGAAGAGGGCTCCGGCGAGCACCGCGTACCCCAGGTCCCGGTCACCCCCGCTCCGAGCGTCGACGGGGTCGGTCCGAACGACGAGTTCGCCGCGTTCGAGTCCCTGCAACGTCCGATCGACACGGGACGGCAGCCGTGCCAGCGCGGGGATCGACCGCTGGAGATCGGTCACGGTCTCCTCGACCCGAGCGTCGAGTTCGCTCTCGATGAGTCCCTGCTCGACGAGGAACGAGCGGACGACCGCGAGGAAGTCGAATTCCGGATCGAGCTGTCGACAGACGCCCTCGCCGACGGTGCCGACCCGGATGAGCAACATGACGTCCGGGGGGATGCGGAACGGGAACTCCCGCAACGTCGACGTCACCTCGGTGATGATCGAGCGCCAGGTGATCTCGGACCGCCCCTCGAGGTTCTCGATGACGAGTTCGAGGACGCGGCTCACCTCGGTGCGGTCGACGCTCGGGTCGAGGACGTCGAGCGCGACCAGCGCGTCCACCAGGTCGTCGACGTCCCGGCCGACGAGCGCGCGGTAAAGCCTGACGACGTCCTCCCGGACGGCGGCCGGGAGCCGGTCGCTCATGCCGAAATCGAAGATCAGCAGGCGGCCGTCGTCCATGACGGCGAGGTTGCCGGGGTGGGGATCCGCGTGGAACACCCCATCGACGAGGCCCATCTCCAGGTACACCTTCGTGATCCGCGTCGCCATCTCGTGTGGAGTGACGTCGACAGCGTCGAACGCGTCGCCGTCGGTGATCTTCCGTCCGGTCAGGTACTCCATCGCCAGCACGCGCTCCGAGGACAGGGCCACGCGGGCGTCGGGGACGCGGACCCGATCGTCGTCGGCGAAGCTCTCCCGGATTTCGACCATGACCTCCCGCTCCCGGTCGAAGTCCAGTTCGTTCGTGATGATCTCCTCGAAGTCGTCGGCGGCGTTCTCGATGGAGTACCGCTGTCGCTCGTCGACGAAGACGCTGATCACCGGGATCAGCCCGTGGATGACCCGGAGGTCGCGGTCGATCAGGGACTTCAGCCCCGGGCGGCGCACCTTCAGCGCGATCCTGTCGCCCCCGCGCCGCACGGTGTACACGAACGCGAGCGACCCGCCGGCGATCGGATCGAGCGTCGAGAGGTCGAGTTCGTCGCCGAGTTCCGCCTCGACGACCGTCTGCGGGTCGCCCCCGACGTCCTCGGGCACCTCGTCTTGCAGCGTGCCGAACACGTCGGCGTATATCGGCGGCACGATGTCGGGGCGCGTCGAGAGCACCTGTCCGACCTTGATGAACGCCGGGCCGAGTTCGAGCATCGTGTCCCGCATCCGCTCGGCCCGCTCCCGGTGGCGGTCGTCGTCGACGCGCCGCCGGGACCCGAACAGCAGGAACCGTCGCCGGTCGCGGAGGAACGCCACGGCGAAGGGGAGAAGCCGGGTCAGGACCACCAGATAGCGACGATAGAACGCGATCATCGCATCACTGTCGGGAGGCGGTTCGGTTGCCGATGGGCCACGTTCCCCGTTCGACCGAGCGACACATAACGTGGGGGCCTTACCGCGAACCTCGCGGTCGGTCACCCCGGGGTCGGCGTGCCGCCGAGGTCAGTTCCGGGTCGAGGGGGCGGGTTTCCCGCAGGGGGTCTGCGGTCGCCACCCGGACCCGACGCGACCGCGTACAGGTCGCCGGACGCAGTCGCACGTAAACCGCCCCGTCCACGACGGCGGGACTCCCGGCGAGTCCACTCGCTTCGCTCGTTTCCTCGCGGAGGACTGCGCGCCGTCTCTCCGTCCGCGCGTCCCGAGCAGGGCGTCGACGAGACCCCCCTCACTTCCGGAACTCGCGCACCCGCTCGTAGGCCTTCCGTGGCGTGTCCAGGAGATTCAGGCCGACGCCGACCAGGACGAACAGGGCATACAGGCCGAGCGTCGAGAGGAAGAGCACGATCATCGCGAGAACCGCCCAGACGCCGTTCAGGAAGTAGAACGCCCCGAGCGTCATGACGGTCCCGTAGAGGAGGACGAGGTACGGCCCCCAGCCCCGGGCGTGATCCCGACGCATCCGCCGGCGGACGTACCGCTTCAGGTCCGTCTCGACCTCCTCCCGGTGGAGGGTTCGACGCTCGACGTCCTCGCGGAACGCGTCGAGTTCGTCCTGGATGGTGGCGACCCGCTCCTGGAGGTCGGCGACGTCCTCCGCGGGCGCCGCGGTCGCGTCGCCCGCCCCCCCGCCGCGCGCCCCGTCGGCCCCGGACGCCGTTCGTCCGGCGGCGGTCCGGTCCCCGGTGTCGGCCTCGTCCCCGGTCGCGTCGGACGACACTCGCCCGTCGGCGCCATCGCCGGTCGGCGGGCCCGCGCCGCGGTCGTCGCCCTTCTCGCCCATCGTGGCACCGTCTCGACCGCGAGGGTGTTGTACCTGCCGGTCGGAGTCGATTCGGCCCGCGAGGACGGCGTTGGTTACGGCCCCGACGAGCAGGACGTGTCCGGCGAGGTAGAACCACGTGACGAGGAGGACGAGGCCGCCGAGGGCGCCGTAGACCGCGACCGCGCCCGTCTCGCCCGCGTAGGCCGCGTAGGCGCCGAACGCGGCCCCGAGCAGCGTCCACCCGACGGCGGCGAGCGCGGTGCCGGGGAGGGCCTCGCGCGGCGACACGTCGGCGTCGGGGAGGACGTAATAGAGGGGGAAGAAGGCGGCCGCGAGGATCGGAAGCGAGAGCAGGGGAACGAGCGCCGCGAGGGGCGACCGCCCGGCGAAGGCTCCGAGCGCACCGGCGACGACGGCCACGGCCAGGGCGCCGACGGCGACGCTGACGAGGGCGACGACGGCGTCCCCGAGTTCCGCGACGGTACCGCGGGGTTCGGTGCCGTAGACGCGGACGAACGCGAGGTTGACGCCGCGAAAGAGGCGGAGCGTCGACCACGCGAGTGCAGCCAGCCCGAGGGCCGTCGCGCTCCCGCGCCCCCGCGTCCCGCGGAGCGCCTCGCCGACGAGGTCACGCCCCGTCGGCAGGAGGTACTGGCCGGCGAGGTCGGCAATGGCGGCCTCCAGGGCCCGCCCGCCGACGGCGGCCGCCGCGATCAGCGCGAGCGCCAGTAGCGGAACGAGCGAGACGAACGCGTAGTAGGCGACCGCCGCGGCGAACGTCCGGACCTCGCGGGCCTGCGTCACCCGGACGACCCGCCGGGCGACGCGAAACGAGCGACGTGCGGTGAGCGTCGACACGGCGCCCGGTTCGGCCCTCGCATACAAGTATCCCGGCGCTCCGCCGGCAGGCCGTTTCGCCGGCCGCTCGCGGGGCAACCCGTCGCCGGACGGGCGCTCCGGGTGCTCGTGGCCGGGGTCCCGCACTCCGTGCAGTCGGCCGTGACCTGCCGTCGCTCACGCCACGGGGTTGGCCGTGACCTGCCGTCGCTCACGCCACGAGGTCGGCCGTGACCTGCCGTCGCTCACGCCACGAGGTCGGCCGTCGCCTCGCGCATCTCCGGCACCGACGCCGTCGACTTGAACGTCGTGCCGCCGTAGTGGGCACGGGTGGCCTCGTGGTCGGCCGCCCGGAGCGCCCCGAGGAAGTCGTCCATGGCGCTCGCGGGACGGCCCCACAGCCGGCAGAGCCGGTGCTGGTCGTAGTGTGTCGGCGTGTCGAGTTCGGCCGCGACCGTCGCGAGGAGGTCCCGGGCCTCGCTCGCGGTCCCCATCTCGTCGGTGACCGCCTCGCGGACGGCCGCCGTGAACTCCCGGTCCCGGACCGGACCGAGCCAGAGCGGGCCGGCGGTGACGGTCCGTGCGCTCCCGCAGGCCGGGCAGGCGTCGGGGACGTCCGCGAGGAGGCCCCGCTCGGCCGACCGGACCAGACAGTCCTGGCAGTGGTGGACGTGCCCCAGGTCGTCGACGGCGTCGTTCGCGGCGCTGGCGCTGTGGTCGAGTTCGAGATACGTCCGGGCGTAGTGACGCGAGACGTGCGAGAGGACCGGCCGGGCGGCGGCGTCGTAGCGCGCGGCGGTGCGGACGAGCGCCGAACAGAGCACCCGCAGGCCCATCTCGGGGTGGTAGTCGGTGTTGCGCGGAACCGCCGAGTACCGCCGGACGCCGGCGTCGAAGTGGGCGCCACACAGCGGCGCGGTGTCGGTCGCGGTCACACAGACCAGATCCCGGGCGTTCGACAGGGCGGCGTCCGCGAACGGGATGGGCGAGCCGAACGGGTCGACGTCCACGACGTCGACACCACCCAACTCCTGGAGGGCGGCGTTGGCGTCGCGCTCGGTCACTTCGCCCCCCAGCCCGTTGCGCTCGAAGTTCCGCCGAGCCAGCGCCACCGCGTCGGGGTCGCGGTCGATACAGGTGACCGCGTAGCCGGCGTCGGCGGCGCGGACGCCCCTGATTCCGCTCGCGGCGGTCGCGTCCACGTACGTCTCGGCCCGGGGCTCGCGCTCCCGGTAGGCCCGCAGGACGGCGACGGTCACGTCGCGGTTGAGCTCCTGGGTCGGGTTGTAGAAGACCCCCGCGCCGGCGCCCTCGCTGGCGCCATCGCGGGCCTCCTCGACCACGAACGAGAGTCCCCCCTCCGTGACCTCCATGCCCGGTCTGACGCGCCCGTGGGCAAAAGCCGCCCGGTCGCGGGCCCGACGGACGCTCCGTGGCCGGTCGGCCGAGCGGCGGTCGCTACCCGTCCGACTCGCAGCCGGTCGCGACGCCCCGGCGCGGCCGGCACCGAAGCCTTTTGCCGCACACGGCGGTACGGGGGAGAGTGAGCGAGGGCGACGAGACGGACCCGGAGACCGACGCCGACCGGGAGGCGGACCCCGGACCGACCGGCGACGCGGAGCGGGAGGGCGACACGGATCACGGTCCGTCGCCGGACGCCGACGAGGGCGGCGGGGGGTGGCGAGCCGCGCTCGCCGAGGCCGGCGAACTCACCGGCCCGGCCGTCGAGGCCCTCATCGACGCCCACGGGACCCGGGGCCGGCGCGCCCTCGAGTCCGTCTCCGAGGAGCGGGTCAAGCGCTACCGCGACTTCACCGTCGTCGTCGGCCACGAGGACGAGTACGTCGTCGAGGACGGCGGTTGCACCTGCAAGGACAGCGAGTACAACCTCGACCCCGGCGATCCGTCACAGCTCTGCTGGCACGCCATCGCCGTCGCCGTCGCCGAGCGGATCGGTGCCGTCGACCACCACGACATGTGGTACTCCGACGTGCGGGAGTTCGTCTGACGCCCGCGTCCCGCGACCGGCGGGACGACCATCGGCGGCCGCCGGGGAGGGACAAGCGCTTTCCTCGCCGGCCGCGCACGGCCAGGCATGGACGACATCGCCGAAAAGCGGGTCCACGACGCCCGTCGCGAAGCGACGGTCGCGCACGTCGCAAGCGAGACGGGGCTGGTCCGTATCTCCGTCGCCGCGGATCGGGTGGGCCGGTTCGAACTCGCGCGCCGCGGGGCCGTCCGCGACGTGGCGGCCGCCGGCGGGACGGTGGTCGTCGCGACCGGCGAGGACGTCGTCGTCGACCGTGAACCCACCGGGTTCGGGCCGGCGGTCGCGGTCGGCGCCGACCGCGACGGGACGCCCCTCGCGGTCGACGACGAGGGACGGATCGCGCGACGGACGCCGAACGAACCGGACGGGTGGGATGCGCTCGGCCGCGTCGCCGATGCCCGCGCCGTGGACGCCGGCCTCGTCGCGGCGGCCGACGGCGTTCATCGGGTGACCCCCGACGGCCTCGCGCACGCCGGCCTGACCGACGCCCGTGACGTGGCCGGCGCGGGACGGCCGCTGGCGGCGACCGGCGACGGCCTCTACGTCCTCGGCAACGGCTGGCTGGACCGCCTCGACGGGCCGTTCCGGGCCGTCGCTGCCGCGCCGGACGGGCGGGCGACCGCCGTGGGGGACGGAATGTACGTCCGCACCGCCGCCGACGCCGGGTGGAGGGGGGTCGACCTCCCCGACGGCGTCGCGCCGACCGACGTGGTCGACGTGGGCCACGCGCCGGACGCCCGCTACGCCGTGACCGGCGACGGGACCATCCTCGCGGACGCCGGTGACGGCTGGCGACGCCGGGCGCTCGGGATGACGGGCGTCCGGCGGCTGGCGGTCGGCGGCGCGGCCGATGCGGACTGAGGGCGGCCGATGCGGACTGAGGGCGGCCGATGCGGACTGAGGGCGGTCGCCGGGGACCGAGAGCGGTCGAGGCGGACCGCGTCCGGTTCACCGCACCGGCGACCGCCGGGAACGGCGAGGAGAAAACTGTTTATCACCCGCCGAGCGAATTCCGGACGTGATCGTTCCCGGCTCGACCTCCCAGTCGCTCGCGGCCGCGCTGGCGGCACGGCGGGACGACCCGCTCGCAGAGGTCTCCTACGAGCGCCATCCCGATGGAGAGATCCTTGCGTCCGTTCCGAGGTTCGACGCCGACCGGGCGGTCGTCGTCGCCGCCACGACGACCGCCGAGGCCCACGTCGAACTCCTGCAGTTACAGGACGCCGTCCGCGAGGCCGGCGCGACCGACGTCACCACGGTGCTCCCCTACATGGGCTACGGGCGCCAGGACGAGGCGTTCGAACACGGCCAGCCCGTCTCGGCGCGCGCCGTCGCCCGGGCGATATCGACCGGGACCGACCGGGTCGCCGTCGTCACCCCCCACGAGCCGACGGTCGCGGACTTCTTCGACGTGCCCTGTGCCGTCGTGGAGGCCGCACCCCGCCTCGCAGCGCCGCTGCCGGCCGACCTGGACGACCCGCTCTTCCTCGCCCCCGACGCGGGTGCCATCGACATCGCGAACACCGTCCGGGACGCCTACGGCCGGGGGAGCGCCGACCACTGCGAGAAGACCCGCCACACCGGCACCGAGGTGACCGTCGAGCCGAGCGACGCGCCGGTCGCGGGCCGGGACGTGGTGCTCGTCGACGACATCGTCGCCACCGGCTCGACGATGAGCGAGACGGTCGCCGCCCTCGGGGCGGCGGGGGCCCGCGTCTTCGTCGCCTGCGTCCACCCCGTGCTCGCCCGCGAGGCCCGGACGAAACTGGCGCGGGCCGGCGTCGCCGCCGTCCACGCCACCGACACCGTCGAGCGGCCGGAGAGCACCGTCAGCGTCGCGCCGGTCGTCGACGACGCGCTGGAGTAGGCGTTTCGTCCGACCCCATCTTTCCCCTTCGCGTGCCCGACGATCCCCCGTTTCCGGACCCCGACGACGCACTCGTCCTCGACCCCGGGTGTGCGCGGTGTCCGGCGCTCGCGGCCGGTCGGACCGAGATCGCGTGGGGCAACGGCCCGCGCGACGCCGACGTGCTCGTGGTCGGGGAGGCGCCCGCCGCCGGCGACCCGGACGCCGCGTGGGCCGGGGGCAACCACACCGGCCTCGCGTACACCTCACGGCACTCCGGCCGCCGGGTCCGCCGACTCGTCAGCGCGCTCGGCCTGGACGGGCGGGCGTTCTACACGAACGCGGTGAAATGCTTCCCGAGCGCCGCGCACCCCGCCGGCGCCGGCGAGAGCGGAGCGGACGGGGTCCCCGCCGACGCCGGGCCGGCCCCCGACGCCGATCCCCCGGACGACCGCGACCCCACGCCCGCCGAGCGCGGGCGCTGCCGCGAACACCTGCTGGCCGAACTCGACGCCGTCGATCCGACGGCCGCCCTCGCGACCGGACGGCACGCGACGGCCTCGCTGCTCTCAGCCGAGGGGCGGGAGTTGGGCGGGTTCGTCGAGCGGGTCGCGACCGTCGAGCGGCTCCCGACCCTCGGCGTCGCCGTCGTGCCCGCCCTCCACCCCGCCTACGCGCCCCTGTGGCGCGCCCGCCTGGGGTACGCGGACGCGGCCGCCTACCGCGCGGCGCTGGCCGACGCGCTCCGGGCGGCGGGGGTCGAGGACGTCGCGTCGCCGGAGATCGGGGAGGGGGATGGAGAGGGCACCGGAACCGGGAACGGCGCGGACGAGTGACCTCGCCGCGTCAGGCGGTCCGTGCCAGCCGGTAACTGATCGCCGCCGAGAGCAGCAGCGCAGCCACGGCGCCCGCGTAGGCCGGGACGTAGCCCGCCCGCCCGGCGACGAACCCGACGTAGGCCGGGCCGAGGCTCCCGACCCCCATGTAGACCGTCCGCATCGCGCCGAGGTCGCCCCCGCGGCTGTCGTCGTCGAAGACGTCCATCAGGTACGCCTGCATCGCCGGGGAGTACGACCGGAGACCGACCGCGTAGGCGACCACGGCGACCAGCGCGACCGCGGGCGACGGGGCGAGGACGAGGCCGGCGAGGCCGGCGGCGGCGACGAGGACCGACCCGCTGGCGACCGCCTGGCGGGGCACCCGGTCCGAGAGCCACCCCGAGAGCGGCCGGACGAGGGTCCCGACGACGTACAGCGCGGCGAAGACGCCGCTCGCGACCGCGAAGGAGGCGCCGTGGACCTCGATCAGGAACGTCGGCAGGAAGCCCGTCACGCCCGAGGAGACGAAGATGTAGAGCACGTACGCGACCATGAGCCAGCGGATGCGGGGGGTGCCGAACAGCCGCGCCGCCGTCTCCCCGATTTCGAGGTCGACCCAGCCGGCGGTCATCGGCTCGCGGCTCCAGCGGTAGAAGAGGACCACGACCGGGACGAGCAGGAGGAGCGGGGGGAGGAACGCTCGCCGCCAGGCCGTCACCGCGACGACGGCGGTCCCGGCCGCGAGGACGCCGGCGAGATCGCTTCCGATCATGTGGATGCCGAACGCCCGGCCGCGCTTCTCCTCGAAGAGGTCCGAGAGCAGCGCCCGGTCGGCCGGGTCGTACAGCCCGAAACTCGCGCCGAAGGTCGCGACGCCGACCAGCAGGGCGACGAACGTCGGCGCGAGCGTCACGAGGCCGAGGCCGACGATGCAACAGAGCATGCTCGTCACGATGACCGTCTTGCGCGACAGTTCGTCGGCGAACCGGCCGCTCGGATACTGGCCGACCGCGCGGGCGACCGAGAGCGTCGAGACGGCGATGCCGGCCTGGAACGGAGTGATGCCGAAGTCCTCGATGAGCAGGGGGAGCAGGGGCGGGAGGAGCCGCCGGCCGAGCTGCATCGCGAGGAAGGCGGCGAGCAGGAGGAGCGCGATGCGGCCGCCGTAGCCGCGCAGGAGGCGCTCCGGCTCGGCGCTCGGCGTGGACATCGCGGTCGTCGCCCCCCACCCCGGCCGTCCACTTAGGGGTACGGCTTCGGGCAGGTGGGTCGGGATGCAGTCGGTGCGTGCCGACAGTACAGTCCGGGCATGCCGGCAGGGGCGGTCGGGGGAGTCCGCCCCGACGGACCCCCGACCCGCCGCCTACAGGAACTCGCTCGCCCCGTCGGCGTACGTCTCGGGCGCCACGTCCACCACGCCCTCGTCGTGGAGCGTCACGAAGAACGGCGAGTCGCTCCAGTAGTACTCGTCGAACACCGAGCGGGCGACCAGGTCCATGATCGGCGGGAGGGCGTCGTCGTCGGTCAGGTGCAGCGCCATGTTGAAGCTGTTCAGCCCGCAGTCGGCGTAGTAGTCGAGGACGCCGGCCATCCCGGCGGCGAAGTCCCCGACGGCGTCGCCGTCGGGACCGGGGACGCCAGCGCCGGGCGCCACGCCCATCAGGTGTCGGTGGTGGGTCGGCGCGAAGGGCGCGAGCCACTCGACGGCGCCGGTCGTTCCGGCGTGGCGATCGCCGCCCCGTTCGGCCGCGAGCAGGTCCGCGTGGTAGGTCGATCCCGCGGTCTCGGCGTGGATGCGGGCCGCGTCGAGTCGCTCCCGGAGGGCGTTCGTCCCCCGGTCGTCGACCAGCGTCTGCATGTGGGGATGGATGATGCTCGACCCGGCCGGGCGGAGGAAGTTCATGTTGATCGAGGCGACGGTCGCGTCCGTCCGGTCCATCACCTCCTCGACGTACTCCAGCGCGAGCGCCAGGCCGTCGCCGAGGACGGCGGCGCCGAACTCGTCTATCGGCCGGTGGTGGTCCTCGGTCAGCGCGACGACGTTCGCGTTGGCGCCGTACGGGCTGAGGTTGGGGAAGGAGGTGGCCTCGCCGCGCGATCCGCGATCGACGTCGAGGCCGGCGTACGTCGGCGTCGCCTCCTCGACGGTGCCGGGGCAGAAGAAACAGCCCTCGTCGTCCTCGACGACCGACGAAACGTCCGGCTCCTCGTCCGGCATGAGGAAGTTGTCCGGAACGATCCGGGCCTGCCGGCCGGTCAGGGGGTCCTCGCGCACCTCCACGTCGACCTCCACGCGCTCGAAGTCCTCCAGCGGGCTGTGGAAGGTCGCGGTCTGGGTCTCGCTGTCGAACTCGACCATGCCGATGGGTCACCCGGTCGGGCCAAAAACCCCTCGCCGCGTCCCGGGCGCCGAACCGCGTCCATCGTCCCACAGGCGCGAGCGCGGTCGAGTGGCCGCCGGCCCACGGTCGGAATCAGCGCCCCCGCTCGCTCCCGTCAGCGTCGCCGTCGGCGTCCCGGGCGTGGCCGTCGTCGCCGGTGCGCTCGCCGGACGCCATGGTCTCCCGGGCGGTCTCCTCCAGTTTGGCGGAGGCGTCCGCCGCGTACCGTTCGAGTTCCTCGAAACTCGCCACGAGATCGGTCGCTTCGAGCCGGCGATCGAACCGGTCCAGCATGTCCTCGGAGAGCTCCGACCGGGTCCGCTCGCCCGTGGCGACGCCGCTCGTCACGATCGACTGGATGCCCTCCTCGACCGACATGTCCACGTCGAGGACGCGGTCCTCCGAGACGTGGAGCACGTAGCCGCCCATCACCGGGTTCGGCGCCATGGGGAGAAACACCGTCACCATCCCCCGGTCGTCGGCGGCGTCCTCCACCACGTCGGGCGTGTCGGTGGTCAGGAAGGCGAGGGCGTACGACCCGCTCGTGGGGAACTCGACCAGCTTCACCTCCCGGAAGCTGTCGGTATCGTCGTCCAGCAGGAGCGTGCTCATCTCGTCGAGGCTCCGATACAGCGACCCGACGCCGGGGATGCGCGAGACGAGCGTCTCGAAGAAGACGCCCACGCCGGACCGCTCGGAGCGGTACTCGGTCCAGGCGCCGACGAGGAACACGACCGCGAGCAGCGTGGCGAACGCGGCGATCTTGAGAACGATCTCCGACGCGGGCCCGGCGCCGGTCGCGGGGGCGAGCAGCCCGACGACCGGATCGAGCTGGCGCGAGACGAAGTTCACGACGACCCCGAGAACGATGAGCGTCACGACGACCGGGAGCAGCACGGCGGTGCCCGTGACGAACGCCTGGCGGACGAACTCGCGGAGCGCGTCGTACTCGGGGGACCGGTCCGGCGCGGACAGGTCGGGCATACGGTGACAACGGAGAGTGCTCCCGGAAAGCCTTCTGGCGTGAGCGGTACGCCGTCCGGAACGAACGGGACGCCGTCCGTGACGAGTGGCCACCGTCCGGAACGGGCAACAGCCGCCCCGTGGTCATCAGGGCCGCCGGGACGCCCCGCGCCACGGTCAGGATGGCGGCCATTCTTGGGGGAACGGCGACGACGTGAGGGCGGTGCGGCACGTCAGTGACCTGTACCGGCGGGCCCGGGCCGCGAGCCGGGGGGGACTGCTACCGACGATCGCTGTCGGGTGGTTCCTCACGCTCGGCACCCGGTTCCTGCTCCCGGCGGTCCTGCCCGAGGTCAAGGCGACGTTCGCCATCGACGACACGACCGCCGGAATCGCGATCACGGTCGTCTGGGCCGGCTACGGGTTGATGCAGTTCCCCGCCGGGGTGCTCGTCGACCGACTGGACGAGCGGACGCTCCTGAGCCTGAGCCTCCTGCTCGCCGGCGCGAGCCTCGCCGTCGTCGGCGCCGCCCCCGTCTTCCCGGTCTTCCTCGTCGCCGGCGGTCTGTTCGGCCTCTCGACCGGCCTCTTTGGCACGTCGCGGGGCATCGCACTCGCGGCGTTCTTCCGGTCGAACCCCGGCCTGGCGTTCGGCGTCACGCTCGGGGCGGGGAGCGTCGGGTCGGCCGCGCTCCCCTACCTCGGCAGCGTCGTGACGGGCCTCGCGGACTGGCGACTCGCGGTCGGGCTCACGGTCCCGCTCTTCCTCGCGACGGCGGCGAGCACCTGGTGGGTCGTGCCCGCCGATACCGACAGGGAGGCGGACGGGAACGGCGGCGAGTCCGGGAACCCGGGCGGGGCGACTCCCACAGTCGGGACGGCCGTCCGCTCGCTCCGGCCCGCGTTCGCGGACCGGGCCGTCGCGGTCGGCGTCTGCGGAGTGACGATCATGCTGTTCACCTACCAGGCGCTGACGGCCTTTCTCCCGACGTACCTGATCGCGGCGAAGGGGGTGTCCCGGGGGACCGCCGCCGGGCTCTTCGCGCTCCTGTTCGTGGCCGGCGCGGGCTTCCAGCTAGTCGCCGGGACCGCCGCCGACCGCGTCGGCGCCCCACGGGTCATCCTCGTCATCGCGCTCGTCGGCGTTCCCGCGCTCGCCGCCCTGCCGTTCGTCGGCGGCGTCCTCCCGCTCGCCCTGCTGGTCGTCGTGGTGGCCTCCCGGGTCGCCGTCGCGTCGGTGATGAACCCCTACATCATCGCCGCACTCCCCGACGAGGCGGCGGGCACCGGATGGGGACTCCTGCGCACGGGGTTCTTCCTGATCGGTGCGACCGGCTCCACCGTCGTCGGGGCGCTCGCCGACCGGGGGCTGTTCGACGAGGCGTTCTACCTGCTGGCGGCGCTGACCGCGGTCGCCGCCGCGCTGTTCGTCCTCCTGCCCGAGCGACGGCGGGACGAGGCGGAGGGGTGATCGCGGCGGCCGCTCCCCCGGAGTCGGCCGATCGAACCCGCCGTCCGGCGCCACCACGCCGCTCGTACCCCGGACGCGGCGGATTTGGGGCGCCGTTTTTTGTCCCTCGCCCTCCCACGTCCGCACATGAGCGGGAACGGGAACTGCGTCTTCTGTCGCATCGTCGCCGGTACCGCCTCGGCGCGGGTCGTCCGGGAGACCGAGACCACGCTCGCGTTCCTGGACGCGAACCCCCTCGCTCCGGGTCACACGCTCGTCATCCCCAAGGCACACCGCGAGCGCCTCGCCGACGTGGAGAGCGACATCGCGGCCGACCTCTTCGACGAGGTCCACGAACTCGCGCCGCGGGTCGAGGCAGCCGTGGACGCGGACGCGGTCACCGTCGGCGTCAACGACGGGCGCGCCGCCGGACAGGAGGTACCGCACCTCCACGTCCACCTCGTCCCCCGGTTCGACGACGACGGCGGGGGACCGATCCACCGCGTCGCCGGGACGCGGCCGGACCTCTCGGACGACGAGATGGCGCGGATCGCCGAGCGCATCACCCGCGGCGGGTAGCGGGACCCGAGCGGTTTTGGGCGGGGAGGCGCCAGGGCATCCCATGACCGACACGGCGGCACTGGTCGGCGCGGTCGGCGGCGCGGGAACGACGCGGCTCGCGGTCGAAGTCGGGGCGCTGCTGGCCGCGGACGGCGCGGACGTGGCGGTGCTCGACGCGGCGTTCGCCACACAGGGACTCGGCGACTACCTCGGGGGGCGGCTCGATCCGGATCTGACGGCGCTCGTGACCGATCAGATCGACGCGCCCCTCGACGACGGACTGCGAGACCTCGACGACGCCGATCTCGCCGGGCGGGCGGCCTGCTGTCCGGCGTCGGCGCCGTTCGAACGGCTCGCGCGGGCGAAGTCGGCCGACGCCGCCCGGCGGTTCGAGGACCGCGTGGCCGAGGCCGCCGACGACTTCGACGCGGTCCTGGTCGACACCCCGCCGATCGCCGCCAACCAGGCCATCGCGGCGATCGACGCCTGTGACCGGACGGCGCTCGTGGCGCCAGCGACGACACGGGGCACCGACGGGCGCGAGCGGATGCGCGCCCGGATCCGCGACCTGGGCGGCGACGTCGACGCCGTCGTCGCGACCCGCGGGACCGACGAGGCGGCAGACGCGAGCGTGCCGCGCACGGAGGCGGGCGTGACCGCCGCGCCGACCGCCCCGGACGGCGGCGAGTTCGGCGACGGGGTGGCACGCGCCGCGGCGGCGATCCTCGGGATCGACGTAGACGGCCCCGACCGGAGCGGCCTGCTCGGCGGGCGCGTCTAGCGGAGGTCCGTGGGATCGCTCATCGTCTCGGCGAGCGAGTCGCGTTTGGCGACGGCGCTCCCCGTCCGCTCGCCGACGCTCCCGGCCGCGGTCACGAGTTCGGGCACCGGATCGTGGGTCTCGACGTACGCGGCGAGCGCGAACTCCGCCTCGTCGCCGCCCGCCAGTTCGACCGCCTCGGTCCGCGGAAGGGCGCCGTCGAGCCAGTCGCGGACCACGCCCCTGGCCGTCGGTGTCAGGGGATCGATCCCCTCGACGCCACAGCGGTGGAGCGCCTTCGCGGCCGTCATCGGGGCGATGCCGGCCTCGCGGGCGCTCTCCCCGACGCTCGTCCCGGCAGTGTGCGAGCGGAGCACCGTCGCGGCCGCCTCGGGGGTGCAGGGCAGCGCGTCCGCGTGGGGGGCGAGTCTGTCGACGAGGGCCTCGTCCCGTCCGTCGACCGTCGCGACGCCCCGATCGCGCTGCTCGGCGGTCACCTCGATGCCGGCGGCGATCTCGCCGAGGTCCATGTGGCGGCGGGCGACGGGACGGCTGTTAAATCTTCTCCCCCGGCGATGTCGGCAGTTTCACGGTCGCCGGCCGGCTATCCCCGCCCGTGCCCGAGACGACCGCCCGCTCCGCCCTCCGGGAGGCACTCGCCGACTGGCGGCGCCACGCCGGTGCGCTCGCCGTCGTCGCGGCCGCGTTCGGCGTCGCCGCCGTCGTCGCCCGTCCGGAGGCCCAGTACGCGGCCTATCTGGTGACGTTCGTCGTCTGGATGGTGTGGTTCGTTCTGACCACCATCGAGTGGATCCGCCGCGCGGAGTTCTGACCCGCTCGCCGGAACTCGTCTCCCGAGGACGCCGTGCCGGAGGAACGTACCGGTGACCGGTATGCTACTCCCGGAATCGACGGACGAATCGACCGCTGCGCACGGCTTTTTAATTACGATCCCGGGACGAGTTCCGCGTGTGATGAGCGCGACAACCCGGCGGTGCCCCGAGTGCGACGGGCGCGTCCGGCAACGGGAGACCGAATCGGTGTGTGGACAGTGCGGGCTGGTCGTCACGACGGACCGGCTCGACCGCGGACCCGACTGGCGGTCCTTCGACGAGGAGGACACCGATCCCAAGCGGACGGGCGCCCCCCTGACCCGGTCGCGCCACGACCGGGGGCTCTCGACGGAAATCGGACGGACGACGCGGACGAAGGGACGCAAGCGCCGCCAGTGGGCGCGGCTCCGCCGCCAGCACAACAGGGCCAGAATCTCGACGAAGCGCGACCGCAACCAGGTCTACGGGTTCACCGAGATCAGGCGGCTGACCGGCCGGCTCTCGCTGCCCGACCGGATCCGTGACGGGGCCTGCTCGCTGTTCCGCTCGGCCCAGGAGGCCGACCTGCTCCGCGGGCGATCGATCGAGGGCTTCGCCGCTGCCGGCGTCTACGCGGCCTGCCGTGTCCACTCGGTCGCCCGGACCCGCGAGGAGGTGGCCGACGCCGCGAAGGCGTCGATCGACGAACTCCGGGCGGCCTACGACGCCCTCAACCGCGAACTGGGGCTGCCGACCGGCCCGGTCGACCCGGGCGAGTACGTGCCGCGGTTCGCCTCGGACCTCGACGTCGGAAGCGAGGTCGAACGTCACGCACGGGACCTCGCCCGAACGGCCGTGGAGGACGGCGTCGCGACCGGCCGCGACCCGAGCGGCGTCGCGGCGGCCTGCCTCTACACCGCCGCGCGGGATTGCGACGCGGACCTCACCCAGTCCGCCGCGGCCGAGGTGGCCGACGTGACGCCCGTCACCATCCGGAGCACCTACGCCGACCTCCGGGACTGATCATGCCCCTCTCCGGCAGCCCCTGACCTGCTCCGCGATCATCTCGACGGCCGCGGCCGGTTCGCTGTCGGGCGCTGCCTCGACCACCGGCGCGTTCTCCCGTATCGATCGGCCGACCCGCGGGTCCGCCGGCACCGCGACGGCCGGCGCCCCGAGTGCCCGCTCGACGGCCGCCGTCGGCGGCGGGTCGACGACCCGGTTCAGGACGACGCCGGCGAGCCCCGTCCCGAGTTCGCGCGCCAGTTCGCGCGTGCGGACCGCGTCGGCCAGGGCGAACCGCCGTGGCGAGGTGACGATCAGGGCGGCGTCGGCGACGGCCAGCGGCGCGCCGGCGTCGGCCCGGAGCCCGGCCGGACAGTCCACGACCACGTCCCCGTGGTCGGCCGCCACCCCGTCGACGACGTCGCCGATCCGCGTCACGTCGGCGGCGCGCGCGCCGGCGAGCGAGCGCCCGCAGGGAAGGAGCCGGACCGGCGCGCCGCGGACCGCCTCACACGCGCCGGCCCGTCCCGCCAGGACGTCGTGCAGGTCCGGCCCCCGCCCGGTCGGGAGGTCGGCCATCGCGAGGTCCGCGTCGACGACCACGGCGTCGAGCGCCGCCCCGAGGTTGTACGCAATCGTCGACTTCCCGACGCCGCCCTTGCCGCCGGCCACCGCGAGGATCACGACAGCCTCCGGAGGGCCGCGAGCGGCACGTCCGTCGCCGCCGCCCGCTCGGCCAGCGCCGTCGCCCGCTCGGCCAGCGCGCGCAGCGCCGCCTCGTCCGCCGTCAGCCGGTCCGGCAGGTCCGCCACCGACGCGAACCCGCCGCGCTCGTCGAGGACGGTCGCGGCCTCGACGACCGACGCGTCCGTCAGCCGCTCGCCGTGGTCGACCCGTCGCTCGGCGTCGGTCAGCCACTCCTCGACCGACGCGGGGAGTTCGGCGCCCTCCGCCGCCCCCGTGTGCCCGGGTTCGGTTTCCGCGTCGGCGCCCTCGCCTCCGTGGTCGTCGCCTGGGGGGACGGGGCTGTCCGTACTGCCCGTGTCCGCGTCGAGGGTGCCGGCCGGCGGCTGCCGGGGCCCGTCGTCCCCGAGCGCCCCGTCCCCGCCGTCGCTCGGACCGTCGGCCGGCGACCGCAGTCGCCCGTCCGCCGGCCCGTTCGTCCCCGCCTCGCCGTCCCCGGCCGACGGATCCGTCGGCGGCGCGCCATCTGCGGTCGTGGGCGATGCCGCGCGTCGAGGGGCGCCCCCGGGGGCGGGGTCGCCCTCCGTCGGTCCAGCCCGCGCCGATGCTGCCGCCCGGTGGGGCGGACCGACGCTGGCCGTCACGGCGGCGTCCGTCGCGCAGGTGGGCGGTGCCCCCCTGGTCGTCCCCGGGGCGCTCGCGCCTTCCCCGACCATCCCCGTTCCGCCCGTGGGAAGCGCGTCCGCCGGCGGCGAGCCGTCGCCCAGCAGCCGAACCGCCGCGGCGGCGTCCGCGTCGCCGGTTGCCACGTGTCCGTCCGCGTCCCCGGTCGTGTCCACGCGCCCCTCGTCCTCGACAACCACCGGGGGATCGGTCGCCGTCGCTGGCGAGGCGTATCCGAGCCGGATCGTCCCGTCGGCCGGGACCACGCCCGTGTAGCCGTCGGCGTCCCAGCCCGCCTCGGGGACGCCCTCGCTCCGCGGCGGGAGCGTCGGACCGTCGAGCCGGTTTTCCACCCGCACTCGCCGGTCGACCGCCGTGGGGTTGTGGACGGACACCTCGACCAGCGCGACCTCCGCGACCGCCTCCACGCTCCACTCGGCGTCGAGCATACCGCCGGTGGTCGCGTCCTGCCTTATCCGGGTTCGGACGGAGCGGGTGGACGGGGGGACCGGTCGGCCGTCAGAGCCGGACGACGGGCGCGTCGAGGCGCCGGGCCGCCACACGCGCGTCGCCCAGCCGGTCGGTCGCGATGACGAGCGGTGCGTCGACGGCCCCGACCCGGGCGGCCGCGAGCGCCGCCGTCACCGGGTCGCCCTCGTACTCGCCGGGGCCGTCGCCGGCGGTCCCCTCGCCCGGTACCGCCGCGACGGCCGAGCGGAACCGGTCGTACACCCTCTCCGCGAGGTACTCCCGGGCCGCCCGTTCGAGGTTCGCCGCGCAGTCCTGCAGTTCGAACCGTCGCTCGCGGCGGTCGCGGACCTCGCGCACGTCCCGCTCGAGCCGCTCACGCCGCTGTTCGGCGGCGATTCGCTCGGTCTCGGCCTCCGCGAGTTCCCGGACCGCGTTCCGGAGCGCGTCGCGCGCCTCGGCGGCGGCCCGCCCGTCCCCCGCCTCGTCGAACGCCTCGGCCCGCCCGCGGAGGGTGGCCACCCGCTCGCGGAGCCGCTCCTCGGCCCGTCCGGCGTCCGCCACTCGCCGCCTGACGGCGTCCAGGTCCGCGTCGGGCACGGAGAGGGACGCCAGTTCGTCCCGGACCGCGTCTAAGTCGTCGCGCTGGGGCGCCTCGACGCCCAGCGATCGGGCGGCCGCCGCCAGCGCCCCGCGCACGTCAGTCGCCATCCCCTCGTGGACGTATCCGACGTGCTCGTGAAGCAGTCCGGGGGCCGGGCAGTCCGCGACAACGCCGTCCACGGCCTCGCCACGGACCGCTCGGACGACGTCCTCGGGGGGCGCTGTGGTCCCCAGATCGACCGCGCCGTCCGCGAACTCGAACGTTCGTCCGTCGACCTCGATTCTCATCCGTCGTCTCCCCTCCGTCGATGCCCGACGAGCGCGTGGGCTCCCGTCCACTCACTCCTCCCCGTCCAGCGCCCGCCCCCGCATCGCGTCCGGATCGGGGTGGTCGGTCCCGGCGGCGAACTTGGCGTAGGGGGTGCTCGCGTGCTCGCGGGTCTCGTAGGCCGCAGCCGCCTTGCGCACCCGGTCGGGGGCGTCGGCGTACTCGTTGAACGGCCGCGTCCGCCGGATCTGTACGTCCCCGGCGTGCTTCTCGCGGAGCCGACAGGCGAGGAAGGCGCCGTGTTCGGTCGCCTCCAGCAGCGCCGCGCGGCCGAACTGTCGCACGACGGTCGCCTCGTGGCTCCGGCAGGCGTTGCGGAGCGTCGTCCGGGCCTCCCGGGAGTACGTGACGACGAGGAGCACGTCGACCGGTGGCGATCCGGCGCGAATAAAACCTGCGGCTACAGCGGGTCGATCTCGAACTCTGGAGGCGGGTCGCCGCCGCCCGGCCCGCCCGTGTCGAGGACGGCCTCGATCCGCTCGCGGGCCTCGGCCGGCGTCGCCGCGACGACCACGGTGCCGTCGGCCGGCGCCTCGCCCCGCGCCCGGTAGGCCGTCAGGTCCGCCTGTTCGCCCCCCTCGAACTCCGTGGCGTAGGTCCGGAGGACGGTCACCACGCGCTCCTCGGTCGTCGACAGGTCGGCCTCGCCGGCCTCGAACGCCTGCAGGGCCTCCTCGACGTTCCGGAGCGCGGAGATGCGGTCCATCAGGTCGTCCGCAGGTGGTCCAGGCTCGGCTCGTACACCTCGCCTTTCTTCTTCAGGTTCTCGATCTCGTCCTCGGCCTTCGACCGGTCCATCCCCACCTCGTCGGCCCGGTCGAGCACCTCGTCGATCGGCGCGCCCTCCTCGTACTCGTCCTCGACGTCCTCGATGAGGCCCTTGAGGTTCTTGATCCGGTCGCGCTGGCTCTTCGAGGTCCCCGTCTCGACGATGTCCGCGTCGAACTCGCCGGTTTCGGGGTCGATGCTGATGTCCTCGAGACTCGAGTGGACGAGGTCGATCACCCGCTCGGCGTCGGCCTCGGTCACCTCGTCGGCCAGCCTGACGCGCGCGGAGGCCTCCGCGAGGCGGACCAGCGCCTCCAGTTTCCGCGCCGTGACCGGGACGGCCGAGTCCTCGCCGGCGCCCTGGGACCGCATGTCGACGTAGAAGTCGCGGATCGCCGCCCGCGCCTCGTCGGTCATCGTCGGGAAGCAGGTGCGCTTCGCGTAGGCGATGTACTTGCGCATCAGGTCCGGATCGATCGCGGGCTGGACGTCCCGGTTGGCCTCCTGGACCTCCTCGGTGGTGTAGTTCGCGCTCGACAGTTCCGTCCGCTGGGTCGACAGCTCCCCGGCGTAGTTGGTCTGGAGGATGTGCTCGGCGAGGTCGGCGTCCCGTTCGGGGTCCGGGTTGTCGGTGACGGTGAAGATGAGGTCGAACCGCGAGATCAGCGCCGGTTCGAGGTCGATCTGCTCGCCGACCGGTTCGTACTGGTCGAACCGACCGTACTTCGGATTGGCCGCCCCGAGCAGCGAACACCGCGACTGGAGCGTGGCGTTGATGCCGGCCTTGCTGATGCTGATCTGCTGTTGCTCCAGCGCCTCGTGCATCGCCGAGCGGTCGTCCGGGGCCATCTTGTCGAGTTCGTCGACGGCGGCGATTCCCTGATCGGCGAGCACGAGCGCCCCCGCCTCCAGCGTCCACTGCTGGCCGTCGCTGAAGTCGTCGCGGACCGCGGCCGCGGTGAGCCCGGCGGCCGACGACCCCTTGCCCGACGTGTAGACCGACCGGGGGGCGATCTTCTGGACGTACTGGAGGATCTGCGAGTTGTGCGAGACGACGTTGTTCGTGAGGTAGTTGTGCGTCCCCTCGACCTCGAGGTCGTACACCCACTCGGACTCCGGTTCGACGGGGTCGATGGATTCGATCCGATCCCATCCGACGTCGTCGTGGGCGAGCGCCCGGAGCGAGTCGAGTGCCGAGGCCGGATCCGCGTCCACGCCGGGACCACCGTCGGCGGCGAGGCCGTCCGCCGTGGCCGTTTCGAACGTCTCTACGACCGTTCTGAGACTCTTCCGACTCGGGGTCCGATCGCCGCGTTCGTAATGCTGGTAGGTGCTCCGCGGGAGTCCACACTCGGCCTGTGTGCGCCCGAGGGCCTCCCGGACCGCCCGCAACGTCGGCCCGACGCCAGGAACCACGTCGCGGTTCGTGTTCGCGTCGGCGTCGACCCTCGCTTCCGCGGCGGTTCGCTTGCGCTCGGTGAGAAACCCGATCCGCTCGACGTACCGGGCGAAGTCGGTCCCGCTCACCCGGAGGCGGTAACTGCCGCCGGCCTTCGGGTGGAGTTGGGCGTCGATACCGAACGACAGCAGCAGGCTCCGGACCTCCGCGAGGAGTTCGCGACTCGTGGCGGCGACGACCGCCTCGCGCTCGTTCGACGAGACCGTCCCCTCCGCGTCGACGAACGCCCGGAGGAACCCGCGCTTCACCGGACGTGTCGCCCGCAGCACCGCGTCCGGAACGCGCTGCTGGCCGGACCCCTCGAGCAGGGCCGGTTCGAGCGACTCGAGGAAACTGACGAACTCGCTCGACGAGCAGACTATCTCCCCGGCCGGGCGGCCGTCGCAGGGCGTGCGCTCGGTGTAGTTCAGGCCGAGTCGGTCGAGAGCGTCGGCAACGTCGTCCAGTATTTCCCGGTCGTTGTTCGGCACGTAGACCGCGCCGCTCCCGCACGCCCGCCGCTGGACGTACCCCTCCGCGGCGACGACCCCGAGCAACCGACCGAGCCACGGCGTCATCCGGTCCGGTACGTCCAGGCGAACGGCGTTTCGCGCCCTCGAGCGGCGAACGGAGACGTCCAGGGAGTCCTCGCCGGTAACCGGGAGCGACCGCGGGACGGCGACGAACTGTCCCGGTTCGAGGTCCTCCGCGACGACGGCGTCGGTCCCGCCGTCCCGCGCGACGAACAGAGGGTGAGTGGGCGTGACCTCGACGCGCCGCCCGCTCTCGGTCCGGATCCGGTACAGGCGGTCCGGAGCCTCCCGTTTCCACACCTTCAGCGCGCGCGCCGTCGTCAGCGCCCCGTCCTCCGTCATCGAGGGAACCTCGAAGTCGACCCGGTCCCAGACGCCGTCGTCGACGGGTTTCGGGTCGTCGAGGTTCGCCTCGACCAGGTCGCGGATGGGCACCTCCGAGCCGTCCGAAAGCGTCACCCTGGTGTCCCCGGCGACGCACTTCCCCGTGCCGGGGTCCCCGATCAGGAGCATGTGCAGGTCGCCCCTGATCCGCGACTTGTCCGGCAGATGCTTGGTCACGCCGGAGAACAGCTGGAAGATGATCGCGAGTTTCTCGTCCTCGTACCCCCAGATGGTCGGGGCGACGGACTCGATCATCCGCTCGTAGATGTCCGGATCGTCCGAGAGCTCCACGATCCGCGCCTTGTCCTCCTCGGTGATCTCCATCTCCTCGAACTGCTCGTCCTCCACCTCGACCGCGACGCCGTCCATGTAGATGTCGAAGACGGCCGACTTGTCGCCGTCGCTGCCCATCTGCTCGATGTGGAGGACGCCGGTCACCGTGACGTGGTCGCCGGCGGTGACCTTCCCGGTGGCGTCGTCCTCGATGTTGACGTCGATGGACTGGGGAGTCTCCCCGCCGCGCAGGCCCTCCGGTGACTCCTGGACGCGGAGCTTCTGGGAGTCGACGAACTCCGACTGGTCGAAGTTGACCCGGAAGGGGCCCTGCCGTTCGCACCCCTGGCACTCGTGGGGCTCCTGGAAGCTCCCGTCGGTCTGCGGGATGTACGTCATCGTGCCACACCGCTGGCACTCGAAGGCCGCCTCGGTGATCTTCGGGCGGACGTCGGTGGCCTTGCGGACGATCCCCTGGACGGCGACCAGCCGTCCGATGTGGTCGTCGTGTACCCGGATGTCCCGGATGTCGACGGCGTCCGGGAGGTTCCGGATCCGGACGTGCGCGCGACCGAGTTTGACGTCCGCCGGGAGGTCGTACTGGCGGAGCGCCTCCTCGGCGTACTCGCACATCTGCTCCGGCTGGGCCCGCACGTCCTCGGCGAGTTCCCGGTCGTGGCGGTACAGGTCGTCGTAATCGACGTAGAGCGAGCGCCGATCGCTCGGATAGTGCTGTGCTAGCTCGGCGATGTCGTCGTCACAGTAGTCCCGGAAGAACCTGTGAAACCGCTCGACGAACTCCTGATCACCCGTCGACCGCGCCATTACCGGTCGTTGCGCGGCCCCCGACAAGAGTCTTCGCCCACGGCCGAAACGCCGGGCGCGACCGCCCGAATGCGATCGACGGGCTCCGGAGACGCCGGCCGACGCCGTCGGTCCCGGCGCCCCGATCAGAACGAGACGTCGGTCTCGATGTCCTCGGCCGCCTCCCGCAGGCCGTCCTCCCGTGCAGCGTCGGCCAGGCGGTCCGTCGGCGCGTCGGTCAGGAGGTCGGCGAACGCGTCGCGGAACCGCTCGTTGACCCGCCGCGCCGCGAGCTCGCTCGCGACGACGCGGCGATAGCGGACGACCGTCTCGAGGCCGGCGTCGAGCGCCGCCGCACACGCCTCGTCGTCGGCCCCCTCGGCGACGAGGTCCCGGAGGGCATCGAGGGCGAACGGCGCATCCCGGTCGCCGTCACACACCAGATGGAGGTCCATCCGCGCCCGGAACACCGTCTCGGCGTCGACGGCGGCGTCGGCGACGTCAGCGGCGGCGAGTTCGTCCGCGATCTCGGCGTCCGACGCCCCGTCGAAAAAGCCCGCTGCGACGCGGACCAGCGCGTCGGTCCCGAGGTCGGTCCGGAACTCGTATCGGTCGCGCATCCGCTCGACGACGGCGCGCACCGCCGCCTCGTCGGCGTCGCCGAGGAGCGATCCCCGGTCGTCGCGCTGGCGCTCCGTGACCTCCTCTGCCCCCGTCGTCTCCACGAAGAGGTCGCGCAGGTCCTCGCTCCGCTCGTCCATACGGGTGGGTGGTACCCGGTCGAGGCGGAAAAACCTGTGCCGTCGGGGATGCTCGGGGGGCCGTCCCCGAGCGGTCGGCGCATCGGCGGCGGGAGCGTGCCGGCGGTGGTGGCGCGACGGCGGAGCCGTATCGGACTCGTCAGCCCGTAAACCGAAGAATTATTGCGGGTTTACGCGAGCGGAGGAGGTATGGCGACGGCTACCGACGCGGCCGACCTCGTCGGGGAGGAGACGACCCGGAACGTGGCGCGCGCGGTGGTGTTCGCGGCGGCGACGAGCGCCACCGCGCCCGCGGCGCTGACCCACCCGCTGGTCCCGAACGTCCCGATCACGCTCCAGACGCTGTGGGTGTTCCTCGCGGGCATCGTCCTCGGCCCGCTCTGGGCCGGGGTGGCCTTCGCGCTCTACCTGCTCGCCGGCGTCGTCGGCCTGCCGGTCTTCGCGGGCGCGAGCGCCGGCCTCGGCGTCCTGCTCGGCCCCACCGGCGGCTTCCTCGTCGGCTTCCCGCTCGCGGCCGTCGCCGTGGGCCTGGTCGCCCACGGCGTCGGCGACCTCGAGACGCCGGGCGAGATTCCCGTCCCCAGGCTGGTCGCCGCGACCCTCGCCGGGTCGGCGGTCATCTACGCGGCCGGCGCAGTCGGGTACGCGCTGGTCCAGTCGGTCGGCCCGGCGACCGCCGTGACGACCGTCGTCCTCCCGTTCCTTCCCGTGGCCGCGGTGAAGATTGCCGCGGCCGTCGCGGTCGTGCGCTCGGACGCACTCGTCGCCCGGTGATCGTCCCGTGCCGATGATCGTCCCATGACCATCGCCGTTCGGGACCTCACCCACCGCTACGGGAAGACGGTCGCGGTCGACGACGTCTCGCTGACCGTTTCGGACGGCGAGTGGCTCGTCCTCGCGGGCCCGAACGGGTCCGGCAAGACCACCCTCGTCCGTCACTTCAACGCCCTGCTGGACCCCGACGCGGGGCGGGTCACCGTCGACGGGCGGCCGGCGGCGGCGAACCTCGCGGCCACCCGCGCGTCGGTCGGGATGGTGTTCCAGGAGCCCCGGGACTGCTTCGTCGCGGCGACCGTCGGCGCCGACGTGGCCTTCGGCCCGGAGAACCTCGGGCTGGAGCGCCCGGAAATCGACCGCCGGGTCGAGCGCGCCCTCGACGCCGTGGGGATGAGCGGCCGCGCGGACGAGCGCATCGACGCACTCTCGGGCGGGGAGCGCGCCCGGGTCGCGGTCGCCGGCGCACTCGCCATGGAGCCGTCCCACCTCGTCCTCGACGAGCCCTTCGCCGGCCTCGACTGGTCGGCCCGCCGGTCGCTGCTCGCCCGCCTGGACGACCTCCACGCCGACGGAACGAGCCTCGTCGCCGTCACCCACGACCTGCGCGACGTGGCCGACCGGGCCGACCGCGTCGTCGTGCTCGCGGACGGCCGCGTCGCCCACGAGACGACCGACGTCCGGGCCGACGCCGACCGCCTCCGGGAGTTCGGCGTCCGTCCCCCGGGCCCGTGCTGAGCCACGTCCCTGACGACGCGTACGCCCACCGCCTCGACGCCCGGAGCAAACTCGCCGTCCAGGCGGCGTTCGCCCTGGCGGCGGTCGTCCACACCACGCCGGCGGGGCTGGCGGTCCTGTCGGTCGTCGCGCTCGCGGCCCTCGCCGCCGCCCGCGCCCCCCTCCTCGGGACGCTCCGGGACTACCGGGCGTTCCTCCCCCTGCTCCTCGCCGGACCGGTCGTCGAGGCGGCGACGCTCGGGCCGCCGTGGGTCCGGCCCGCCGACGCCGTCGCCCCCGCGCTGGCGTCCTACCGGGTCGTCCTGCTCCTCCTCGTCAGCGCCGCCTACCTGCGGAGCACGCCCGTCCGCGAGTCCCGCGCGGCCATCCAGCGGCTCTGTCCCGGCCGCGCCGGCACCCTCCTCGGCGCGGGCGTGGGGTTCGTCCTCCGCCTGCTCCCCGTCCTGCGCGACGACCTGCGGACGATCCGTGCGGCCGCGGCGGCCCGCCTCGGCGGCCGGCAAGGACTCGTCGAGCGGATCCGACTGATCGGCGTGACGGGCCTGCGCCGCGCGCTCTACCGCGCCGACCGGTTCGACCTCGCGCTCCGCGCGCGCTGTTTCGCCTGGAACCCGACCCTCCCGCCGCTCGCGATGGGTCGCCGTGACCTGCCGGCGCTGGCGCTGGCGCTGGCACTCGCCGTCGCGGGGGTGCTGCCCCTCCTCTCGCCGCTCGTGGCGCTCGGCTGGTAGCGCCGTCCCCCGTGAATTTTAACCGCCCGCTCGCCCGCGTGCCGGCATGCAGCCGTTCGCGACGGTCACCCGGGAGACCTTCTGGACGGTCGGCCCCGTCGGCGAGGCGGCGTTCTACTACCTCGCGGCGGTTGCCATCCTCCTCTTCGCCCACGGGACTTACGCCCGGTTCGCACGGTACGCCCGCGGCGCCGAGGACCCGATTCCCCGGTTCGACGACTTCCCCCGGCGCGTCCTCGCGGCGGCGTGGCTCGTCGGCTCCAACGCGGCGCAGTTCGACCGCGACCGGGTCGCCGGCCTCATGCACACGTTCGTCGTCTGGGGCTTTCTCACCCTCCTCGTCGGCACGACCATCCTGGCCGTCGACATCGACATCTACCGCCCGCTGACCGGCCGGTCGTTCTTCGTCGGCGACTTCTACCGCTCGTACTCGCTGGTGATGGACGCCCTCGGCCTGCTCTTCGTCGTCGGCGTCGGGATGGCCCTCTACCGCCGGTACGCGGCCCGCGCGGACCGCCTCTGGGGCAAGCACACCTCCCTGGAGGACGACGCCTTCGTCTGGACGCTGTTCCTCCTCGGCGTCGGCGGGTATCTGGTGGAGGCCCTCCGCATCGTCGGGACCGGCTTCCCCGACTTCGAGACCGTCTCCTTCGTCGGGTACGCCCTCGCCCTGCTCCTCGACGCCGGGGGCTTCTCGGCGGGGACGGCCGAGGCGACATACGCCGTCGCCTGGTGGAGCCACGCCCTGCTCGCGCTCGGGTTCGTCGCGCTGATTCCGCGTGCCAAGCCCTTCCACATGCTCTCGTCGTTCGCCAACGTCGTCACCCGGGACGAGCAGGCGGGGGCCCGGCTCCCCTCGGTTCCCGCCGACCTCGACGCCGAGACGGGCGCCGGCTCCATCGACTCGTTCACCTGGCGGGAGCTCCTGGACCAGGACGCCTGCACGAAGTGCGGCCGGTGCTCGTCGGCCTGTCCGGCGAAGGCATCGGGCCGGCCGCTCGACCCGCGGGACGTCATCCTCGACCTGAAGGCCTACCGCGAGCGGCGGGCGGCGGGCCGCGAGCGAGTGGACATCGTCGCCGACGGCGGCGAGAGCGTCGTCGACGCCGAAACGATGGAGTCGTGTATGGCCTGTATGGCCTGCATGGACGCCTGTCCGGTCGACATCGAGCACCTGACCTCCTTCACCCGGATGCACCGCGAACTGGTCGACACCGGGCAGGTCGGGCCGAACGTCCAGACGGTCTTCCGGGACCTGATGGGAAAGGGCAACAGCTTCGGCGAGCCACAGCGCACTCGCGGCGACTGGACCGACGCGCTCGACTTCGAGGTGACCGACGCCCGCGAGGAGGCCGTCGAGTACCTCTGGTACGTCGGCGACTACCCGAGTTTCGACGAGCGCAACCGGCGGGTCGCGCGGGCGCTGGCCCGCGCCTTCGAGGCCGCCGGGGTCTCGTACGGGATCCTGTTCGACGACGAGCGCCACGACGGCAACGACGTCCGCCGCCTGGGCGAGGAGTTCCTCTTCCTCGAACTCGCCGGCCACCACGTCGAGGCGTTCGAGGCCTGCGAGTTCGAGCAGGTGGTCTGCACCGATCCCCACTCGTTCAACACGTTCCGCAACGAGTACCCCGAGATCGACTTCGGCGAGTTCGCCGACGACCCGATGATGCCGTTCGCGTACGACGGCCGGTGGAACGCCGACGGCGAGGTCCCGGTCCGGCACTGGACCGCCGTCGTCGCGGACCTCGTCGCGTCGGGCCGGCTCGACGTGCCCGACGCCCTCGACTACACCGTCACCTACCACGACCCGTGTCACCTCGGGCGGTTCAACGGCGAGTACGAGGCGCCCCGCCGGCTGATCGAGGCGACGGGCTGTGACCTGGTCGAGATGCCCCGCAACCGGGCCGACTCGTACTGCTGCGGGGGCGGGGGCGGCGGCGTCTGGACCGAGGTCGAGGAGGAGGAGAAGCCAAGCGAGGAGCGCCTCCGGGAGGCCCTGGAGGACACGCCAGCGGGCGACGGGGTCGAGAAGTTCGCCGTCGCCTGCCCGATGTGCCTGACGATGTACGAGGACGGCCGCAAGACCGGGGGATACGAGGACGACATCGAGGTCGTCGAGGTGTCGGAACTGCTCGTCGAGGCGCTGGAGACGGGAGAGGGAGGAGCGGTCGCCGCGGACTGACTCGCGTCCGTCGCCGCGGCCCGCCCGGCACCGCGACCCGCCCGGTCCGTGAGAACCGGTGCCACGAGATCATTACCCACGCGGGCCGGAAGCCGCCCGTGAACTTCAGCGAATTCATCGGCCAGGTACAGCACCGACTGGAACTCGCCGGCGAGGGGGAGGCGGTCCGGGTGACCCGCGGCGTGCTGACGACGCTCGGCGAGCGCCTCCAGGCGAGGCGACCGACCTCGTCGGGCCGCTCCCGATGGAGATCGACCGGTTCCTGACCCAGGCCGAGTCGGGCCAGCGGTTCGACTACGGCGAGTTCGTCGACTGCGTCGTGGAGCGGACGGGGGCCGACCGGGGCGACGCCGTGTACCAGGCACGGGTGCTCGTGGGCCTGCTCGGCAAACTCGTTCCCGCCACCGAACTCGCGCAGGTGGACGCGCAACTCCCCGAGGAGTACGACCCGCTGTTCGAGCTGGTCGAACTCCCGGAGGAGTGAGGCGGGGCCCCGAACGGCGGTCCACGAGGCGGAGCTAGCGGATCCGGACTAGCCCCCGGCGTTAAGTCCGAATCGCGGCAAGATCCGGTGAGACGCATGTACGACCGGATCCTGCTCCCGACCGACGGGAGTGATGTCGCCGAGGCCGCGTCCGAGACGGCCGTCGCGTTCGCCCGGCGGTTCGACGCCGACCTGCGCGCAATCCACGTCCGCGAACCCGCCGAACTGCCGACGGGGGTCGCGGCGGGCGAGGGCGCCGCCGACCGCTACGACGGGGGCGAACGGGCGACGGAACGGGTCGCCGAACTGGCGGCCGACGCCGGCGTCGACGTCACGACGGCGGTCCGCGACCGGGAGGACTCCGTCCACGGGACGATCCTCGCCTACGCCGACCGGCACGACGCCGACTGCATCGTGATGGGGACCCACGGCCGGACCGGCCTGGACCGCCTCGCCCTCGGGAGCGTCGCCGAGCGGACGCTGCGCGAGTCGCCGGTGCCGGTCGTGACGGTTCACGGGGACACCGCCGTCGATCCGGACCTCGACGCGGTGCTGGTTCCGACCGACGACAGCGACCCCGCACGGGCCGCGGCCGACCACGCCGTCGACCTGGCGACGGCAACCGGGGCGACGCTCCACACCGTCCACGTCGTCGATGTGACCGCGTTCGGGGCCGGCGCCGACGCCCCCCAGGTCCTCGACGCGCTCAGGGAGGCGGGCCGGCGGGCGATCGACGAGGTCGTCGACCGGGCCGAGGCAGCGGACGTCTCCGCGGTCGAGGCCTCGGTGCTGAGCGGCGCGCCCCACGACGCCATCCTCGACTACGCCGACGAGTACGACACCGACTGCATCGTGCTCGGGACCCACGGGCGGACGGGAGTGAGCCGGTACCTCCTCGGGAGCGTCGCCGAACGCGTGGTCCGCCTCGCCGACGTGCCGGTGATCGTGATTCCGTCACCCGAGACGGCCGACTGAGCGCCGCGACGGCCCGGTCCGGCCCGGATCACCCGTCTGATCCGTTCGACGCCCGGAACTCCCGCACCTCGGCGAGCGTCGGAACGTGGCCGCGCACTCTCCGCCCGCGTCGAGAACGCCCGGCGACCATCCCGACCTCGACTGCATCCCGGACCGACGCCCCGGCCGCCAGCCGCGCCGCCAGGAAGCCGTTCAGGACGTCGCCGGCGCCGGTCGTGTCGACGACGTCGACCGGCGGCGGCGTCACGGCGAACCGTGCCTCGTTCTCGGCGATCACGTCGTCGCCGCCGCGCGTGCGGACGAGCGTCCCGTCGAACGGGCCGAGCGCCGACCGCAGCGCCGCGTACTCCGCCCCGTTCGGGGTGAGGTAGTCGGCCGACCCGTGCCCGAGGAGTCGCTCGACCCCCGTTGCCGGCGCGGGGTCGAGGACGGCGGTCGGCCGATCCGGGTCGTCGGCGAGGGCCGCGAGCAGGTCCGCGACCGGCGGGACGGGAATCTCGTTTTGCAGGAGGAGGACATCGGCCGCCACGACCGCGTCGTGCTGCTCGCGGACGTACGCCCGGTCGACGGTCCCGTCGCCCCCCGCTGGACGACGATCCGGTTGTCGCCCTCGGGGTCGACGAACACGTGGGCCGTGCCGGTCGGTTCGGACGCAGTCCCGATCCGGTCGAGGCCGACGCCGTCCGCCCGAAGGTCGTCGAGGGCGCCGAACTCGGCCGCGTCGGGGCCGACCTTGCCGAGCATCGCCGCCGCCGTGCCCCCTTCGCCGCGGCCAGGGCCTGGTTCGCGCCTTTGCCCCCGCCGCGGACCTCGTCGTATCCGTCCGCGAACGGGTCGGGAACGGACTCCATCTGGACGGTCTCGCCGCGGGCGGGGAACCAGTCGTAGCGGGCCGCGAGGTCGGCCTCGGACGCGTGCCACACCCGGTCGACGTTGATGCTTCCGAGACTCGCGACGCGGCCCCCGTCGCGGTCGTCGCCGCCCGTCCCCCCTGTCGCGGTCATCTGACGAGCGTCACGGGGACGGTCGCCCGCCGCGCGACGGCCTCGGCGACGCTCCCGAACACCGGGCGGCCCCCCTCGGGTCGCCCGTGTGCGCCGACGACCACGTGGTCGACGTCCTCCTCGACGGCGTAGTCCACGACGACGCGCTCGGGATCCCCGATCTCCGACACGACGGTCACGTCGCGGTCGTGGTCGGTCGCGAGCGTGCGGGCCTCCTCGCCGACGCGCTCCGCGACCTCCTCGGCCCGTTCGTACCACGCCTCGGACCCAATCAGCGGCTCGTAGGAGGTCTCGCCGTCGAGGTGCGCGCCGTACCCCGGATCGAAGAGGTCGACCACGTACAGCGCCGTGATCGATCCGTCCGGGAACTCGGTCAGGGCGTACCGGAGGGCGTCGACCGCCAGCGGCGATCCGTCGAACGGGACGAGCACGCGTTCGGGCATCGATCCCCCGTCGGAGGCGGACGCCCTTGGAACGCACGGCAGCGGGGTCCGGCGGTCCGCTGACCTATCGTCCGTACCGGTGCGGCGACCCGCCGACCCCCATCGGACCGACGGCGCGGCGATCCGCCGGACCGGGAACGCCGGCCCACGACCAGCTTTCCGCCCCGCCGCTCCCCATCCCCACCATGGCGCGCGTCAACGGGTCCGACCTGGACTGGGAGGCGACCGACCGCGACGAGGCGACGTTCCGCCGGAAGCGGCTGGCGGCCGCCGCGGGCGGCGAGGACCTCGGATGTAGCCTGTACCACCTGCCGCCCGGGGCGTGCGCGTGGCCGTACCACTGGCACGCCGGCAACGAGGGGGCCATCTACGTCCTCGCCGGGGCGGAAAGCCTCAGGCGCGACGGCGAGCGCAAACCCGTCCAGGGGGGGACTACGTCGCCCTCCCGACCGGCGAGGACTCGGCCCACCGGGTGATCAACGACGGGGACGCCCCGCTGCGATACCTCGCCATCTCGACGATGGACGATCCCGACGTGATCCGCTACCCCGACTCCGGCAAAATCGGCGTCTACGCCGGGTCGCCGCCGGGCAGCGAGGAGCCACGGAGCGTTCACGGCTACTTCGGGGAGGAGGACGCCGTCGATTACTGGCTGGGCGAGGACGGTGACGACGCGGAACGCGGCGGAGACGGGTAGCGAGTGCCGACGGCCCCGCCTAGTCGGCGGCGGTGTCGGTCCCGACCGTCGCGCCGCCGGTCCGACGGAGGTCGGCGGCGTAGCGGCAGAAGTTGTCGAACAGGCGCTTGGCCTCGCAGGCCGCGGCGTAGTTCTCCTCGGTGATGCCGTCGAGTACCTCGCGGACGCCGTCGCTCCCGATGTGCTCCTCCTTGCCGCGGGCGATGCGCTCGGCGGTGGCGGTGTCGTACTCGGGGTGGAACTGGATCCCCCAGCAGTGGCCCTTGCGGAAGGCGTGGACGCCGTACTCGTTCTCCGCGAGCAGGTCGGCCTCCGGCGGGAGTTCGACCACGGCGTCCTGGTGGGTGGTGAAGACGGTGAACTCCTCGTCGATCCCCTCGAACAGGGGGTCGTCGGCTGTCCGCTCGACGGTCCGGTAGCCGATTTCGTACTCGCCCATGCCCTCGACGCGGCCGCCGAGCGCCTCCGCGAGCACCTGATGGCCGTAACAGACTCCGAGCGCCGGGAGACCGCGTTCGGCCGCCCGCCGCACGTAGTCCACGAGCGGCGGAATCCAGTCCTCGTCCCAGTAGACCGACGAGCGCGACCCCGTGACCACGACGCCGTCGAAGTCGAAGTCGGCGGGGAGGTCGCCGTCGTTGGCGTCGAACTCGACGAGGTCCGCGGCGACCTCCCGCCGGAAGTTGCGGCGGGTACTGTCGCTGTGAGAGGCGTCGAGCAGCGCGAACCGCAGTCGACTCATTACCGATAAACGGGACCGCCGGCCCGATGTATCTTGTGTTCCACGCGGGTACTGCCGGCCTCGGCGACGGAAACGAGGGGGGAACTCGCCACCGGCGCACCGCCCCCGTATCGGCTCCGGGCCCCGAATCCGTTCGCGACCCGTTCCCACGACGTGGGAACGCGCGGGCCCGCTTTGTGGTCGTCCGCGAACCCACCCGTATGGAGGAGCACGAACCCACACACGCGCGACGGTCGGCGGTCGGCGACCACCCCCGCGGCGGCGAGGGCCGCGAGTGGGAGGTCTTCGTCCGCGAGGAGCCGTCGGCCCCGATGCGACACGTCGGCAGCGTCACCGCGTCCACGGCGGACCTCGCCCACGAGCGGGCGGCGCGGCTGTTCGCCTGGACCGCCACGGACCTCTGGCTCTGTCCCGCCGACGAGACGCGCCGGTTCTCGACGCACGACCTCAACGACGCGGCGACGCCCGACCCATGATCTCCGTCAGCAAACTCCTCTGTGACCTCGACGCCGCCGGCGACGGCCTGCGGTACGACGCCGCCGACGAGTCGGCCGTCGATCAGATCAGCGACCGGGGACAGCGGCGGCCGGTCGTGGTCTGGAACACGACAAAGCAGTGTAACCTCCGCTGCGAGCACTGCTACGCGGCGGCGACCCGCGAACCCGCCCCGGGGGAACTGTCCACCGCGGAGGGCAAGGGCCTGCTCGACGACCTGGCGGCGTACGACGTCCCCGTCGTCCTGTTCTCCGGCGGGGAACCGCTCGCCCGCGACGACCTGGTCGACCTGATCGGCTACGCCGCGGACCGCGGGGTCCGTCCGGTGCTCTCCACGAACGGGACCCTCCTCACGCCCGAGCGCGCGGCGGCGCTGCGGGACGCGGGGCTGGCATACGCCGGCGTCTCCGTCGACGGCCTCCGCGAGCGAAACGACGCCTTCCGCGGGCGGGAGGGCGCGTTCGACGCCGCCGTGCGGGGCATCGAGGCCTGCCTCGACGCCGGCCTGAAGACCGGCCTGCGCTACACCATCACCGAGCGGACGGCGCCGGACCTCGAAGGCATCGTCGCGTTCCTCCACGACGTCGGCGTCGACCGGTTCTGCTTCTACCACCTCGACTACGGCGGCCGGGGGGCGGCGATTCGCGACGCCGACCTGTCACCCCCGGACAAGCGCCGTGCCGTCCGGCGAGTCTGTGACCTCACCTGGGAGTACCACGACCGGGGCAAGGAGATCGAGACGCTGCTGGTCGGCAACTACTGCGATGCCGCGTACCTCGTCGAGTACGCCCGCGAGGCGTTCGGCCCCGACCGCGCGCGGCGCGTCCGCGAGTACCTTCGCCGGAACGGCGGCGACCCGGCGGGCGAACGCGTCGCCGACGTCGACTACCAGGGCAACGTCCACCTCACGCAGTTCTGGCAGGGGTACGCGCTCGGCAACGTCCGCGACCGCCCGTTCGGCGCCATCTGGGCGGACGACGCCAATCCCCTCCTCGCGGCGCTCCGCGAGCGCGAGGAACACCTGACCGGCGCGTGCGCCGACTGCCGATACCGGGCGGTCTGTCGCGGCGCGTCCCGCCTGCGCGCCCTCGGCGGCCACGACCACCCCTTCGGGCGGGACCCGCAGTGCTACCTGACCGAGGCGGAGGTCGCCGGCGACGGCGCGGCGGTCGCCGCGGACGGAGCCCGGGCCGTCGACGACGGGACGGCGGTCGACGGGGCGGAGTGAGTGCGACGGGGTGGGCAGTGTCGTTGCCGGTCGCCGGGCACCCCCCGTCGCCGCCGGGCGCTTCTCATCCCCCGTCGCCGCCGGGCGCTCCTCATCTCCCGTCCTCGTCCTCGACGGTCGCCAGGAACCCGAGCAGTTCGTCGTTGACGACCCGCGAGGCCTCGACGCCGACGAGGTGGCCGGCGCCGTCCACCGGCTCGAACCGTCCGCGGGGCAGGTCGTCAGCCAGTCGTTCGCCGCGCTCGGGCGGCCAGCGGGCGTCGGCAGTCCCGTGAACGACCAGGGCGGGGACCGTCACCTCGAGGAGTCGGTCGCGGACGTCGAACCCGTCGAGGGCGGCGCGCTGGGCGCGCCACGCCACCGGGTCGGCGTCCTCGGCGCGGCGCCAGTCGACGATTCGGTCGACGACATCGGGCCGGTGCTCGCGGAACCCGTCCGAGAGCGCGGCCGCGAGCGAGGTCCGCAGCGCCGCCTCGTCGTCGGGGTCCGCGGCGAGCGGGTCGAGGTCGAGCGCCTCGTCGCTCGGCGCACACCCGAGGAGGGTCAGGCTCCGGACCCGCCCGGTGGCGAGCGCCAGGCGGAGCGCGACCACACCCCCGAGTCCCGCCCCGACGACGTGGGCCGCGCGGCAGTCGGCATCACGGATCACCGCCGTCGCGTCCCCCGCGAGCGCCTCCAGGTCGTACGGCCCCGGCGGGGCGTCGGACCGCCCGCAGCCCCGCGTCTCCGGGACCACCGTCTCGTAGGGGCCGGCCAGGGCGGCGTGCTGCCAGCCCCACTGCCACGCGCCGAATCCCAGGTCGCCGAGCAGGAGGACGGGCGCCCCGTCGCCCGCCCGCTCGTAGTAGATCGCCACGCCGTCGTTGGTCGCTGTCGGCACGAGCGGGACTAGGGGGTCGCGCCGCTTGGCAGTTCGGGTCGTGGGCCGCCCGGCAGTTCGAACCGTACCGCTCGGCGGTTCCAGCCGTATCGCTCGATGGATTCGACGGCCGACTGACGGGTCCGGACGCCGCCCGGCGATCAGGCGTCGGGGACCGTACGGGGGACGTCCTGGCTCAGGCGTCCAGAACCGCACGGAGGATGTCCGGGGCCTCGTCGAGTGCGTCGTCGAGCGCCTCCACGTCCGGACCGCCGCCCTGTGCGAAGTCCGGCGGGCCGCCGCCGCCGCCGCCCACGCGCCCGGCCAGGCGGCCGACGACCTCGCCCGCGTCGATGGGGACGCCGTCGGGGACGCCGACGACGAACTGCGCGCCGTCGCCGGCCCCGCTGCCGAGCACCGCGACCCGGCCCTCGTCGACGAGGGCGTTGGCCGTCGCCCGGAGTTCGTCGGCGTCGGCGTCGAGGCGCCGCACGACCACCGGGGTCCCCGCGACCTCGAACGCCTCCCCCGCTTCGGCCTCGGCGCTGGCCCGGGCCTCGGCGAGTTCCTCCTTCAGCCGGTCGATCTGCTTGCCGCGCTCCTTCCACTCCTCGAAGAACCGCTCGGCGGTCTCGGGCACCGCCGACGGCTCGACGTCGAGTACGTCGGCGGCGTCGTAGAGGGCGTCCTCGGTCCGCTGGGTGGCCTCGATGGCCGCCTCGCCGGCGGCGAAGGTGATCCGCTCGACGCCGTCCTGGACCGGTTCGGTCGAGAGCACCTTGATCGCGCCGATGTCGCCGGCCCGCGAGACGTGGGTGCCCGCGCAGGCCTGCACGTCGTCGTCGACGTGGATCAGCCGGATCTCCCGGCCCGGCGGGATGCCGCCCTGGTAGATGTCGAAGCCGTACTCGGCCTCGGCCTCGTGGCGGTCGGGCCACTCCTGGGTCACCGATCCGTTCTCCCGGACGATCCGGTTGGCGATCCGCTCGATCTCCCGGACCTCGTCGCGGTCGATCCGGCGGTGGTGGTGGACGTCGAGCCGCGCCGAGTCGACCCCCTTCTGGGCCCCGGCCTGGCGGACGTGCTCGCCGAGGACCTGCCGGGCGGCGTGGCCGACGATGTGCGTGGCTGTGTGGTGGCGCATCAGCGCCCGCCGCCGATCGGCGTCGACGTGCCCGCGGACGAACTCCCCCTTGCCGGGGTTCTTGTCAGTCCGGTGGAGCACGACGCCGTCCCGCGACTGGACGTCCCGTACCTCCGCGGTGACGCCCTCGGCGGTGAGGGTCCCGGTGTCGGCCGGTTGCCCGCCGCCCTCGGGGTAGAACATCGTCTGGTCGAGCACCACGTCGTAGCCGTCCTCGCGCTCGAACACGTCGAGGACGACCGCCTCGAACTCCGTGCGCTCCTGGTCCTCGTAGAACAGCAGGTCGGTCTCGGGCAGGTCACCGATCGCCTCCTCGGCCTCGGCCGCTGCTTCCTCCCCCTCGCCGCTCTCGTGGCGCTCGGCAACCAGCGCGTAGAAGTCGTCGGGAATATCGACGGTCGCGCCCTCGCGCTCCGCGATGTCGCGCACCATCTCGGGCTGGATGCCGTGGGAGTCGTACAGTTCGATGAGCCGTTCGGTCGGGATGGGCTCGCCGCGCTCGGCGTACTCGCTCGCGAGTTGCTCGACCCGGCGCGAGCCGCGCTCCAGCGTCTCGCGGTACTTCGCCTCCTCGGTGCGGACGACGTCGCGGATGGTGTCGCGGTTCTCGTACCCGAGCCGCTCGGCCTGCATGTCGACGAGTTCGTCGAGGGGCGCGTCGATGCCGACGTCGTCGACCAGCCGCTTCGTCCGGCGCAGCACCATCCGGGCCAGATAGCCCGTCGAGACGTTCGACGGGACGATGCCGTCGCCGAGCATGTACGCCAGGGTGCGACAGTGGTCGGCCACCGCGTAGATGGACTCCAGCGGCTCGACGAGCGCCCGCAGTTCGTCGGTCGGGACGTCCAGTTTCTCGGCGATGTTGTCGCGGGCGGCCTCGACGTCCTCGACCTCGTCGATGTCCATCCGCCCGGCCAGCGTGGCGGCGTGTCTGATCAGTTCCCGCTCCTCGTCGGTGTACTCGATACCGGCGTTGTCCTTCAGGAACGCGATCATGTCGGGGTAGATCGACTCGTACACCGTCGGCGTCCCCTGGGACATCCACGTCCACCGCTCCAGCCCGTACCCGGTGTCGACGATGTAGGTGTCCATCTTCGAGTACCGGTTGCCGTCTTTCAGCAGGTAGTCGCCGTCGGGGTCCTGCTCCATCGACATGAAGACGAGCGTGGCGAGTTCGGCGCCCCGGTAGATGACCTCGAAGGCCGGCCCGGCGTTGCCCCCGCCGACCCAGGGGTCCTCGATGTACGTCACCTCGTCCAGGTCGACGCCGACCGAGGCGAGGAACTCGTCGCAGTACGCCACGGTCCGGTCCTTCCAGTAGACCTCCCCCGAGTAGGCGTACTCGTCGCCGGCCTCCTCGCGGGCGTTGAACGCGTGGTGGGCCA
>JBDGQA010000016.1:0-103143 GCA_042219325.1 Haloferacaceae archaeon | reverse complement strand
CAGTTCTAGGGCGTTCCGTTCGTCCTCGCAGTTCTAGGGCGTTCCGTTCGTCCTCACAGTTCCAGGCCGTCCACGACGACGCCCGATCCGTCCTCGACCCGACCGATCACCCGCCCGTCGGTGGCGTCGACGAGGTCGACCGCCCGCTCGCGCGGCAGGGCGGCGACGAAGCCCGTTCCCATGTTGAACGTGCGATACATCTCGTCGCGTGCCACGTTTCCGGCCCGGCGGACGAACTCGAAGACCGGCTGTGGGGGGAAGGGGTCGTCGACGACGTACCGTCGGTCCCCGAGGCGTTCGAGGTTGGTCAGGCCGCCGCCGGTGATGTGGGCGGCGCCGCGGACGCCGTGCTCGCGCATCGGGTCGAGCAGGCCCGCGTAGATGCGCGTCGGCTCGAGGAGGACCTCGCCGACGCTCCGCCCCGAGTCGTCGTCGGGGAAGGGGTCGGTGTACTCCCCCTCGCGGGTGGCCGCCTCGCGGGCCAGCGTGAGCCCGTTCGAGTGGATGCCCGAGGAGGGGAAGCCGACGAGCACGTCCCCGGCGGCCGCCCGACCCTCGAAGACGGCGTCGGGCGCCGCGAGGCCGGCGCAGGTGCCGGCGAGGTCCAGATCCCGGATCACCTCCGGCATCACGGCCGTCTCGCCCCCCACGAGTTCCACGCCGGCGCGCTCCGCGCCGGTCGCCAGTCCCTCCCCGATCTCCTCGGCGGTTTCCTCGTCCGGCTCCTCGACCGCGAGGTAGTCGACGAACGCGACCGGCCGGACGCCGGCGGCCACCAGGTCGTTGGCGTTCATCGCGATGCAGTCGATGCCGACCGTCGAGTAGTCGTCGAGCGCCGCGGCGACCAGGAGCTTGGTTCCCACCCCATCGGTCGCCAGGCCCAGGTACCGGTCGCCGATGTCGAGCAGGCCCGCGAAGTCGCCCGTTCCCTCCCCGGCCTCGGCGACGAGCGCCGCCGTCGCCGCCTCGCTCGCCTCGATGTCGACGCCGCTCTCGGCGTAGGTGAGTCCCTCCTCGTCCCCGTTCACGTCGCCCGGCGTCCCGTCCCCGTCCCCGTCCTCGGTCATGCAACTCCCCCCGGCGGCGCGGGGCAAAAGCCCACCGGGTCGGTGCGTCGCGGGGCCGAGGGCCGGCCGCGACGGGAATCTCCCGCCGATACTCCCCGGTGACGTCCGACAGGTGTGTGGGATTTAGCTTGCTGGATGAAACGTTTCGAACGATCCTGGCGCGTCTAATGGTGTCCTACCGGTGGCCGGCGTGAGCGTGAACGGTAGTGAAACGAGGCCAACGCTCTGCATCCTATATGCCCCAGGCGCGTGTACGAGGAAGTGGTGATGCCCTCCATGCCGAACACCACGAACCGGGTCTCCTCGCGGGTACGGGACGTTCCCGTGGACGTCGCCCGCGGCCTGCGCACCGCCCTCCGCCGATCAGTCCTGGCCCCGCTTCGCTTCCTCGCGTTCTGGGCCTCGATCCTCCTGCCGCTGGCCTACCTCCCCCTCGTCCACGGCGGCCTGACCGGCAGCGAACCGACGGTCCTCGGCGCCCTCCTCGTCGCCAACCTCGGCGCCCTCCTCGTCGGTCACGGCTACCGGAACGACGCCCGCTGACGACGGGTAGCCGGCTCCAGTCTCTCGCTTTCGCGTTGCGGTTCTCCCGTTCGCCGGCCGACGCGCCCCGACGCCCCTCCCGTCTCAGAACCCCACGTCGAGGACGAAGACCACGAAGACGGTGACCGCGGCCACCGGAAGGAAGGAGAGCGCCCAGACCACCTTGCTCCAGGAGAGCACGGTCCGTCCGTCGAGCGGTCCGTAGGGGACCAGGTTGAACGCGGCGAGAAAGAGGTTGATCGCCAGCCCCCGCGCGCCGACGAGTTCGAGGAGGGCGATACCGCTCCCGGCGCCGAGAAGGGCGAGCGGCGCGAACGCGAGCGCCAGCGCCACGTTCACGGCCGGCCCGGCGAGGGCCACGAGGCCGTTCTCCCGGGCCGTCAGTCGACCGCGGTGGTGGACCGCGCCGGGCGCGGCGAAGAGAAAGCCGACGAGCGCGCTCATGACCGCGAGAAAGAGCATGCCGTAGTCCGCCCGGAAGCGGGCGACCTGCCCGAACCGGACGGCGACGACCTTGTGGCCGAGTTCGTGACACAGGAAGGCGACCCCGGCGGTGACGAGGCTGACCCCGACCGCGCCGGCGAGCGCCCCGATGCCGCGGTCGAGCGTGCGGACGAGACCCGCCCCGCCGCCGAGGAAGAAGATCGCGAACGCGACGCCGAGCACCACCCACGCGACCGCGAGGTCCCCGAGTTCGTCGCGGGAGAACCGGACGCCATCCCCGCGTCCGCGTCCGCCGCGCCCGGTCACACCATCCCCCCGGCGCCGACGAGGCGGACGAGGAAGTCGGCGCTCCGGCGCGCGCCCTCGATCATCAGGCGGCCGACGCCGTCGACGCCGCCGAGGTCGGCCGCGAAAACCGGGAGCAGGTAGGCCGCAAAGAGGAGGCTCGCGACCATGCTCCCGACGTTGGTCATCGCCACGATGACGATGAGGCGAAAGAGCGGCACGTCGAGCATCTCCGAGACGATCTCGCGAACGGGTCGGGTCTCGTCGGAGAGCAGGTCGTTCAGCCGGGTGACGTCGCTCACGTTGACCGTCGTGTGCCGGAGTTCGACGTAGCCGGCGAACCAGCCGGGGGCGAGCAGCGGGTTGACCGACGTCATCCACGCGACGGCGCCGCCGACGAGTGCGGACCGCCAGCGCGCCCCGACCAGTCGCGCCAGCCCGGCGGCGAAGACGCCGTTGACGAGGAACCACGCGCCGAACAGCCGCAGGAGGAAGGCGTCCCGCACGCCGGCGACGGCGAGCAGGACGAAGAAGGCGACGAAGGCCGCCGAGACGGCGACGCCGACGGCCTTGCCCCACGGGAAGCGGCCGCCGCCCGTCGTCCCCGTGAGCGAGTCGAGCGGCGGCAGGGTCCCGGGGGCGTCAAGGTAGCCCTCGATGCCCTCGCGGTGGCCGGCGCCGACGACCGCGACCACGTTCTTCCCGGCGGCGCGCAGGTCGACCAGCCGGTGGGCGATGTAGGCGTCGCGCTCGTCGATCAGCGCCTCCGCCCCGCCGGGACTGAACTGGCGGAACTCATCCATCAGCGCGGTCACGACGTCGGCGTCGGTCAGGTCCTCCATCGCGACCTCCTCGAACTCCTCGGGGTCGGGTTCGCCGATGCCCGTGGCGTGCAGGAAGACGCCGACGACGCCGCCGGCGAGCACCCCGGCGGTCACGCCGACCGTCATGCTTCCCAGCGCCCGCACGGCAAAGCCGCCGAGGTAGGTCGCCACGACGCCGTCAGCGATGCCGAGGCCGCCCCCGAGGGCGCCGCCGACCGCGACGCCCGTCGCGGCCCCGGCGAGCAGCCCCTCGTCCGGCCCGAGGAGCCGCGAGCCGATCCGCTCGCCGACGAATCCCGCCCCGACGCCGAGCAGGAGCGCGCCGGTCGCCCGGACCAGCAGGGCGTCGGTGACGCCGAGCGCCCCCCCGAACAGTCCGACGATCGGGCCCGCGATCAGGCCGACGAACAGGCCGAGCGTCACTCCGACGATCCGGCCGTCGGTCGCACCGAAGAGCAGGCCGCTCGCCATCCGCAACTTCTCCATCGTGCTCATCCGCGCCCAGAACCGCTGGATCGTCGTCTGGATGTCGCGGTCGACCAGCGCCACCTCGATGCCCCGCTCCTCGGCGGCCTCGACGGCCGCGAGCATGTCCGCCCCGGGACGCACGTCGAACTTCTCGCCCATCCGGGACTGCACGTACGAGAGCATCCAGTAGGCGATGAACTGGAAGACCGTGTTCCCCTCCAGGAGGTCGGCCGGTTCGAGGTCGTCCGGCGCGCCGCCCTGGAGTTGCCGGTATCGCCCCTCGTCGAGTTCGACGGCGACGACGTCCGGGTCCGACTCGTCGATTGCGGCCTCGACCTCCCTGGCGCTCTCCTCGGAGACGTGGGCCGTGCCGACGACCCGGACGGAGCCCTCGGCGTCGGAACTGGCCTCGGCACCGGTTCCCACGTCGGGGGCGTCGCCGGGAGCGTCCCCGTCCGATCCGGCCCCGGCGTCGCCCGCCGCGTCGGGAGTGCCGTGGGGGGCGTCCGCACCCGGGTCCGGCCGGTCAGTCATCGACGGCGATACTGGGGCACGCTTTTTACCCCTGTCGGAGACGCCCCGGTATGTTCGAGCGCACCGACGACCTCGCGTCGACGCCCGCCCGCGAGACGGCGCTCGCCTGTCTCCGCGCCGGCATCGAGGCGGCACATCCGGAGCGCGTCGTCAGGGAGGCGGTCACGCTGTCCGGCGACGACCTGCGGGTTGCGGACGCGACCTACGACCTCTCGACGTTCGACCGGGTGGTCGTGGTCGGGGGCGGCAAGGCCGCCGACGGCGTGGCGACCGCGCTGGAGGCTGTTCTCGGCGACCTGATCACGGCCGGCGCAGTGGTGACCTCCGACCCGAGCGACGCCGACGGCCCCGTCGAGCGCCTGCCGGGGGCTCACCCGGTCCCGAGCGCCGCGGGCGTCGAGAGCACCCGGCGCGTCCGCGACCTGGTCGCGGGGGCCGACGAGCGCACGCTGGTGCTCGTCGCCGTGACCGGCGGCGGGAGCGCGCTCCTCCCGGCGCCGGCCGAGGGCATCACGCTGGACGACCTGCGGGCGACGACCGACGCACTGCTCGACGCCGGGGCGGACATCGAGGACCTCAACGCGGTCCGCAAGCACCTCTCGTCGCTCAAGGGCGGGGGGCTGGCCCGCCTGGCCGCGCCGGCGACGGTCGTCGGCCTCGCGTTCAGCGACGTGGTCGGCGACGATCTCGGGGTGATCGCAAGCGGCCCGACGGCGCCCGACCCGACGACCTACGCCGACGCGCTCTCGGTCCTCGACCGGTACGGCGTCGATCCGCCGGCCGCGGTGCGAGAGCGCCTGGAACGCGGCGCCGCGGACGACCTGCCCGAGACGCCCGGCGCGGACGACCCCGTCTTCGACCGGGTGGCGAACCACGTCCTCGCGAGCGCCTACACCGCGCTCGACGCGGCGACCGAGACGGCCCGCGGCCGGGGGTACGAGCCCTGCCTGCTCTCCTCGCGGGTGCGGGGCGAGGCCCGCGAGGCCGCCCGCACCCACGCGGCCGTCGCGGCTGAGGTCGACGCCACGGGCGCGCCGGTCGACCCGCCGGCGGTCGTCCTCGCCGGCGGCGAGTGCACCGTGACCGTGCGGGGCGACGGCTCGGGCGGGCCGAACCAGGAGTTCGCGCTGTCGGCGGCGCTCGACCTCCGGGGCCTTGGCGAGCGGGTCGCGCTCGCGGCCGCCGACACCGACGGGGTCGACGGGGGGAGCGACGCCGCCGGCGGCCTGGTCGACGGGGCGACGCTCGCCGACCCGGACGCGGTCCGGCGCGCGCGGGCGGCGCTCGCGGAGAGCGACGCCGGCGGGGCACTTGCCGACCTCGACTGTCTCCTCCGGTCGGGCCCGACGGGCACGAACGTCAACGACCTCCGGGTCGCCGTGGTCACCGACGGCGGCGGGGACGGATAGAGAAAGATACGTATCCGAGGCCCGCAAACGCCCGGTATGGTCGACCTCTTGCCCTCCACGCCGGACCGCTCCGCCGCCGAGGAGGACGACCCCCGGGTCGTCGGCCTCGACGACGAGGCGACCGGCGACGTGCTCGCGGCGCTCTCCTCGGAGACCGCCCGGGACCTGCTCGCCGCCCTCCACGAGGACCCCGACACGCCCTCCGGCATCGCCGAGCGCGTCGACACCAGCCTCCAGAACGCCCAGTACCACCTCCAGCGGATGGACGACGCCGACCTGCTCGCCGTCGTCGACACCGTCTACTCCGAGAAGGGCCGCGAGATGGACGTCTACGCGCCCGCCAACCGCCCGCTCGTGGTGTTCGCCGGGGACGACGGACAGGAGGAGGGGCTGCGCGCGGCGCTCTCCCGCCTGCTCGGCGCGGTCGGCCTCCTGTCGGTCGGATCGTTACTCGTCGAGTACCTCCTCCGCGACGGCGCCTGGCTGCCGACGATGGCCGCGACCGGCGGGGCGACGTACCAGGACGGCGGGTCCGCGGTGAGCACCGAGGCGGTCCCCATGGCCGGGGACGCCGGCGCGGCCGGCCTCGGCCTCCCGCCCGGCCTCCTCTTTTTCCTCGGCGGCTTGCTCGTCGTCGTGGCGGTCCTCGGGTTCCGGTACGTCCGAGCGCGGTCGGCCTGACACGGGGAGTCGAGTCCCGTCTGCCACGACCGGAGCCGCGACCGGAAGTCAAACCTGCGTTTCGAAGTAGTCGACCGACCGCCGGAGGCCGTCACGCAGGGCCACGTCCGGCGTCCACCCCAACTCGGTGCGGGCCTTCGAAATGTCGGGGCGCCGCACCTGGGGATCCTGTGGGGGTAATGGTTCGTACGTGATGCCGCTCTCGCTGTCGGTCACCTCGATGACGAGTTCGGCGAGTTCCTGAATCGTCCGCTCGTCCGGATTCCCGACGTTCACGGGCGTCTCGACGTCGGACTCCAGCAGCGCCACCAGTCCGCCGATCATGTCGTCGACGTAGCAGAAACTCCGGGTCTGACTCCCGTCGCCATAGACGGTCAGATCCGCGCCGGTCAGCGCCTGCTGCATGAAGTTCGGAATCACCCGCCCGTCGTCGAGGCGCATCCGCGGGCCGTAGGTGTTGAAAATCCGCGCGACGCGCACGTCTAGGTCGTGTTTGTCACGGTAGGCCCGCACCAGCGATTCGCCGTACCGCTTGGATTCGTCGTAGCAGGACCGCGGGCCGTACGGATCGACGTTCCCCCGATAGTCCTCGGGTTGGGGGTTGACTTCGGGGTCGCCGTAGACCTCGCTCGTCGACGTGAAGAGGTACGTCGCGTCCTTCTCCTTCGCGAGGCCGAGCGTCTTGTGCGTTCCGAGGGCGCCGACTTTCAGCGTCTTGATCGGGTAGTCACGATAAAAGACCGGCGAGGCGAGGCTGGCGAGATGGAGGACGGCATCCAGCTCGCCGTCGACGTGGATGAACTCCGTCACGTCGTGGTCGTAGTAGGTAAACCGGTCGTGATAGAACGCCTCGTCGAGGTTGGCGGTCCGTCCGCTGACCCGGTTGTCCATCCCGATGACCTCGTGGCCGTCCGCGAGCAGGGTGTCACACAGGTAGCTGCCCAGAAAGCCGGCCGCCCCCGTCACGAGCATCCGGCTCATCAGGCGTAGTCCTGAATGAGCGCCTCCACGGCGTCGTTGATCTCCCCGTCGTTGTGATGGAGGGCCATCTCGATGTTCGCCTGCAGCCAGCCGGGAATGTCACCGATATCGTAGCGATCCCCGGCGAGTTCGACGCCGCGTACGTGATCCAGCTTCCGGATGGCATCGGTCAGTTGGAGTTCGCCCCCGACGCCGATCTCGGTCCGTCGCAGCTGCTCGAAGATATCCGGGGTAAACACGTAGCGGCCCGTGATCGCGAGGTTCGACGGCGCCTCGTCCTGGGGCGGTTTCTCGACGAAGTCCGCAACCGGGAAACAGGCCTCGTCGCCCGCCGTGTCACCACGGTCCGCGACGCCGTACTTGGGGACGTCCGCCCAGGGAACGCGCTCTAACGACAGGACCGACGTCTCGTACTCCTCGGCGTGGGCGATGAGCGACGTGGTACAGGGCGTCTCGCTCTCGATGATCGTATCGCCCAGCAGTAGCGCGAACGGTTCGTCACCCACGTGTTTTTGCGCGTAGAGGACGGCGTCGCCGAGCCCGTTCCGTTCCTTCTGTCGGACGTAATGGATGTCCGCGAGATCGGCGATCTCCCGGACGCGCACCAGGCGGTCGGTCTTCCCGGTGGCCTCGAGTTCCTGTTCGAGTTCGTAGGACTTGTCGAAATGACGTTCGATCGCCTGCTTGCCACGGCCGGTGATGATGAGGATGTCGTCGATTCCCGCTTCGACGGCCTCCTCGACCACGTACTGGATGGTCGGCTTGTCCAGAACCGGCATCATCTCTTTGGGCTGGGCCTTCGTCACGGGCAGAAATCGGGTCCCAAACCCGGCGGCGGGGATCACGGCTTTCGAGACGTCCATACGTTGTGTCACCCACTCCTCTCTCCACCGATAAACCTGTTTCCCGTCGATACGCTCGTGCTTCACCCCCGACGCTGAACGGGGTCGCCAGCGGGCCCGTACCTATTCGTACCCTCCGCCCGTAGTGCGAGTCATGGACCACGCCGCCGAGGTCGCGGGCATCGGCGTCGGGGCCGACGAGTCGGGGGCGAACGTCCCCGCCGTCGTGCTCTCGGCCCGCGACGAGTACCTGCCCATCGTCATCACCGCCGACCAGGCCCGGGCGATCCAGCTCGGCCTGTCCGGCGAGCCGTTCGAGCGCCCGCTCACCCACGACCTGCTCGTCCAGATGGTGACCGAGTTCGGGGGCGCCATCGACGGCATCCGCATCGACGACCTGGCCGACGGCACCTTCTACGCGAAGATCGACGCCGAGCGCTACGAGGACGGCGAGCCGCGCAAGCACGTCTTCGACGCCCGGCCGAGCGACGCCGTCTCGCTCGCCGTCCGGGTCGACTGCCCGATCACCGTCAGCGACGAGGTGCTCGACGCCGCCGGCCAACCCGAATCGACCATCGAACTCGAGGACTTAGACGAGGGGCCCTGACGGTACGCCCCGCTCGCCGCCAGCCTACTGCCCCGTCGATCCGTCCCGGGGGTCTCCCCGCTCGCCCTCGACCGCCTCGGCCCGGTCCCGGAGGGTCGACGCGACGGTCTCCGCCCCGATGTCGTTCGCCAGCGCGCTCTCGGTCACCTCGCCGAGCGCGTCCTCCAGCAGCCGTTCGCTCCGGATCTCGCGGTTCGTGATCACGGGAGCCGCTAGCGACCGGTGCCGCATAGTCGTTCGGGCGGCGGACCGCCCGCCGGAGCGCCGGTCACCGGTCGACCGGGGGCCCGCCGACCGTCACCCGACCGACGGCGCGGGTTGGCACCACCCATTAGTCGGCCGGCGCCAACCACTGCCCATGACCGAGCGCGCGACCCTGGCGGAGTCACACACCGAGATGACCGAACTGCTCCTGCCGAACGACACGAACACGCTGGGCCGGGCGCTCGGGGGCGCCATACTCAACTGGATGGACATCGCCGCCGCCATCGCGGCGATGCGGTTCTCGAACCGCCAGTGTGTCACCGTCTCGATGGATCACGTCGACTTCATCAGCCCCATCGACCTCGGCGAGATCGTGGTGATCGAGGGCTACGTCTTCCACACCGGCCGGACCAGCCTCGACGTGAAGGTCGACGTGCACGCGGAGAACCCCCGCACCGGCGAGGAGCGCGGGACGACGACCTCGTTTTTCACCTTCGTCGCGCTCGACGAGGAGGGGACGCCGACGCCGGTGCCCGACCTGTCGTGCCCGACCGACGGCGAGCGTGCGCTGCGGGACGAGGCCGTCGACGAGCGGATCGACCGGATCGAACGGCTGGTCGAGCGGTTCGGCGTGTAGCGCGGCGACGGAGCGGCGGCCGCCGCCCCGTCACACTCCCGCAGCCTTTTGGTCGCTGGTGCCCGACGGGCGGGTATGAGTCTCGACGTAGCGCCGCCGGCGCCGCCGGAACTGTCGGCGGTCGATCCGAACGAGTACGAGGACGCCGACGTCGCCGGGGATGCGGACTACCGGCGCGAGGAGCTGTCCGAATTTCTGGAGAACGGCGCCTGGGAGGAGGCGTTCGACCGCTGGGCGGCCGACACCGACATGGACGAGACGGACTGGCGGGTCGTCGAGGACCTCGATCTGATCGAACGATTCGACTTCTTCTGGGACGCCTTCGCGGACCGCGTCGGCTACCACGCCCCCGGCCTCCCTGAGGACTGGAAGCGCCGGGACATCCACCCCGACATCGACTCGTGGTCGACCGTCTCCGCCATCAACGCCGGCCTGACCGAACTCGGTCAGGTCGTCTGCGAGGTGCTGAAGGAGGACTTCATCGACTGGGAGGCCGAGTACGAGGCGCCGGACGACCTGCCCGACTTCTGAGCGGCGCCTACGTCTCGGTCTCGGTCCCCACGGGACTCGGCGTGCGCTCCCCGTAGACGACCTGCCAGCCGGTGACGTCGCCGGCCCCGAGCGTCCGCTTCCGCGTGCTGTCGACGACCGCGTACGCGTACATCGTCTGTTCGGACGCCTCCGAACCGGTCACGTCCGCCAGCCCGTGGTGGCCGAGTTCGTGGGTCGCGATGCTCCGGACGTCGAGTTCCGGGTCCTCGGTCCCGGTCGGCCTGGTCGCCCACGGGTAGTCCCGGTCGAGTCTGACGTCCACCTCGACGAGGCGCCCCGACTCCTTCTCCCAGTGGACCGTCGTCTCGCCGACCGTGTCGCCGTCGAGCGAGGCCCAGACGAACTCGTTCGTGCGGTTGCCCCCGGTGACCTCCTGTATCGAGTCGTCGAACGTCGGCGGCGAAAACACCGTCGGGGTGTTCGCCACCCCGTTCCACGTCTCGGTCGCCCCGACGAGCGCTCGCTTCGCCGCCGGGGTCGAAACGCCGTCCGGAATCGTGCTGCTCCCGACGACCAGTCCGACGGGGACCGTCTCCCACCGGAGGCCGTCCTTGAGCAGTCGGTACTCGTCACGGTCGTCCGACGGCGTCGGCGTGGGCGTCGCCGTCGACGCGGAACCCGGCGTCGGTGACGTCGACGCTCCGTCCGTCGCCGTCCGAAGGACGAACGTGGTCGTCCGTACTCGTTTCGCTCGTCCCGTACAGCCGCCGAGGACGGCCGTTCCGGTCAGGCCGGCCGCCCCGAACCGCCGGAGGACCGTTCGGCGTCCGCACGACGGCGTCGCGCTATCGGAACGGTGCATGCGTATCGACCGACGGCACACTGGTCCAGTCGCTATGACACGCTCTCGGCAGCTTCGTACGGCCATCGCGGCTCCGTCGCATTCGGGTCCTACTCCAGGCGCGGGTGAAGTAGTCGCCTGGCCTACGTGGTTAGCAGATGCGCCGACTGGGGCTCGATCGATCTGCGAAACCCGCGTGCCCTCCCCCGGCCGTGACCACCGTTTTGATATGCGCCGGGGGACAGGGACGGGTATGGACGCCGACGCGGACGAGGTATCCGACCGGTACGACCCCGGGGCGGTGGAGGACGCCGTCGGGGGCTACTGGGAGGACCACGACGCCTACGAGGCGGCGGTCGAGGCCCACGCCGACGATCCGGACTTCTTCTTCGTCGACGGCCCGCCGTACACCTCGGGGCAGATGCACCTGGGAACGGCCTGGAACAAGACCCTGAAAGACGCCATCATCCGCTACAAGCGGATGACCGGTCACGACGTCTACGACCGGCCGGGCTACGACATGCACGGCCTGCCGATCGAAGTGAAAGTCGAGGAAGAACTCGGCTTCGAGAACAAGAAGGACATCGAGGAGTACGGCGTCGAGGCGTTCATCGAGGAGTGCAAGTCGTTCGCGGAGCGCAACCGCGAGAACATGGACGGGGACTTCCAGTCCATCGGCGCGTGGATGGACTGGTCGGACCCCTACCGGACCATCTCGCCGGAGTACATGGAGGCGGCGTGGTGGGCGTTCCGGAAGGTCCACGACCGCGACCTGGTCGAACGGGGCAAGCGCGCCATCAACCAGTGTCCCCGCTGCGAGACGGGCATCGCGGACAACGAGGTCGAGTACCACGAGATCGAGTCGCCGTCGATCTACGTGCGCTTCCCCCTCGCGGCCCGCGAGGGGTCGCTCGTCGTCTGGACCACCACGCCCTGGACCATCCCCGCGAACACCTTCGTCGCCGTCGACCCCGACATGACCTACCAGAAGGTGCGTGCGGAGCGGGGGGACGAGGCGCACGTCCTCTACCTCGCGGAACCCTGCGTCGAGGACGCCCTCGGCGAGGGGCGCTACGAGGACTACGAGGTTCTCGATGAGGTGACCGGCGAGGAGATGGTCGGCTGGGAGTACGAGCATCCGCTCGCCGACGAGGTGCCCGACCACCCGGACTTCGAGGGGGCACTGGAGGTCTACACCGCCGACTACGTCGAGGCCGACCGGACGGGGCTGGTCCACTCCGCGCCCGGCCACGGGCAGGAGGACTTCCAGCGCGGCCGGGACCTCGGCCTGGAGGTTTTCTCCCCCGTCGCCCCGGACGGCACCTACACCGACGCCGCCGGGACGTACGCCGGCACCTTCGTCCGCGACGCCAACGACGACATCATCGACGACCTCCGGGAGAAGGGCCTGCTGCTCGCCGAGGGGACCCACCGCCACCGGTACGGGCAGTGCTGGCGGTGTGATACGGACATCGTCTATCTCGCCACCGACCAGTGGTTCATCACGGTCACGGACATCAAAGAGGAACTGCTGGAAAACATCGAGGACAGCGAGTGGCACCCCGAGTGGGCGCGGGACAGCCGGTTCCGGAACTTCGTCGCGGACGCCCCGGACTGGAACGTCTCGCGCCAGCGCTACTGGGGCATTCCCCTCCCCATCTGGGTGCCCGCGGACGCCGACGAGTACGACGCCGACGACGCCATCGTGATCGGCACCCGCGAAGAACTCGCCGAGCACGTCGACCAGGACGTCGACCCCGAGACGCTCGACCTCCACCGTCCCTCGGTCGACCCGCTGACCATCACCGAGGACGGCACGACCTACGAGCGCGTCCCGGACGTGTTCGACGTCTGGATCGACTCCTCGGTGGCGACGTGGGGCACGCTCGACTACCCGGGCACGGCCGGAACGACCGAGGGCGGCAGGACACCGAAGGGCCCGGACGCGTTCGAGGACCTCTGGCCGGCGGACCTCATCGTCGAGGCCCACGACCAGACCCGCGGCTGGTTCTGGTCGCAGCTCGGGATGGGGACGGCGGCGCTCGGCGAGATTCCCTACGAGGAGGTGGTGATGCACGGCTTCGCCAACGACAGCGAGGGGCGGAAGATGTCGAAGTCGCTCGGCAACATCGTCACGCCACAGGAGGCCATCGAGGAGTACGGCCGTGACCCGCTCCGGGCGTACCTCCTGTGCCACGACCAGCACGGCGCGGACCTCGCCTTCGAGTGGGAGGGGCTGGCGGACACCCAGAGCGACCTCAACGTCGTCTGGAACGTCTTCCGCTTCCCCCTCTCGTATATGGCGCTGGACGACTACGACCCGGCCGAGGCCGACCTCGCCGACGGCGAGCTGGAGCGGGTCGACGAGTGGGTCCTCTCGCGCCTCCAGACGACGGAGGCCGAGATGGCCGCGGCGTGGGACGAGTACGCGGTCCACGACGCGCTCAACGCGCTGCTGGAATTCCTCATCGAGGACGTCTCGCGGTTCTACGTGAAGGCCGTCCGCGAGCGGATGTGGGAGGAGGCCGACAGCGCGAGCAAGCGCGGCGCCTACGCCACGCTCGCGACGGTGCTCGACGAGTCGATCCGGCTCGCGGCCCCCTTCGTCCCCTACCTCGCCGAGCGGATGTACCAGCGGCTCGACGGCACCGCGACCACCGTCCACGAACTCCCCCATCCCGAAGTCGACGAGACGCTCCGCGACCCCGACCTGGAGGACGACGTTGCGGTCCTCCGGAACGTCGAGGAGGCGGCGGCGAGCGCCCGCCAGCGCGCCGGGCGGAAGCTCCGGTGGCCCGTCGCCCGCGTGGTCGTCGAGAGCGAGGACCCCGCCGTCCGTCGGTCGATCGACCGGCTGGCCGATCTGCTCGCCGACCGGACCAACGCCCGCGAGGTCGAGGTCGTCGAGGCGTTCGACGACCTGGTCGCGGTCGCCGAACCCGAGATGGGCGAGATCGGTCCCGCGTTCGGCGCCGACGCGCAGGCGGTGATGTCGGCCGTCGAGGGCGCGACCCGGGACGAACTCGCGGCCGACGGCGAGGGGTTCACGGTGACCGTCGACGGCGAGACGCGGACGCTCGACGCCTCGATGGTGACGTTCCGGGCGGAGCCCCCCGAGAACGTGGAGGGGGCCGACTTCGAAGGGATCGACGCGTCGACCGAGGACCGACCCACCGGCGGCGGCACCGTCTACGTGGACGCGACGCTCACGGACGGCCTCGAGGCCGAGGGGTATGCGCGGGACGTGGTCCGGCGGGTCCAGGAGATGCGCAAGCGCCTGGACCTCGACGTGGACGAGCGGATCGCCACCGCGATCGACGTGGGCGACGACCGGGTGGCGGGCCTCGTCGACCGGCACCGCGATCACATCGCGAGCGAGACCCGGACCGCGTCGTTCGTCGACCGCGATCCCGAGACCGCCGAAGCCGACTTCGACCTCGTCGAGGAGTGGGAGGTCGAGGGCGTGCCCGTCACCATCGGCGTCCGGCGGCTGGCGGCCGAGCACGAGGCCGCGTAAGGAGGCGGTGGACGCAGTCGGCGCGGTCCGGGGGACGCCGACCCCGCACGGGAGTTCCTCGCGGTGCCGTTCGACGACACGCACCTCGCTCATTTTTCGGACCGGTCGAGCGCCGTTCCGACCGGTCCACGAACGCCGCCGTCTCCTCGACCTCGGGGGCCCCGACCGGGTTCGACGCCGTGGTCCGGCGGACGCGCACCAGCCGTTTCCGGTCCCCCCGCTCGGCCCTGACGTCGGCGCTACCGTCCGGCGACGGGGGCGGGACGTCGGTCGACCACGCCCCGTCCCACCGGGCGGTCACGACCGCCGCCGCCAGGTCGACGAGGTCCGGGGTCGGAGGGGCGGTGAGCCGCTCGTTCGCGTCGCTCACGGCCGGACGAAGGGCCGAATCGGGATGTCTCCTCCGCCGGGACGGCTTCCCGTCGTCCCCGCTCCCCTCGCCGTTCCCGTCGCTCGCACGCCCTATCGCCCCCTTTCGGCCGTCGCCGGTTCGTGCCGTTCGCGCCTACCGCGCGCGGTGCTTCTGGCGGATGAAGTCGAGCCAACCGCCCGGCGGTGCTACGACGACTGCGGGGCGGGTTCGTTTCCGCACCGCTCGGCCGCGTTCGGACCGCCGGGACGAGGCCTGCGCCTACGACGGGATGTTCGACCACGACCTCCCGCCCGGGCGGTCGAAGCGAGAGGGGGAGGCGGAGTGATGGCTCGAAGTAGCAGCGGCGCGGCCGTGACGGGGACCATCCGACAGCGGCGGGTCCGACCGCGCGTCACCAGGTGAGGCCCTCGTAGACGATGCCGTCGCGGCGCTCGATGACACGCCGCCCGTCGACGATCACCGGCGTCAGCATCGCGTCGAACTCGGCGTCGAGGTCGGCGAACTCCGGCCAGTCGGTGCAGACGCAGGCCGCGACGGCGCCGTCGAGGGCCGCCGCCGCCGAGTCGGCGTAGTGGATGTCGGGGACCCGCTCGCGGGCGTTGTCCGTCGCCACGGGGTCGTACGCGACGACCTCGGCGCCCCGCTCGCGCAGGCCCTCGATGACGTCGAACGCGCGCGAGTTGCGCACGTCGTCGGTCCCGGGCTTGAACGCCAGGCCGAGGACGGCCACGCGCTCCCCGGCGACGTCGACGTGGTCGTCGAGCAGGGCGAGCAGGCGGTCGGCCTGGCCCTCGTTGACCGCGACGGCGGCCTCCAGCAGTTCGGGGTCGTAGCCCGCCTCGCGGGCAGATGATATCAATGCTTTTACATCTTTCGGGAAGCAGCTTCCCCCCCACCCAAGCCCGCTCCGCAGGAACTGCTCGGCGATGCGGTCGTCCATGCCGAGCGCGCGGGCCACCTCGTAGGCGTCGACCCCGTACTCCTTGCAGACGTTCCCGATCTCGTTGATCAGGCTCACCTTCGTCGCGAGGAAGGCGTTGTTGGCGTACTTGATCAGTTCGGCCTCGCGGAGGCCGGTCTCGACGACCTCCGGGTCCGCCGCCTCGACCAGCGGCGCGTAGACCGCTCGAAGCCGGGAGAGCGCCCGGTCGTCGGCGGTCCCGAACACGAGTTTGTCGGGGTTGCGGAAGTCGGCGACTGCGCTCCCCTCGCGCAGGAACTCGGGATTGACCGCGAGACCGATGTCGGTCCCGACGGTCGCGCCAGCGGACGCCAGTGCCGGCGCGACCACGTCCTCGGCCGTCCCGGGCACGACGGTGCTCTTGACGACGACGACGGGGTACTCGGCCGTCGAGTCCGCGAGCACCGGCGCGAGCGAGTGCGCTCCCGCCTCGACGTAGGAGGTGTCGACGCTCCCGTCCTCGCGCGAGGGCGTCGGGAGCGCCAGGAAGACGAGGGCGGCGCCCCGGAGGTCGGCGTAGTCGGTCGTCGCCCGGAGGCGCCCGCCGGCGTGGGTCGCCACCAGGTCGTCGAGGCCGGGTTCCTCGATCGGCGTTCGCCCCCCGTTCAGCGTCTCGACGACCTCCTCGTCGAGGTCGACGGCGGTCACCTCGTGGCCCATGTCCGCCAGGCAGGCCGCGAGCGTCGTCCCGACGTAGCCGCTCCCGACGACTCCGACGTGCATCGCCGGACACCAGGGAGAGGCGGGATATGAGGCTTCGGATCGGCCGTCGGGCGGGCGGCGAGGGGAAGCACTCATCCCCGCCGGCGACGAGTCCCGGGCGTGCGCGACATCGAGACGGAGGTCGTGGTGGTCGGCGGCGGCGCGACCGGCGTCGCGACGGCCCGCGACCTCGCGATGCGAGGGGTGGACGTTCGCCTCGTCGAGCGCGACGGTCTCTCGGCGGGGACGACCGGCCGCTCGCACGGGGTACTCCACAGCGGTGCGCGCTACGCCGAGGCCGACCCCGGGGACGCGCGCGAGTGCATCGCGGAAAACGAGCGGGTCCGCGCCATCGCTGGCGCCTGCGTCCGCGAGACCGGCGGGCTGTTCGTCTCGCTCGCGGGCGACGACCCCGACTACTTCGAGCGCAAGCGGGCCGCCTGCCGGGACTGCGGCATCGACGCCGAGCAGATCCCGGTCGCGGAGGCCCGCGAGCGGGTTCCCGGCCTCGCCGCCGACGTCGAGCGAGTCCTTCAGGTGCCCGACGCCGTCGTCTCGCCCGGCCGACTGGTCGCGGCGACGGCCGCCGACGCGAGCGACCACGGCGCGGCGATCCATCTCGACGCGCCCGTCGAGGACGTGCTCACGGCGCGTGGCGCCGCGACGCGCGTGGCCGTCGGCGGGAATCTCGACGCTCGGATTTCGGCCGACGCCGTGGTGAACGCCGCCGGTCCGTGGGCCGACCGGGTCGCGGGCCTGGCCGGCGCGGACGTGCCACTCCGCCCCACCCGGGGGGTGATGGTGGCCGTCGAGTACGGCGACATCGCCCCGGTGGTGAACCGGTGTCGCCCGCCCGCGGACGGCGACATCGTCGTCCCGCACGCCGACGAGGCGATTCTCGGCACGACGAGCGTCGCCGTCGACGACCCGGACGACTTCGCCACCGCCGACTGGGAGGTGGAGCGGACGAGAGCGGAGTGTGCGTCGATGGTGCCGGCGCTCGCCGACGCGCCCGTCGAGCGGGTCTACTGGGGCGTGCGGCCGCTCTACGAACCGGAGACAGCGGGCGACGAGCGGGATATCTCGCGGGGATTCGCCCTGCTCGGCCACGCCGACGAGGGGGCCGACGGACTCCTCAGCGTCGTCGGGGGAAAGCTAACGACCCACCGGCTGATGGCCGAGGCAGCGGCCGACCGCGTCTGCGAGCGTCTCGGGGTCGACGCCCCCTGCCGGACCGCCGACGAACCGCTCGCCCGGGTCGACGACCCGGCCCACCTCGACCGCCTCGCCGCCGCGTTCGGGGTGCGGGCGCCCGCGGACGGGGGCCGGTGAATCCCGTCGCAGGGGCCGCCACGAACGGTAAAGGCCTTGCCGGACCGGCCGTGACCCGGTGGGTATGGCTCCGCCGCTCGCGCTCGACATCGACGGTACCCTCACCACCGAGCGCGAAGCCGTCGACCCGCGGGCCTTCGAGGTCCTGCCGGAGTGGGGGGCCCCGATCGTGCTCGCCACGGGCAAGGCCTTCCCGTACCCCGTCGCGCTCGCGCACTTCGTCGGCATCCCGGAGCGGGTGATCGCGGAGAACGGCGGCGTCGTCCTCGTCGACGACGAGGTGACCTACGCCGGCGACCCCGAGCGGGTGCGCGAGGCGGTCGACGCCTTCGAGGCCCGCGGCGGGTCGCTCGGATGGGGCGGCGCCGACACGGTCAACCGGTGGCGCGAGACGGAGGTCGCGATCAGCCGCGACGCCGACGGGGACCTGCTCCGCGCGGTGGCCGACGAGTACGACCTCGACCTGATCGACAGCGGCTACGCCTACCACCTGAAGTCGGGGGACGTCGAGAAGGGCGACGGCCTCCGGCGGGTCGCGGCGGCGCTCGGACTCGACCCGGGCGAGTTCGTCGCGGTGGGCGACAGCGAGAACGACGCCTCGACGTTCGCCATGGCTGGCCGGTCGTTCGCGGTCGCGAACGCCGACGCGGTCGCGCGCGAGGCCGCCGACGTGGTGCTCGACGCCCCCCGGATGGACGGCACGCTCGCGGCGCTCGACGCCGTCCGGTGACGCGCCGGAGGCGTCCGATCCGCTCCGGCGCGACCGCTCACTCGGACTCCGGCGCGACCGCCTCCCGCCGCCAGTCGGCGAACGCCGCCTCGACCGTCGCCTCGTCGAACCGCTCCACGCAGGGCACGTCGTGTGGATGGAGCGCGGTCACGCGTTCGACCAGGTCATCGTACCGGTCGGTCGTCGTCTTGACGAGCAGGACCTCCTCGTCGTCCTCGTGGACCTCGCCCTCCCAGCGGTAGGTCGAGCGACACGGGACCCGGTTGACGCAGGCCGCGAGACGCTCGTCGACGAGCGTTCGTGCGATCTCGGCCGCCGCGTCCGGCGGCGCCGTGACGTAGACGGTGACCACGTCCCCGCCTCACCGCCCGGCGGCATCCGCGTTACGGTCGCTTCCCCCGGGCGCGTCCGACAGGGGTCGACGAACGACGTCCCCGACGACTACTGGCCCCGCTCGACGGGCACGAACGAGCCGTTGATGTCCCACTCGTGGAGGCAGAAGACGTTGCCGGCGACCGGGTCGTCGTCCTTCCGGACGACCTGCCAGCGTTCCGCGTCCGGGTCCCACTCCTCGCGTCGACCGCACCGTTCGCACGTACGCTCCTGCGGCGACCGTAGCCGGACTCCCATGGGTGGAGGGCGTCGGTCGGGGTATATAATCCTGACTCCACGGCTTTATGCGCCGACGTCCCGACCGGCGACTGTGGGCTTTCACACCTTCGATCCGGACCGCGCGGCGATGCTGGAGGAGGCGGACCGGTACCGTCACTGCTCCCGGGCGGAACTCCACGCGCTGGTCGCTCCACACGGGGAGATGGTCCTGGCGGACCTCGGCAGCGGCACCGGGTTCTACACGGACGACATCGCCCCCTACGTCGGGCAGTGTTACGGCGTCGACGTCCAGTCCGAGATGCACGACCTGTACCACGAGAAGGGCGTTCCGGAGGCCGTCGACCTGGTGACCGCGTCGATAGCCGACCTCCCGTTCGCGGACGACGCCCTCGACTGTGCGTTCTCGACGATGACCTACCACGAGTTCGCCGACGACGCCGCCTTCGACGAACTCTCACGGGTCCTCCGCCCCGGCGGTCGGCTGGTGACGGTCGACTGGTCGGCGGAGGGCGAGGGCGAGGCGGGACCCCCGCGGGCCGAGCGCTACGACCTCGGGAACGCGATCCGGCACCACCTCGACGGCGGCTTCACGATCGAACGCGCCGAGACGCGCCCGGAGACGTTCGTCTGTGCGGCACGGCTGGAGTAAGTTCGGCCGCCACGGCAGCGTAGCGAACGACCGCCACGGCGGATCGGCGTTCCCCGGAACCGACGCGCCCGTTCACGTCGCCCGGTCGAGTAGCGCCACGACCGCCGCCCCGACGAGCGCCGCGACGGCGAACGCGGCGACGGCGTCGGCCGTCCACCCGCCGGGCAGGTCCCTGCCGGCCCGGACGACCGGCGCGCGGAGCGCCCCGATCACGAGGCTCACGAGGAAGGCCATCGTCGCCTCGGGTCGGCGGTCGAGCGCGCGCCGGACCCCGTGTGCGACCGTCAGGAGGCCCAGTACGGCGCCGAGGACGAACGCGACCACGGTCAGGCCCGGATCGACGACCGGGGCCACTCCGTCCCGGGGGAGCGCGATCAGCGCGTCGACGAACCGCCGGAGCGTCCCGACCATCCGCTCGTACTGCCCGAGGACGAGTAGGAGGAGCGACCCGGAGACCCCGGGTAGGATCATCGCGCTGACGGCCACGGCGCCGGCGACGGCGGTTCCGACCGGTCCGGCCTCGATTGCGGCGCTCGCCCGCCCGGAGGCGACGAACGCGACGAGGAATCCGAGCGCGGCGGCCCCGGCGCGCCCGGGGGTGTCGACCGCGACGTCGCGGTAGAGGACGACGGCCGAGGCCCCGATGAGACCGAAGAAGAGCCCGAACGTCTCGACCGGATACGCCGAGAGCGCGTGGTCGAGTATCCGCGTGACGATCACGACGGCGGTCAGGATGCCGCCCCCGAGGACGGCCAGGAAGCCGGCGTCCATCTCGTCCAGGGCCGTGCGGGCGGCCGCCTGGCGGCCGGGCAGCGGCGCCGCGAGGACGCTGCCGACGCGCTCCGGGGTGACGGCCGTCACCGCGGCGATCAGTCGCCCGTAGATGCCCGTGACGAGCGCGATGGTCCCGCCCGAGACGCCGGGGACGGCGTCGGCGCTGCCCATACAGATACCCCGGAGGTACGTCCCGAGCCACTCGCCGTCGGGGAGACGCCCCGTCACGTCTTCCCCTCCGTCCTCCATCAGTCGGGTCAGGCTCGACGGGCCCGAGGGGCGACCGGAGCGAGCGCCGCGAGGAGACTCGTACTGGCCCCTTCGACGGGAGCGTCGCCTCCGCCGGCCGGTCCGCTCTCGCTCGCGCCGGTACCGTCCCCCGTCGTGTCGCCGTTCCGGTCGAGTCCGAGGGCGGCGGACGACGGAGCCCCGACGTCCGAGGCGTTCTCCCCGTCGACCTGTACGGCGCTGTCATTGCCACTGAATATCGGCTGAGTCGTGCGGTTCAGTTCGACCCTGACGACGCCGTCCTCGGCCCCGACGACGTCACCCTCCGGAACGTGGACCTGTCCCCCGGCGCTCGTCACGTTTCGCCCCACGAACATCGCGCCGCCGGAGACGTTGTACGGACCGGTCGCGCGGACCGAGGCGTTCGTGTAGCCCTCGGCGGGCCCGTACTCGTCGTAGCCGGTCGTCGCGTAGGGGAGCGTCATGGTGAACTCCCCGTCGGCGTTCGCGGTCGTCTCCTGGGTGTACGTGAACGTCGTGTTCTGGCTCGGCACCCGCATTTCGACCTCGACGCTCACGGTGGCGTTCGGGAGGGCGTTGCTCCCGCGGAGCGTCGCCCCCGGCACGCGTTCGAAGGTCTTCACGTACGACGCCGGATCGGGCTTGAGGAACTCCGGCGGGACCCGGGTCGTCCGGTAGGCGCCACGGAGGATGCGGAGGTACTGGGGCTGGTCCATCGCGGAGGTGTTGCTGGCCTGGACCAGCCGGTAGTGCTCCAGCGCCGGCACCCGCTCGGCGGGGAACCCGCCGATGCCGCCGATCTGTGAGGTCGAGTCGTTCCGGACGTACTTTCGCGCCGCCTGCATGGTCTGGAACTGCCTGACGAGTTTCGCGTCGCCGCCGGGCGCCGTTCGGATCGTCGTCGTTCCGCCGCCACGCGTTCGCACGCGGCGAACCTCCCAGTCGACGACGACCGGCTCCGGCTCCTGGGCGCTCCCGTGGTAGTAGTACAGCCGGGTCATCTGGCTGTCGTAGAACCGCTGCTTGCGGTGGAGGAAGTTCGACGTGAACCGCTGTTGCCCGCCCTGCTGGCTCACGCCGTAGATCCGCCGGTAGAAGTCGCCGGTCGAGACGTTCTTCTCGGCGTTGTAGAAGATCGTCGGGGCGGCGAACTTCGACCCCGGCGTGGCCATCTGCCAGTCGACCATCACGTACCGGGTCTGCTCGCCTTCGGTCGACTGGCTCGCGAGCACCTGCCGGGCCTGGCTCGCGTTCGGGGCGAGCAGGTAGTTCGCGGCGGCCGTCGAGCCCTGCTGGAACGGGTTGGCGTTGGGGATGCGTTCGCCGGTGACGGTGATCCAGTGGCCGTAGTCCCACCAGGACATCACGCCGTACGCGCCCTCGGGATACTGGAAGTCGTCCGTCCGCTGGTACCGGCCGTAGTAGTCGAGTTTCTCGGCGTTGCCGGCGCCACCGTAGTTCCCCTCGGCCGGCGTGTTTGTCGCCATCCACTGGAGGCTTCCCTGCCAGCCCGTGTACCCGCCCGGTCCGGCCCGGCTGCCGGCCTCCCACGCGGTCGTGGACTGGTCGAGCTGGGGGTTCCCGGTGCTCCGGACCTGCATCGGGACGATGAGCCCCGGCGTCACGACGAGCATCACGACCGCGAGCACGACGAGCACCTGGTAACCGTCGATGTCCTCGATGGTCGTTCGGATCGAGGTGAGGTCGAGGTAGGAGAGCACCTGCCCGAGCAGGTAGGCGTTCAGCACCGCGACGACCAGCGCGAGGTAGTAGTTGAACCGGACCTGGGTGAAGGCGGCGGAGGTGATGAACGCCGCCCAGACGATCACGAACAGGTCGTCGGCGTCGTAGCGGACGAGGAGCGTCGCCCCGACGATCAGTGCGCCGACGATGGCCAGGCCGACGACCTCGCCAACGACGCCGAAAGCGTCACCGATTGCGGCGAACGGGCCGGGGACGAGGTAGATGATCGCGATCAGGATCAGGCCGCCGACGGCGTATCCCGTCTCCCGCGTGTCGCCCGTGCGCACCAGCGGCTTGACCAGCAGCCAGATCGCCGCCGCCACGCCGGTAAAGAGGGTGAACCCGTAGTCCGCCATCAGTCGACCGACCCGGTTGACGTTGCCGCTCGGGCCGACGAACCCGAGCTGGCGGAGGCTCGACGGCGCGAGATACGGCTGGGCCTCCGCAATCGTCCGGATCTGGGCGGTCGTACTGAATCCGACGATGGCGAGGAGGTTGTTCGAGATGTTGTTGAGCACCGACGGGAGGGCGACCGCGAGGAAGGCGATACCGAGGAGGACGATGCCGCCGACGGCGGCCGGATAGCCGTTCGTCGGGAGGTTCCGTTCGTCCCAGACGCGGGCGAGCGCGGCGAGCGCAGCGGCGGCCCCGGCCCCGGCGAGCGGAACGAACACCTGCAGTAGCGTGTAGTCGGTCGACGATCCGAACGTGAGCCGGGTGAGCGGCACGACCATCAGCACCGCCGTCGTCCCGAGTGCCACCACGGCCGCGAAGGCGCCGTGGTCGGGGGAGCGGCCGTGGACGTAGTCGCTCGTCAACTTCAGGATGACGTACACGCTGAGGATGCCGACGAGCAGCACGCCCGGCGGCCAGGTCCACATGTAGAGCGCGGCGCCGACCCCGGCGGCGACCGCCCACACCGTCGGTCGGCGAAGCTGTTCGAAGTCGCGGGCCTCCACCAGTTCCCACACCGGGCGCTCCCGGTCCGCGACGGTGAACGCTGCGAGGATCGCGACGACCCCCATGCCCATGAAGAACGGCTCGGCCCCGTTGTGATCCGCGAAGCCGACCATCGTCCGCTGGAGGAAGGTTCCCGGGAGGAGGGCGAGCACGGCGACGCCGAACAGCCCGGCCCCACGTCCGGCGATCCGCCGTCCGATCAGGAAGACGGGAATCGCGGCGAGCGCCCCGAAGACCGCCGGGGCGACGAGCAGCGTCTTGGCGACCAGCGGGTCGCTCGGCCCGCCCAGGCCGACGAGCAGGGCGGCCGTCGCGACCAGCTGGTCGTAGAGGGTGCCGAACTGGCCGGCACTGGTCCCGAAGGGGAAGTGCGTCCACGGATCGAACGGCATCGTCGTCGGCCAGTGTCTGACGGTGTACTGCACCTCTCGGAGGTGGTACCAGGCGTCGTTGCCGGAGAAGACGACCTTCCCGTCGACGATGAACTGTCCGTAACTCTGGAGGCGGACCCAGAGCATGAACCCCATCGCCGAGAGGAGCGCAGGGACGTGATACCATTCCGCCAGGATATCGGCGACGGAAGGCGCGTCGCGCGGCGCGTCGCTCATCGGGCAAACGGACTGCGAAAACGCTGATAAGCCTTGTGTTACGCCAACGTCGTCTCGCGGCTCGGCGGTACGGGCGGATTCACCCGCCGGTTCCGAGTTCGACCCCGAACTGCTCGTAAAGCGTATCGACGAGGGCGCCCTCGACGTCGCGTCGCCGTTCGACGTGCTCGACGACGTCGGCCACGGGGGCTTCGCGACCCGGGAACTGTACACCCGCCCCGACGACTCGGGCCGTGTGGCGGCCGCCGCACGCGAGGCGCCCGGGCAGTACACGTGAGAGACGTCGACGGCGTCGGCCCGTCCTCGCGTCGGGGGCAACGAAAACGCTTATTCGGGCCTCGGCGGAACCGCGACCGATGAAGGCGTCAGTCGTCGTCTGCACCTACGCGATGGACCGCTACGACGCCTTCAGCGAGGCGATCGAGAGCGTCCTCGCCCAGACCCACGCGCCGCTGGAACTCGTGCTCGTGATCGACGGCAACCCCGCGGTCTACGAGCGGACGAAGGCGGACTTCGGCGACGCGGCGGCCGCCCACGAGGGCGTGACGGACGTGATCGTTCACGACAACGACGAGAACAGGGGGATCTCCTACTCGCGGACGAAGGGCGGCGAACTGGCCTCGGGCGACGTCGTCGCGTTCATCGACGACGACGCGGTCGCGGAACCGGACTGGGTCGAGCGCCTGCTCGACGTCTACGAGGCGACCGACGCCGTCGCCGTCGGCGGCGACGTCCGGCCCGACTGGCAGGTCGAGCGGCCGGCGTTCTTCCCCGAGGAGTTCTACTGGCTCGTCGGCTGTGTCGAACCCGGCTTCGCCGACCACATGGAGGAAGTTCGCAACACCTACGGTTCGAACATCTCCTACCGCCGCGAGCCGTTTCTGGCGGTCGGCGGTTACGACCCGAACACGGGCCGGAAGGGCGACCGGCACCTCCAGGCCCACGAGGCGCCGGTCGGCGTCCGCCTGTTGCGGGAGTGCGGGAAGGGTATGGTCTATACCGAGGAGGCGGTCGTCCACCACAAACTGTTCGACTACCGGACGGACTTCGGGTGGCTCGTCGCCAGGTCGTTCTGGCAGGGCTACTCGAAGCGGGTGTTCGACCGCCTGTACCCCGACGCCCCGGACGACAAGAACGACTACCTCCGGTGGCTCCTCGGCGAGCGCGTTCCCGGACGGCTCCGGGGACTCGCCACCACGCCGTCGGTCCCGGCGCTGGCGCAGTTGCTCGCCGTCTTCGCCTTCACCGCCGCGGTCGGCCTGGGGTACCTGTACGCGGTCCTGACGCCGGGGCTGGTGGAGCGTGCGAACGGATAGGGCGACACGCCAAAGTCGCGGGGGACCGAACCGAACCGTACGAGTGCGCCGAACCCCAACCCACGACCCGTGACATCCGATCCGTCGGTCGCCGCCGTGATTCCCACCTACGAGCGGCGGGGCCTCCTCCGGCGCGCCGTCGAGTCCGCGCTCGACCAGACGCGCCCGCCGGCGGAGGTACTCGTCGTGGACGACGCCTCGTCGTTCCCGGTCGCGTCGTACCTCGACGAGCACGTCGCGGACCCTCGGGTCGTCGTCGAGCGGTTGGAGACGAACCGGGGCGCGGCCGCCGCGCGCAACGCCGGCGCGGAGCGGACCGACTGCGAGTACGTCGCCTTCCTCGACTCCGACGACTACTGGCACGAGGCAAAGCTCGAACGCCAGATGGCGGTCGTCGAAGCGTCGCCGGACGTCGACGTCGTCTACTGCGACCAGTACGTCGTGGACGTGCACGGCGAGGTGCGACCGTCGGACAAGGCCCTCCCCGAGGGCGACCTGTGGGAGCGGCTCGTCGACGGCTGGACCGCGCCGAACACCTCCACCCTGCTCGTCGACCGGGCGTGGTTCCTCGACCTCGGCGGGTTCGATACCTCGCTCCCGAGCTGTCAGGACCACGACCTCTGGATGCGGGCGGCCAGGTCGGATGCGGCGGTCCGCGCGGTCGACGAACCGCTCTCGTACTTCACGCGCGAGGCGGACGACCGGATTTCATCGGAGTATTCGGACCGGATCGATGGCGTCGACCGGTTCCTGGAGAAGTGGCGCGAGCCCATCGTCGAGACGGCGGGTGAGCGACGCTACGAGCGGTTCGCGCGCGACTACTACGCCAAGGCGGCGCTCCCGCTGGCGTTCGGCGCGTTGATGGATGGGGACGTGTCGACGCTGGCTCGCCTCCTCCGGGAGCACCTCGCCTTCAATCCCGCCGCATACCGGCGGGGCGTCGAGATGCTTCCGGGGCTCGTCCGCCGGCTGACGGGCTGAACGTCGACCGGCCGGTACTACGGGTGCGGTCAGCTCGCCACTTCGGTTCCTTCCTCGATCCGGCGCTCGGCCTCGTCGCGGTCCTCGGGGTAGCCGATGTCCATGCGCCACCCCTCCAGTCCGATGGCGTCGATGGTCCGGCCCGACCGGATGAGCAGGTCGATGGCCTCGCTGATCTCGTACTCGCCGCGGTTCGAGGGCTGCACGAGTTTGCAGGCGTGGAAGATGGCGGGCGAGAAGGTGTAGAACCCGGTCATCACGAGGTTCGAGGGCGGGTCGTCGGGCTTCTCGACCACCTCCACGATCTCCCCGTAGTCGTTCGTCACGCAGACGCCGTACCGCGAGGCCTCCTCCAGGGGGACCTCCTCGACGAGGAAGGCGGCGTCGGCGCGGTCCTCGCGCTGGCGGCGCACGACGTCACGGAGGTTCGCCCGGAAGAGGTTGTCCCCGAGCATGAGCATGAAGTCGTCCTCCACGTGGTCCTCGGCGGTCAGCAGGGCGTGGGCCAGCCCCTTCTGCTCGCGCTGGTGCGTGTAGGTGATGGGCACGCCCCGGAACTCGTCCTCGTAGTGGCTGATGATGTCCTCCTTCCGGTAGCCGACGACGACGACGAGTTCGTCCGCGCCGAGGTCGACGAGTTCCTCGAAACAGTAGGTGAGGATGGGCTTGCCGGCGACCTCGACCATCCCCTTGGGCTTGTCGTCGGTGAGGGGACGGAGGCGGGTTCCCTCGCCGGCGGCGAGTACGACGGCTTGCATACCTTCCCCGTGTGGGCGTCGGTGTAAATATCTTCAGTCACACCCGACGGGATCCGCCGGGACACGGGGCCGGATCGGCCGGTTCCGGGGCCGAGCCGTCAGCGATCGTGGAACCGTCCGACGGTGTGGTGATACACGAGGCGGGCGGCGTTCCGGTACAGCTCCGGTTCCGCCGGATCAGCCCGGACGGCCCGAGCGAAGTGGGTCAGGGACGCCGGCCAGTCCCCGAGTTGGCCGTATCGCCACCCGAGCGTCGAGAGGACCGCGGCCCGTGCCGAAGGATACCGCCGGAGATCGTCGGCGAACTTCTCCAGCTTCGCCCGGTTCGCCCGGACGGCGTTCTCGATCCCCGCGCGGTCGTCGCGCGTGATCCGCTGGCTTCCGTGCCCGACGCGGTACCTGACGAGGACCTCCGGCACGTAGTCGACGTGGTACTTCCGGCACACCCGCCGGATGAAGTCGCCGTCGTTGCCGCGGGGGAGGTCCTCGTCGAAGCCGTCCACTTCGTCGACGATCCCCGACCGGACCAGGAGCGTCGAGCACCCGCCGATGGGCTGTCCCGCGAGCGCCCGCTCGAAGATCTCCCCGCGCAGCGTCGGGCGGTACGCCTCGACCACCTCGTCGCCGTCGACGTAGTCCATCCAGCAGTACGCCAGCCCCACCCGGTCCGGGGAGTCCTCCAGCAGCGCCACCTGCTTTTCGAGTTTGGTCGGGAGCCATTCGTCGTCGTCGTCGAGGAAGGCGACGTACCGCCCGCCTGCGTGGGCGATGCCCGTGTTGCGAGCGGCGGAGACGTGCCGGTTGACCTCGTGGCGGACGTACGTGACGCGGTCGTCGTCGTAACCGCGCACGACGGCGGGCGTATCGTCCCGGGAGGCGTCGTCGACCACGACGAGTTCGAAGTCCTCGAACGTCTGGGCGAGCACGCTGTCGACGGCCCGCCCGACGAGGTCGGCTCGCTCGTACGTCGGCAGCACGACACTGACCATCGGGGCATCGCTCCCCTCGTGATCGGTGGGCCGGGTCACGGTAGGCGCTCCCTGCCGGGCTGGCACGGCTCGACCGGGCGGTACGTCCGTCGACGGTCGGCTGGGCCCTTCGTCGGCACGTTCGTGCGCTCCGCGTCGGATGTCGTAACGCTTGTCCCTTCCGGTCCCGCGGCAGATGACGCACCAAACGGAGTTGACAATCCTGGTCCTGGATCCGATATATCGTTAGATGTTTCTCGTTCTCTATCTCTCCGAAAGTACACGTTAAATAGAAAGCTTGAAATGAGAACATATGGACTTCGAGGCATGGTCGGGATAGCCGGCGGGGTCGTCGAGGGGGACGAACTCGACGAGATGCTCGATCGGATGGTGACCGAGGAGTGGTACGAGTCCGAGTCGCTCGAACGCGACGACTACGCGATCGGCGTCCTTCACCACGGCGAGACGGCGGAACGCGGGGTGGAGATACACGATGGCGAGAACGTCACGGGGGTCGTCATGGGCCATCCAGTGGACCGATCGGCGGCCGGTACGGACGAGTCGCTCGTCCAGCGCGTCGCCGCCGACCCCGGTGACGCCCTCCCCGCCCTCGACGACTCGTTCCTGATCGCCTACGTCGACGACGAGGGGTTCCACCTGGCGACGGATAGGATTTCGACGCGGATGTGCCAGTGGACCGACGACGGGCAGTTCGTCTTCGGGACGGAACTCACGTCGCTCGTCCCGTTCCTCGACGACCCGGAGATGAACCCCTACGCGGTGGCGGAGTTCATCGCCAGCGACTTCGTGTACGGCACCAAGACGTTCGTGGAGGGGGTCGACCGCGTTCCGCCGGCGACCGTACTCCACCACGTCGACGGCGAGGTCACGACCGAGCGGTACTGGGAGTACGACTTCGGACGGGTGCCCCGGGACGGGTACGTTGCGGAACTCGCGGACCGCCTGCGGAGCGCGGCCGGGGACTCGGTTGCCTCCGTGGACGGCACGCTCGGTCATCTCCTGACCGGCGGCCTCGACAGTCGCTCGATGGCGGCGGCGCTCCGGCAGGCCGGCGCGGATTTCAGGACGTTCACGTTCGACGCCAACCCCATCGGGCCGAACCCGCCCCGGGCCAGGCGGATTGCCGAGAAACTCGGCGTCCGCAACGACCTGCTGGAGTACGGGCCCGAGGAATTCTTCCGGCACGTCGAAAAGGGCGTCCGCCTGACCAACGGGATGACCCACTGGCGGAACTACTACACCTTCCCGTTCCTGCTCGACGAGGCCCGCGACCACGTCGACGCGATGGTACTCAACGTGGGACAGGGGGAGTACTTCGGAGACTGGCTCACCAGGGAGGAACTCGACGGGGAGCCGCTCGAGACGCTCGCGACCAAGCACAAGAAACGCGACTACGCACACCTGGTCGACGCGCCGGTCGACCTCGAGACAGGTGTGAAGACCGAACTGGAGCGGTCCGAGGGCATGCCCCCCCACCACCGGATCCAGAAGTTCGTCCTCGACAACTTCTATCCCAACTACCACTACCCGTTCCTCCCCGTTTGCGCGAATCAGGTCGAGATGCGGGCCCCGATGGCATACGCCGACCTGCTGGATCACGTCACCCGGATGCCCCCGTCGCTGCGGAAGTCCGACAATCCGTGGCCGTTCGACGACAGCAACGACGCCGTCGCCCCGCTGAAGCGGGCGCTCGTTCTCGAACTCGACCAGGGTATCGAGGAGGTCACCTCGGCGAACACGTTCCTCCCCCCCTCCGCGCCGATACCGCTACACACCCTCAGTTACGCCGTCTACCGCCGGATACCGATGCTACGGCCGAAGAGACCCCACTTCGGGTTCCTCCGCAAGACCCACCCGTTCCGGGAGTGGTACCACAACGACGAGACCGCCCGGGCGTTCGTCGACGAGAAACTGGAGGCCGCCGCCGAGCGGGACCTGTTCGACGGCGCAACGGTGCGGCGGCTCAAGGACGAGCAGGCGACCCACCCGTTCAGGTCCCACATCGAGGAGATATCCGCGGTGACGACCCTGGAGGTGCTGATGGAGGCCCTCGGGATCGAGGGATGAGTCGATCGGCGCTCGTCGCCTCCGGTCCCTCGCGGCTGCACTCGCCACGACGGGGACGCTCGTACGCGGAACCGGAACATCAATAAGCCGAGTCGCGCAAACCTTCGCCGATGGCCGGATCGGATCTCGTCGACTCTTTACAGGAGATCTTTCTCCCGGAGAAGGGACGGGACGCCCTCAAGCGAAACTGGTACCGTCCGACGTGGTGGGCTACGAACGCGATCCCGTTCGTCCTGATGCGGGGATACTTCGAGGTGATGAAATATCGCGGGACCGACATCGTTGAGGAGGACTGGGACAACCTCATCATCCTCGACGCCTGCCGGTACGATCACTTCAGGGAACTGAGCCCCGTTCCGGGCCGGCTCGAATCACGGTGGTCCATGGCCTCGTCGACGGGGCTGTTTCTCAGGCGGAACTTCGAGCACCGGACCTGTCACGACACCGTCTACGTCACGGGCAACCCGATGTATCGGGCGGAGCAGTACGGGTACGACGAGTCCGTCGGCCGATCGACGTTCCACGATACGGTCGACGTCTGGGAGACCGACTGGGACGAGGAATTCAACACGGTTCGCCCGGAGGCGATGGTCGACCCGTCGAAGGAGGCCCACGACGAGTACGCCGACAAGCGGCTCATCGTCCACTTCCTGCAACCCCACGCCCCGTTCATCGGGGAGACGGGCGAACGCATCAAGCGACAGAGCGGCAGCGGCGTCATCGCCAATATGGTCGAGGACGCCGAACGGAGGGGGGGCAAACCCGTCTGGAGCCTGGTACAGGAGGGGGTCGTCGACGTCGAGACGGCACGGCAGGCGTACCGGGAGAACGTGGAGATCGCGCTGCCACACGTCGCGGAACTCGTCAGCCACTTCGAGGGCAAGACCGTCATCACCGCCGACCACGGGGAGCTACTGGGCGAGATGGCGTGGCCGATCCCGTACCGCCAGTACGGTCACCCCAACCGCGTCTGGACGAAACACCTGACGCGCGTGCCGTGGCACGTCGTGGAGGGCGACTCACGCAGGGAGATCACCAGCGACCCGCCCCCTTCGAACAGGAGCCAGGACGATCGGCCGGAGATCGAAGAGAAGCTATCACACCTGGGGTACAAGTGACCCGGCGATCGGGGGCCCGCCCGAGGCGCGCTCGTCACCCGCATCGCCCGAGGTAGGCCCCGGTTCGAGCGTCTGAACCTTCCGCGTCGTTCGGCTCGTTCGGCCGGTGCCGGGCGGGTCACGGGGGGCGCGTGATCCCCGCAACGGTGGGATAGCCGTGGAGCCGGCCCGGTCGTGTTCGACATGCCGTTCGACGACAACGGCGAATCGGTCGTAAACGGGCCCATGGCGGCGCTGAAGGACGTCACTGCCATGGGACTCGACGTGTCGGTGATCGGGATTTCCCGGTCGAAAAGTAGCGAGCCGGATCCGGAGCGGACGCCGTCAGCACAACCTATTTATGGGTCCCCTCGCCCGGTTTCGTATGGAAATCTCGGTCGTCGGTTTAGGCAGACTCGGCTCTTCCTTCGCCGCCTCGGTCGCCAATAGCGGCATCCCGGTTCGGGGCGTCGACATCGATCCTGAAGTCGTCCGGGCGATCAACACCGGTCGCTCCCCCTTTGCCGAACCGCGTCTCGACGAGTACCTCCGGAACGCGGGCGACCGACTCACCGCAACCACGGACGCGACCGATGCGATCCCCGGGACCGACGCGACGTTCGTCCTCGTCAACACCTACGCCCCCGACGTGGACGGATACTCCCTCACCGCCGTCGAGCGCGCGACCCGGGACCTCGGCCGGGCGCTTCCGGACGCCGACGGCCCCCACCTCGTCGTGTTACGGAGCACCGTCATGCCCGGAGACACCGAGAGCAAGGTGGTCGGCTGGCTAGAGGAGTCCTCGGGTCGGACGGTCGGCGACGACCTCCACCTCTGTTACTGGCCGGAACTGACGGCACTCGGGGCGATCATCGACAGCATGGAGTCGCCGGCGTTCCGCCTGATCGGGGAACACACGCCGGCGGCGGGCGACCGACTGGAGGCGTTCGTCGAGGAGTGGACCGAGAACGAGGCGCCGCTCGTCCGGACGGACCTCACCAGCGCCGAGGTGGCGAAGATGGGGATCAACACCTACGTCGCGACGAAGATGAGCTTCGCGAACAACCTGAGTCACGTCTGCGAGGGCATCGGCGCCGACGTCGACGAGGTCACCGACGCCATGGCGCACGATCCCCGCATCGACGGCGGGTACTTCACCGCCGGCGTCCGGTACGGCGGGCCCTGCTTTCCACATGACAACGACGCCTTCGAGGCGCTCGCCGACCGGGCGGGAGTGGAGGCGCCGATCGCTCGCGCGGCCGACGCGGTGAACCGGACACACACCGCGTGGATACTGGACGCGGTGGCCGACACGACGCCGGCAGGCGGCACCGTCGCCGTCCTGGGCCTGACCTACAAGCCCGGAGTCCCCGTCGTCGAGGAGTCACAGGGCATGCAGCTCCTCCGGACGGCACGCGACGAGTACGACGTGATCGCGTACGACGCCATCGGCGTCGACGCGGCGCGGGCGGAACTGGACGGGACCGGCGGCATCACGTACACCGACCGACTGGAGACGGCTGTCGCCGACGCCGACACGGCGATTCTCACCCTCCGTGACCACCCCATCACCGATCCCTCCCGCTACAGGGACGTGACACTGGTGGATCCGTGGCGGGCGTTCGACGCCGACGACCTCGCCGACTCGGTCGTGTACCGGCCACTCGGTCGTGGGGGCGGCTAGTACTCGACGACGATCCAGTCCTCCGGCAGGAACTCCCACTCGTGGATGATGCCCTCCGGACGCCCGTACTTGTGCCACGGCGACGGCGCCGTGACGATCTTGTCCTCGTGTTCGCACAGCCACGCCCCCCACCAGCTAAACGTGCTGTTGGCGATGATGTGGTGATCGCAGCGCCGCATCAACCGGACGTCCTCGTAGTCGGTCGACCCGTCGTTGTTGTCGACGACCGTGGTCGGATAGTCGAGGTCGAGGCCGGTCCGGCACCAGTCGGGATCGTCGGAGAAGACGAAGAGGTGGAGGTCGGTGGCGTCGACGCGGTCGGCGATGAGAGCGCTCGCCCGGTCGTAGTACGGCGGACGTAGTGCGTTTCCGAACTCGTCCCAGTCCGGTCCACGGCCCGTCTGATCCCCGCGACGAACGTGAACGCTGACGGCGGTCGTCTCGTCGATGCGTGCTGCCGTCTCCGCGTTCGCGCCCTGCAGGGGGTTCGACACGGTGAAGTCCTCGAGGAGGACGTCCCTGATGTCCTCGAAGTACGCGGGCACCTGCCAGTACCCGTCGAGGTACGCGTCGCCGTCGATGGCCAGGACGTCCGGACAGAAGCGACGGCGATGGGGCCACGACGGGGGCTCCTCGGGGTTGGGTGCCCGCTCCCGGATCTGGCGGTAATAGTTGAAATACCGGGCGGGCAGTCGGGGGGCGTACTCCAGCAGGTGACCGTATCGACGGAGCAGCAGGCTCAGCCGCTTGCCGCCGATCACCGACGCGACGTCCTCCGGGGTCGCCGGGTCGAAGAGCACGTCGAATCCGTCGAGGGTCACGGTACGTTCGGTGCCGCCGAACACGTCGCGCTGCTCGTACCACGCGAGGTCGAGTTTGAGCGTGTCGTCGTTGTCGAGCGCCAGGCGGCGTCCCAGCGCGTACTGGAACATCTGGTTGCCGAGACCGTCCGAGAGCCTGACGATGATCATGAATCCCGCGCCGTCCGGGTCCCGTCGTCGATAGGTGGCGTTCGTCGCATCGCAGCGGATCAGATCGGGGTCTCGTATCCGTACCTGTCCATGGCGTCGCCGGCCGCCCGGTCGAGATACCGGTAGTCCGCCTCGTCGAAGTACGCCTCGCCGCGGTCGGAACTCCCCTCGCGCATGAACGTGTAGTCCGGGTTCGCCCCGTGTCGCTCCGGCTTGCCGTACTCCTCTTCCATCCGACGCATGGTCTCGAACGATGACCGTTCGGCCGCGTACTCGAGCGTCGCCTCGTCGAACGCGTGGTCGAACAGTTCGACGATGCGGCGCAGTTCCGCCAGGGAGTCCTGCTTGAGGTCCTCGAAGCGGACCAGCACGTCCCAGTTCCCCTCCCAGGACTCGACGTGGGCCCTCCAGGCCGGAACCCCCCACCGCTCCCCGCGAATGAACTCCGAGAAGGTCCCGACGTCGTCGTTCCATCGGTACTTCCGGTAGTGGTAGAACGACTCCATGACGTCGCCGGGATGCCGGACGATGTAGAGCACGTCCGTGTCGGCGTCGAGATACTGCTGGTCGTCGTACGGGTCGGTGTTGCTGAGCATCCGCGGGAATCCGTCGACCGGCGGTTCCTTCGGGACCGTCGTAGAGAGCCACTCGTCGTTGTTGCGGAAGTGAACGTCGTCGGTTCGGCCCGCGGCTCCGACGATCGCGTTCGCGATCAGAAAGTGCACCCAGTTGTTCCCCGACTTCGGATAGCCACACTTGAGGAAATCGGCGGTCCCGTGGCGAAGGCGGGCCACTGGTGTCGGGAGCGTCTCGTAGAGGTCGAGACGGAGCGACAGGAGGAGGTCGGAGAGAGAGCGTGTAGCCGTCATCTCTCGGATCTACCTCACCCGGATCACGAAAGCGTTACGTTCCGAACGCGGTCGCCGCCGGCACGCGCGACGACCGTTCGTCGTCGGGCGCATCCACGGAGGCCGCCCCCCGTCGCCCGGGTCCGGCGTTCCTGGCGTCCCCGACCGGCCGTCGCGGTGGAGAACACAGCAAGGAATATAGCAGTTCGTTCCATACGCTGGTTCAGTCGATGACGTTAAAACGGATCGCGGAGCGTCTCCTGTCCAAGTCCGGATATCCTCCCGTTACCCACGGTTTGATAAACAGGTTTGCCGATTCGAACCTGTCGATCCCGCGGTCGGCACGGGTTTCGAGAAACTGTCGGCTCGTCGGAGATATCGATCTGGGACCGAAGGTACGTATCTGCCAGGGCTGTGAGCTGCTCGGGGACATATCGGTCGGGCGGGGGACGAACGTGAACCCCGAGACGAAGGCGGTCGGGGACGTCAGTATCGGGAGATACTGTGCGATCGCGGAGCAGAACCTGTTCAAGGAGGGGAACCATCTCGTCTCGAAGCCGTCCATGCAGATGGGGTTCTACGACGACGTCTTCGACGAGAACCTCGAGTCCACGTCCCACGGGCCGATCGAACTCGAGAACGACGTCTGGCTCGGTGCCCGGGCCATCGTCCTCTCCGGCGTAACGATCGGGAGCGGAGCCATCGTCGGCGCCGGTTCGGTCGTGACGAAGGACGTGGAACCGTACTCCGTCGTCGCCGGAGCGCCCGCCGAGCGGATCAAGTGGCGGTTCCCGGAGGAGGTCCGTGAACGGCTTCTGGAACTCGCCTGGTGGGACTGGGACGAGGAGACGATGCGGGACTACGAGGACTTTTTCACCCGGGAGATAGAGACCGCCGACGACGTTCCGGATCCGGCGTAGCGATATCCGCGTCGAAGGCTCCGTCCGGACCGTGTGCCTACACGTATCCGAACGCCCGAAGCCGGTCGGTTACGACGTCCTCGTCGACCTCTCCTCGATCGATGGTACCCTCCGTTATCTCCCGCCGCTCGCCATCGAGAACTGCCCACGGGACCTCGACGAGTTCCGGGTACCGGAGTCCGGTCGGATGTCCGTAGATCCGGAGCGGGAGTGGCAACGCGAGCCGTCCGGACGCGTTCCCGTGATCGGCCGTGATCACCGACCGTCCCGGAAGGTCCCCGGCGAGTTCTGTCGCGACCGGGAGTACCGCGTCGAACGTCTCGGCGTAGGCGCGCTCGACCTCCTCGCGGCTGACTTCCCCCTTGCGTAACGCTTTCCAGGGGCCGTGGAGGTCCATCGTGTCGCCGAGGCCCGGGTCCCAGTTGGCCACGTCGACCGACGACGGGTAGAACGGGGCGTGCGGTTGCATGAAGTGGACGACGATCCGCTTGTCGGGTGCGAACGCTTCGCGAGCCCGCTCCGCGACGGTTTCGGGATAGACCGTCATCGCGTCCCGGTCGAATCCGTCCTCGAAGACGTCGACCCGATCGTAGAACGTACGAGGCGTGTATCGTGCGACCGTCGGGTTGGCGGTCACGTAGACGACGTCGCGAAACTCCCGGCCGACCCAGTTCTTCTGCACCCACTCCTCGGTACTCGATCCCTTGCTCCGGACGCGCCGATACGAATCAAAGGCGTCGATGTCGGCTCGTGATTCGAACAGGTCCGCCCGACAGGCATCGAGAACGAACAGGTTGTCCCAGTCCGCGGACGGAACGTCGAGTCCGTCGGCACCGTAGCGGAGGGCCGAGATGGAACCGGCAACCCGGTGTTCGAGCCGACCTCTGATCCACTCCGGATCGGACCAGTTCTCCTTGAGTTCGGAGATGACGTGGCTCATCGTCTTGCGCATTCCATCTCGGAAGATACAGTCATGTCGTCACTGACGCGTACCGCCCGTTTGCCCCTTCCGGTGATTAACTTTCCGGAGTCGCAGGCGCGGGACCGGAGACGGCGACGGGAGAACGGTCGCGTCGGGCACCCGGTCGAACGGACGTAGACGCTACTTTTTTATCGCCGGTCGTGTAGCCTGAACCGTGATTTCGCGCGTCTTTGAGCTCTATCGTCGCGGAGGCCTGGGTGAGGTCGGGCGGGGGATTCGAGACTGGTGTTTCTACTCCCCGTTGTCCCGCGTCCTCTGTCGGCTGTACGCCCGACGGACGCTGGAGGTAAACGGCGTGTCCGTCAGTTTCGGGATACGCGACCCGGAGTCGTTCCGGCGATCCGTCGGACACGGCGAGACGGACGTGATCGAGGACTTCCTCGCTCACCTCACGGACGGCGACGTCGTCTGGGACGTGGGGGCGAACCAGGGGACCTACTCGCTGTTCGCAGCCAAACGAGGGGCCGAGGTGCACGCGTTCGAACCCAACCCCGACGCGTACGAGATCATCGAACGGAACGCGCAGCGAAACGGCGTCAGCATCCAGGTTCACCGCGTGGCGCTCGGATCGACCAACGACACCATGGTGCTTCGCGAGGCCGATCGGGCGGGGACCCGCTGGATCGCCCAGGAGGGGCCCGGAGAGGAGGTCACCGTCCGCAGAGGGGACGACCTCCAGGTCCCGCCGCCCGACGTTCTGAAAATCGACGTCGAGGGAGCCGAAGTGGACGTACTGGAGGGAATGCGGTCACTGCTGGAGGAGTGTCGCGTCTGTTACGTGGAGATCCACGACGACTCCGCGAGGGCGGTCCGGGACGTTCTCCGGAACGCCGGGTTCGAGATCACCGACCTCTCGAACGAACCGGTCCGCTCCTACGTCATCACCCGCGGCGTCAGAGGGGAACCGGCGTAGCCCGCTCGTCGGACCGGGGTTTGAATCCCCCGGACCGGCGTCGTTGCCGGCGACGACGGCAGGGTTCGTCTTTCTCCTGGAGGGTGGTGGATTCCCGGCCGACCCGAGGGTTCGAGCAGGAGACGAAGGCCGTCGGACGGAGTCGGCGGGCCACCACGATCGGCCCGTCGGCACCCCTCACTGGATGTGTCCGCTATCTTGCAGGTCGTCGATGATCCGCTGGTACTCCGAGGGCGTGAGCGAGAACCCGTTGCGTTCGATCGGTTCCTCCAGCACCCCGAGTTCGGCAAGCCGTGACATGATGTGCTCGACGCACTCCTCGACGTCGCGGTCGGCCGTCTCGACGATGATCTCCGGATCGATCGGCTCCTGGAAGGGGTGGCTGATCCCGGTGAAGTTGTCGATCTTGCCGTCCCGGGCCTGGTCGTACATCCCCTTCGGATCGCGGCGCTCGCAGACCTCCAGGGGCGTCTTGACGTAGATCAGGACGAACTCCCCCTCCTCCGCGATGATCTCCCGGGCCTGGCGCTGGGCCTCCCGGAACGGGGTGATCATCGCGACGATGGCGTTGATCCCGTTGTGGTTGAGAAGCTTCGCGATGAACGCGGTCCGCCGGTTGTTGATCGCGCGGTCCTCCTTGGTGAATCCGAGTTCGGGGTGGAGGTTCTTGCGCACCTCGTCGCCGTCGAGGTTCTCGATCGGGTGGCCCTCCTCGACGAGTTCGCGCTCGACCTGGGCGGCGAGCGTCGACTTGCCCGAGGCCGGCCGGCCCATGAACCACAGGGTGAACATCACTGGATGAACGTTTGGGTCGAACGGGTTATACGTTCCGCGACCTCCGGGCGCATCAGTTCCCCGGGCGGACGCTCCCCCTCCCGGAGCGTGTTCCGGATGCGGGTCCCGCTGGGCTCGACGCGGGCGTCGTCGTGGGGACAGACCCGCTCGGAGGCCATGCCGTCGCACCGCTCGCAGTAGAACGCGTACGGGAAGAACATCGGCTCGATGCCGATGCCGGGGAGGTCGGCGAACAGTTGCTGGGCGGCGAAGTCGTCGTAGTAGTCGCCGACCCCCGCGTGGTCCCGGCCGACGATGAAGTGCGTGCAGCCGTGGTTCTTGCGGACGATGGCGTCGAAGACGGCCTCCCGGGGACCGGCATACAGCATCCGCGAGGGGAACGGCGAGGTCACGACCGTCCCCTCGGGGTAGTAGTGCTCGACGAGGGCGTCGTAGCCCTCGAGGATGGCCCGGTCGGTGTAGTCGCCGGGCTTCTTCTTCCCCAGTTTGGGGTGGATGAGGAGGCCGTCGGTTCGCTCCAGCGCGGACTTCTGGATGTACTCGTGGCCCCGGTGGGGGGCGTTCCGGGTCTGGAACCCGACGACCGTCTCCCACCCGCGATGATCGAAGAGGACCCGCGTCTCGGCGGGCGTGAGGCAGTTCTCGCCCACCGGGGCCGACACCCCGTCGAAGACCGCGATGTCGCCGCCCACGAGGAACGCTTCCCGGTCGACGACCTGCCGGACGCCCGGGTGGTCCCGGTCGGTCGTCCCGAACAGGGCGGCCGCGGTGTCGTCGACGTTGTACCGGTAGACGTCGTCGACCGCCACGTATCCGGCGGGCTCCCCGTCCGGGGTTTCGAGGCCGAGGCGTTCGCCCGGCTCCACCTGTTTGGCCACCGACGCCCCCACGTCGAGCGTGATCGGGAGCGTCCACCCGACGCCGCTCTCCAGGGTCATGTCCTCGACGACCTTGTGGAAGTCGTTGCGGGTCATGAAGCCCGTCAGCGGACTGTACCGGCCGGTCGCGATGTTGACGAGGTCGAACAGTTTCTCGTCGTCGAGGCGCACGGTCGGGTAGGCGTCGAACTCCGCACGGACCCGGTCGCCCCGATCCGGGGACAGGAACCGGTCGACCAGCGCGTTCCCGTGGGGGGCGATCATGATACGGGCCGGCCTTTCCGGGGCGGATGTATCTATCTTTTCGTTCGATCCGGCTCCGGGAGCGGGAACCGGCGACGTGCCGTCCGGAACGGCGACCAGCCCCCGGGGATTTACTTGACGGGAACGGAACGGGGGCACATGGCAGACAGGGTCCTCGTCACCGGAAGCAGCGGGGTCATCGGAACGGCGCTCGCGGAACGGCTCATCGACGACGGGGCGGACGTGACGGGCGTCGACCGGAACCCCAACCCCTGGTCGGTGGCGGTCGACGAGGCGACGATTCGGGCCGATCTGTGTGACCCGGGCCTCGTCGAGGACCTGCCGGTGGATGTCGACATCGTGGTCCACCTCGCGGCGCGCTCCCGGGTGCCGGACCTCGTCGAGGACCCGGCCGGCGCCCGCGAGAACCTCGACTCGACGCATACGGTCCTCGAGTACGCCCGCCGCACCGGAGCCGACCTCCTCTTCGCCAGCAGCCGGGAGGTCTACGGCGAACAGGACCGCGTCCGGAGCCACGAGTCCGACGCCGGCGTCCGCTCGCCCGTCAATCCCTATGGGGCGAGCAAGGTCGCCGGCGAGGCGATGGCGACAGCCTACGACGAGTGCTACGACGTGCGGACCGCTTCGCTCCGCTTCTCGAACGTCTACGGCCGGTACGACGCCTCCGACCGGGTGGTGCCGACCTTCGTCGCCCGCGCCAGGCGCGGCGAGGATCTGACCGTGTACGGCGACGACAAGGTGCTCGACTTCCTCCACGTCGACGACTGCGTCGACGCAGTGGTCGCGGCGCTGGAGGCGTTCGGCACGGTCCACGGGACGGCCCTGAACGTCGGCGCCGGCCGGGGCCGGTCGATCGTCGAACTGGCCGAGACCGTCAGGGCCGCCGTCGGGTCGGACTCGGCGGTGGTGGTCGAACCCGACCGGACGGGCGAGGTGAGCCGGTTCGTCCCCGCGACCGACGCCATCGAGGCGCTGCTCGGGTGGACACCCGACGTGAACTTCGAGGCAGGCATCGAGCGCACCGTCGAGTGGTACCTCGACCACGGGGACGCGCTCCCGGGGTAGGTCCGTCCGGCGCCCCTTCCGGCGGCCGGCCGGCAGGTCAGTCCAGCATCCGCTCCAGCAGGATCTCCAGGCCGTCGAGGTCGACGCGGGTGTCACACCCCATGGCCTCGCACTGCACGCACCCGTAGTCGTGGCCCCACAGGTCCGCGATGTAGTACTCGATGGCCGGGTTCGTGACGGCGTGTTTCGGTCCGAAGAGTTCGATGACCGCCGCGTCGTCGGTGTAGATCTGGTTCAGGAGTCCGGAGCCGTGCGGGGAGACGATGGCCTCGGCGTCCGAGAAGAGCGTCACCTGTTCGGCGTAGCTCAGGTCGGCGAGTCTGTACCGCTCGAAGCCGTACTCCGAGAGGAGGGCCATCGTCGCGTCCTCGTTCGTGACCCGCCGGACGGTCGCGTCGTTCCGGGAGATGTAGATCCGGGGCGAGTGGGGGCGCGTCCGCTCCGGTTCGATGTTGTCCGTCACGCGGTCCCGTATCCAGCGAAACTCCGTCGGGGAGTAGAGCAGGCGGCGGTCGTTCGCCCGTTCGGCTGCCTCCCGGCGCACCGATGGCACGATGAATCGGTCGACCTGGAGGCGGCCGCCGTGCCACTCGATCCAGCGGTCAGGCCCGTAGCCCATCGCCCGGAGGCCATCGCGCATCCAGCCGCTCGTGTCGGCCGGCACGAGGAGGTCCGGCTCGACGCCGGTCTCTCGCTCGTAATGCTCGAGCCCTTCGAGTCGCGCGAGATAGTCCTGAAACCAGTGCGTGTAGTTGTGGGTCCACGGCCCGACGAGCGAGACGAGCGGTTGTGCGGTGCGAGTCGGGCGACGGAACCGCGACTCGACCGGGAGCGTTCCCCGCGCGAGCGCGGACAGACAGCCGAGCGTCAGCCGCGGGGTGGACTCGAGGGCGTTCTCGTAGACGTATCCGCCGTCCCGTATCGGAACGGCGTGGGGTCCGACGAGTTCTACGTGGGACAGTTCGCAGACGTAGGGCGGATCGATGACGATCTCGGAGCCGTACCTCTCCCGCATCGACGCTAGTTCGTCGTCGGAGTAGCCGTACGGGGTCGTCGGCAGATCGAGACGGTGTGTCTCCGCGGTATCGTAGTGATCGAAGAACGTTCCGTCGTGACGGCAGATCCCCTCGAGGGCCGTTCCACCGAGCGCACGTCGGTCGAAGTAGGGTTCGAGATGGGGGGACAGTCCGCGCTTTGCAAGCATCGAGAGCGCCCCCAGCGCGAACGATTTCGGGCCTTTCCGTCGGACGACGCGAGAGGCCCGGGTCAGCATAGTATACATACGGCTGAGCGACAGTACGTTGGAGAGTACACATTAAGAATGCGTTCTCCGATCCGGGCGGTCGAGTTCATTCACAGTGGTTTTACGATCATCGATCCCTCTCGGATCGAACACTACTGCCGGAGGGACACACCGGTGACGGCTACAGCGGTCGCCGAGTCAACGGTTCGGACGGCGGGACTCGGTACTGTGGAAGCGACCACCGAACTCGCCTCGACCCGTCGCTTGCCGATCAAACGGGGGAAATCGGGAGCGCCCGAGTCGGGCGGACGTTCCCGCACGGACACGTACCTGCGTTCGCGCATCACGCCGTTCGGACGACAGCGCGACGACACCGCGCCGGTTCCGGCCAACCGTCGTCAGACGGCGGTACATCGGTCGATCGCCCCGGAGAACCAGAATGAATAACTACTGCAGGATGAAGTACAGGGTGATGGGGTTCGAGGGGAGCATTCCGCCGGGACGCCCGAACGAGTCCCGGAGGAGTGCGGACTCGGATCGACGGGGAGACCGCCCCGCGAACGACGTGCCGTCTGCCCTGTCGGGACGCCCTACAGGACGCATCAGAACGCGCCGCGGAGCGGAGGAACGAACCGCCGGATCGCCAACCGAGGGACCCCCGGATCAGTAATGGACGAGAGTAACGGCGACGACTCCATCTTCCGGGACCTGTTCCGGAGTGGCGCCATCGTCTTCGTCGGGTTCGTCCTGGAGATGGGAATCGCCTTCCTGGCCAAGGCCATCGTCGCCCGCGAGTTGGCCCGTGCGGATTACGGCTCTATTGCGATCGGGGCGACGCTTCTCGCCACGGTCAGTTCCCTATCGCTCCTGGGCCTGCACGATGCAGTCGGGCGGTATCTCCCCCGATTCGACGCGTCGGACGAACGTCGGGGGGTGCTGTTCTCCGCCCTCCAGATGGTACTGCCGGTCGCGGCTCTCGCCTCGGTCGGCCTCTACGCCGGCGCCGACCTCCTCGCGACACGAGCGTTCGGCGATCCCGGGACCGCGTCGGTCATCCGGATCTTCGCCTTCGCCGTCCCGTTTGCGGTTCTGACCAAGATCGCACTGGGCGGCGTCCAGGGCTCGCAGCTCACGACGCCGAAGGTGTACATCCAGAACCTGACACTCCCCGTGAGCCGCTTTTCGCTCGTCGCCGTGGTCGTCATCCTCGGATTCGGCGTAATCGGCGTCGCGTACGCCTACGTCCTGCCACACGTCCTGGCGGGGGTGCTCGGCCTCTACTTCCTGTACTCTCGCACCGACTTGCTGAGCGGCAGCGAGTACGTCCCGCGACGGCGCGACATGCTCGTCTTCTCGGCCCCCCTCGTCCTGACGAGCGTCATGTCGGAGATCCTGTCGGACATCGACACGTACCTCATCGGCTATCTCGTCGGAGTCGGGCCCGTCGGAACGTATAACGTCGTCTATCCGCTCGCGGAGATAACGAAGGTGATGCTCCTCTCGTTCGGCTACATCATCACACCGATCTTCTCGGAACTACAGGCGGGGTCCAGGCAAGCGCGGGCCCGCGAGGTGTACGCCGTGGCGACGAAGTGGACGCTCCTGAGCACGCTGCCGATGGTTCTCGGCCTGCTCCTGTTTCCGGAACTGGCGATTACGCTCACGTTCGGGGCGAAGTATATAGACGGGGCCACGGCTCTCCAGATCCTCTCCCTCGGATTCCTGTTTCACGCCTTTCTGGGTCCCAACGCACACGTCCTCAAGGCCTTCGGAGAGACGAAGCGGTTCTTCTACTACAACGCCGCCGCCGCAGCCCTCAACGTGGTCGTCAATCTCCTCCTGATCCCCCGATTCGGGATCACGGGAGCGGCCGCGGCAACGCTACTGTCGACCGTTCTGATGAACTCCTTCTACAACCTTCACCTGTACCGGGGACACGACATCTCGCCGGTGTCGAGCGGGATGCTAGCACCCGGGGCCGCGGTAACGGCGACGGTCGTCGGGATCTACCTGCTCGCCGACGCCGTCCTCGCCGATCGGCTGGTCGTCCTCGCGGCGGTGGTGATTCCGTCCGCAGCCCTGTATCCCGTTCTGCTCGTCCAGTTCGGGGGCGTGGGAGACGAGGAGGTCATGATCGTCGAGAGCGTCGAGGACCGGTTCGGCATCGACCTCGGGCGCGTGAAGCGTCTCTTCGGTCGACTGTCCTGACCACGGAACCGAAGTAAATAACTCGCCGCACGGATCTGTTCTCGACGGATGGAACGACGACGCGTCGCAAGGATCGGCTTTGTGCTTCTCATCGCCGTATCTGCCGTGTGGTTGGCAAACAGCTGGTACATGTCCGAACTGGGGGCGAACTCGGAACTCCGGGAGCAGTCGAAACTGTCGATGGACCAGCGGACGCCGATCGCCGACGCCCGCCGGGGGACGACGGTCATCACCACGCAGTCGAACGAGGCCAGCGGGGCCGAGGGGGCGCTCATCGCGCTCGGACCGGACGGACGCCTCCGCGCGTACGACCGACGGTACGACGTCTACTGGGACGTAGACCCCGTCTCCGGAGCTGAATCGACCGTGATGTACGTCGCCGCCGATCATCTCGACGAGTCTCACGTCTGCGGACGCGGGACTGGCTGTACCCGGATGGTCGTGGAGGAACTCAACCTCACGACGGGCGAGCGGACCCGCGTCTACTCCCAGGTCACGAAGGGCGGCCGGTGGCACGACGTCGACCGTGTCGGCCCCGACCGCCTCGTGGTCGCCGACATCGCTGAGAACCGTGTCTTCGTCGTCAACACGACGACCGAAATCGTCGAGTGGGCGTGGGGGGCACAGGCCCACTACTCGGTCAACGCGTCCGGCGGAAACTTCAAAAGCAACGACTGGACGCACCTGAACGACGTCGAACGACTGCCGGACGGCCGGTACATGGTGAGCCTTCGCAACCACGATCAGGTGGTGTTTCTGAACCGAACCGGCCTCCAGCCCGCGTGGACGCTCGGGAGCGACGACGACCACGCGACGCTGTACGAGCAGCACAACCCGGACTTCATCCCGCCGTCGAACGGCGGTCCGGCGGTGGTGGTCTCCGACTCGGAGAACAGTCGAGTCATCGAGTACCAGTACGAGAACGGCACCTGGAACCGATCCTGGTCGTGGGCGGACGGCCGCCTCCAGTGGCCCCGCGACGCCGACCGTCTCCCGAACGGTCACACGCTGATCACCGACAGCCACGGGAGCCGCGTGCTGGAGGTCAACGAGAGCGGCGCAGTCGTGTGGAGTTTCACCGTGCGGCTCCCGTACGAGGCCGAACGGCTCGGGACGGGCGACGAGAGCGCGGGCGGGCCGAGCGCCAGCCGGGCGGGACTGGCGTCCCGGAGCGTCGATTCGCGGGTCGAGAAGGAGTCCGTCCGGAGCGTCTCCACCGTCGTCTACCGGTTCGTCACCCGGCTCCTCCCGAGTCCCCTGCTCAACAGCATCCACTTCATCACGCCGCCGTGGATCGGCGTCCGGGACTTCTTCCCGCTCGCGGTCGTGACGATCCTGCCGGTCGTGTGGGGGATTCTGGAGATCCGCTGGGCGCCCTACCGGATCGAGGTCGGCGACCCGCGGAACCTCGTGACCGTCGAGCGCACCGACAGGAACGCTACGGGGGGCACGGGCGGCGACGGGAACCCGAACGACCGCCGCTGATTCGTCGGCCTGCGACGATCCCGGGCTATGTCGGCGGGCGACCGTCCCCGCCTATCGCTCGTGTAACAGCGTTTCCAGGTTCTCGCGCACGTACTCCCGGTCCCGGTGGGCCGTGTACCAGTCGATGGTCTCGGCCAGGCCGTCCTCCAGCGTGTACTCGGGCTCCCACCCGAGCAGGTCCTCGGCCCGGGTCGTGTCCGCCGCGCGGTGGCGGACGCCGACCGGCTTGTCGGTCATGTAGTTCATCTCGGGCTTCCCGCGGTCCATGTACTCGAATATCTGGTCGACCACCTCGTTGATCGAGATGTACTCCGGGATGCCCGCGTTGACGGGGGTGGCGTCGGTGATCTTCTCGTTGGCCAACAACAGCGCGCTCACGATGTCGTCGACGTAGGTGAAGTTCCGGGTCTGCTCGCCGTCGCCCCAGATCTGGAAGGGGTCCTGGCCGGCGTAGGCCTTCGCGATCAGCGCGACGATGGCGTGGGTCTCGTTCTCGCGGGGCCCGTACGCCGTGAAGATGCGGACCGAACTCGCGTCGACGCCGTACTGCTCGTGAAAAGATTGTAAAGAGAGTTCGCCCATGAGTTTCGCCCACCCGTAGGACTCGTCGGCGTAGGCGCCGCCGCGCTCCTCGAAGCTCACCATCTCCTCCCGCAACCGCTCGCGCTCCTGCTGGATGTCCGTGGGGTAGACGCAGGCGCTGGAGGCGAACGTGAGCTTCTCGACCCCGTTCTGCACGGCGGTCTCGAAGACGATGTTGTCCAGCGCCATGTTGGTCGCGCAGTTGGCGGGGTAGTTGGCGATGTAGCCCCGGCCGCCGTGGTCGGCCGCGAGGTGGAAAACGCGGTCGACGCCGGTCGTGACCTCATCCGCAAAGTCCCAGCGCTTGAGGTTGCCCTCGTGGAACTCGATGTCGTCGGCGACGGCATCCAGATTGGCTCGCTCGCCGCTGGAGAGGTCGTCGGCCACCCGCACGTCGGCGTCCCGGTCGACCAGGTCCTCGACCAGGTGGCTGCCGATGAACGAGGCGCCGCCGGTGACCAGCACCGTCTCGCCGGCGAACCCGCTCATGCCTCGACCTCCGCGCGGGCGAGCGCCCCGTCGGCGTCCAGTTGTGCGGCCGCCCAGGCGTAGACCTCGCGCAGGCCCTCCTCAAGGGGGGTACTCGGGGTCCAGTCGAGCGCCGCCGCCATCCGCTCGGTGTCGGCGGCGTACTTGTCGGTCCCGGTGGGCTTCGAGAGGTCGTGTTCGATCTCCAGATCCTTGTCGCTGATCGAGATGATGGTCTCCGCGAGCTGGTTGATGCTGACCACCTCGTGGCCGTTGCCGAGGTTGATCGGCTCGCCGTCCACTTTCCGGTCCATCGCACGGATCATCCCCTCGACGAGGTCGGTGACGTAGATGAACCCGCGCTCCTGGGTGCCGTCGCCGAACAGTTCGATCGCATCGCCGTCCTCGGCCTCGATGGCCTTCCGGCAGAGCGAGGGGATGACGTGGCTGCTCTCGGGGTCGAGGCTCTCCCGGGGCCCGTAGCAGTTGAAGATGCGTACCATCCCGGTGTCGACGTCGCAGTCCTGGTGGTAGGCCTGGCAGGCCACCTCGCCGAGGACCTTCGCCCACCCGTACGTGCTGTGGGGATCGGCGGGAATGGCCTGGTCCTCGCTGAACCGGTTGAGGCCGTCGTGCTCCTGGCGGTAGATGCAGGCGCTGGAGGCAAAGAGGAAGCGGTCGACGTCGGCGATTCGCGCCGCTTCGAGCATGTGCTGGTTCATCAGCACGCTCGGCGTGAGGCCGCCGACGTTCTCCCGCTGGATGTAGTGGATGCCGCCGACGCTCGCCGCGAGGTGGTAGACGCGGTCGACGTCCTCGGTCGCCCGCAGACAGCCCTCCCGGGTGGTGAGGTCGACTGGCGCCAGATCGACCTCGTCGGTGACGTGCGAGATGTTGCCGAGGTCGCCGCGGGAGAAGTCGTCGGCCACCACCACCTCACAGCCCCTGTCCAGGAGCCGGTCGACGAGGTGGCTCCCGATGAAGCCGGCCCCGCCCGTCACCAGCACGCGCGCGTCGTTGTCCATACGAGTACTGCCTCGGGAGCGGCTAAACATCTTCTGGTCCGCCGGTTGTCATCCGCGGGCCGTCCGTCGCCGCTCCCCCGTCACCCGTCTGTCGTTCGTCCCTCGGCGGACGCCTCGATCCCGACGATCGGAGCCAGGATCTCGCCCGCCCGCTCGACGGTGAACTCGCGTTCGTGGACCGCGCGGGCCCCGGCTTCGAGGCGCGCGACGGTCTCGGGGTCGTCCCGGAGGGTCCGGACCGCGTCGGCGAGCGCGTCCGGATCGCCCGGTTCGACGAGATAGACGCTCTCGCCGTGTTCGAACCACTCGGTCATCGCCGGCGAGCGCTCGGTCACGATGGCCTTCCCGCTCGCGGCTGCCTCGCACACCTTGTTCGTGAGGCTCGCCAGCGCCCGCGGGTGGGGGGAGAACACCCCGAGACAGACCCCGGAGACCTCGATCCACCGGTGGAGGTCCTCGCGGGGCACGAAGCCCTCGAACCGGACGTGATCCAGCCCGCCGAGTTCGGCCTCCAGCCGGTCGTGCTCGGGACCCGTTCCGAGGAACACGACCTCGACGCCGTCGCCATCGAGCGCCCGGGCGGCGTCCGCGATGACGTCCATCCCGTGGTGGGGGAGGAAGTTCCCCCAGTAGAGCGCGGTGAAGGGCTCCCGCTCGTCCAGGTCGCGGGGGTGGAACCGCTCGTCGTCCGCGGCCGGCGGGAGCCTGACGAACCGCTCGCGGGGGACGCCGTAGATGTCGGCGTAGCGGTCCGCGAGGTGGTCCGTCCCGACGAGGACGTGTGTCGGGAGCCGGTACGTGAGCCGCTCCAGGCCGTGGACCGCACGGACGAGCGGCGACGCGTAGCCGCGCATCTCCGCCGTGACCGACAGCGAGACGTAGATGTCGTAGACCAGCGGGCACCCGAGTCGACGGGCGTAGAGGGCGCCGAACGGCAGGACGAGCGGGTTGAACTTCGAGACGTAGACCGCGCGCACGTCGACCTGTTCGGCGAGCACGGCCCGCATCCGGCGGCCCAGCAGGAGGTAGAAGTAGGGGAGCAAGAGGAGTTTCCGGACGCCGATGAAGAGGGGTTCGTCGCGGAAGCGACACTCCCGGACCCCGACGCCGAGGCGGTCGAGGCCGCGCCTGACGTACGTCTCGCGGGGATGTTCGGGGTCGAAGTCGCCGACCATCACGACGACCGACTCGTCGGCCATCGCGTCGTGCGGTCACGGGCGGCGGTCTAAAGCCTGCCGACAGCGGGACGCTCCCGTAACGCTTAACGACACTCTCGGAGCAGGAGACGGTATGCCGGAGCCCGGCGAGGTCTGTGTCCTCGTGCCGACGCTCGACGAGGGCGAGACCGTCGGGGACGTCGTCTCGGGGTTCCGTGCCGAGGGCTACGAGAACGTGCTCGTGATCGACGGCGGCTCGACCGACGGCACGCGCGAGGCGGCCCGCGAGGCGGGCGCCCGCGTCGTCACCCAGTCCGGCTCCGGGAAGGGGCAGGCCGTCCGCGAGGGCGTTACGGAACACGTCGAGGTGCCCTACGTCGTCCTGGTCGACGGCGACGGCACGTACCGTCCCGAGGACGCCGAGCGGATGCTCGCCCCGCTCGACGGGGGGTACGAGCACGTCATCGGGAACCGCTTTGCCGACCTGCGACGGGGCGCGATGACGCGCCTCAATCGGCTCGGCAACTGGTTCATCAACCGCGCCTTCCGCCTCGTTCATGGCGCGGACTACGACGACATCCTCTCGGGCTACCGGGCGTTCACCCGCGAGTCGTTCGAGGCGATGCGTCTCACGTCCGAGGGGTTCGGCATCGAGACCGAGATGGCCGTGGAGTGCGCAAAGCGGTCGATTCCGACGACGGTGGTGCCGATCACGTATCTGCCGCGCCCGGCGGGATCGACGGCCAACCTCCGTCCCTTCCGCGACGGCGGCATCATCCTCCTCGAGATCTACCGGCGCGCGAAGACGAACAACCCCCTGTTCTACTTCGGGAGCGTCGGCACCCTCGCGCTGCTGCTCGGCGTCCTGATCGGGGGATTCGTCGGCGTCGAGTGGGTCACCCGCGGGATCGCCCACGAGGTGCTGGCGGTCGTCTCGGGGTTCGGCATCCTGTTCGGCGTCCAGCTCCTCATGTTCGGCGTCCTCTCCGACCTCCTGCTCTCGCTCCACCGCGAGCAGATGGACCGCATCGAGGAGGAGATCGAACGGCAGAACTGACGGCTAGAACGGCAACAGCGCGCGGATCTGCGCGACGATGCTCGACGCCGCCCGCTCGCGGTGGTCCTCGAACACCGGGTGCAGGCGGTCGAGCAGTTCCGACTCGGACTCGAACCGGTCATCCGGGAGCGCGGCGAGTGCCTCGTCGAGCTCGACCGTGTTCCCGCCCGCGTCGTAGGGGATCTCGGGGTTGTCCATCGCCCGCACGAGTTCCTCGCCGGTCGCGGGGAAGGCGACGTCGGCCCGGTCCAGCCGGGCGTCGAGCGCGGCGATGCCGAACTCGATGGCCTCCGGATCGGACCCCTCGCCCTGCGGTGGCCTGACTGCCATCGGACCGCGGTACGACCTGCCGGATGAAAAATCGGCCGACACGCGCGGCAGCGCGTGTGAGTCGGTGGCCGACGGTCAGCGAGCCGCCGAATAGCGACCCGCTGGAAGCCGGTTTACGCGCCGGCGACGCGCGCGACGGTACGGTTCGCTTATGGGTGCGGACGCGCTCCACGGACCCATGACGGAGTACACGACAGTCTCCATTCCGAAGGACCTCGCCGACCGGGTCGAGGAGACCATCGAGGGGACGAGCTTCACCAGCACGAGTGACCTGGTCCGCTTTCTCCTCCGCAGCATCGTGGTCCAGCACCAGCAGAAGGGCGAACTCACCGAGGCCGAGTTCCAGGCCGTGGCCGATCAGCTCCGGGACCTCGGCTACCTGGAGTAGTCGCCGGGTTCCGCGGTCGCATCGCGATGCGGACGCCGGGTTGCCGGCACGAACGCCGGGCCGTCCACCGTCACAGCCGCTCGACCGGCGGTTCGGCGTCGACGACGTGGAGCCGCCGTCGCCGGCCGGAGCGGTCGAACGCGGCCACCCGGTCGGGGTCCCACGGCGGCACGGCCACGAGGACGACCGCCGCGAGGTCGTCGCGCCGCGTCAGCCCGAGCGGTCCCCCCGGGTGGGAGACGAATCGCGCGCGCCCGGTCCCCGCCGCCCGACCCAGGTCGACGCCGAAGACGGCGCCCACGGACCGCCCGGCGTCGGGAAGGTAGAGGTGCGTGAGCACCGGTCGCCCGGGCGGCAGGTCGAGGGCGGGACTAAACTCCCCGGCTGGCGTGGCGTCGAGGACGACGTTCTCCTCCGCCGGCTCCGCCTCCGCGGCGCGGTCGAGCAACGCGGTGAGCAGGCCGCGCGTGATCCACACCGGCGCCGGGACGTCGTCCCCGACTGTCCGGTCGGTTCCGGCCGCACCACCGTCCCCCGTCCGGTCGCGTCCGCCCCTCATCGTGCGCTCATCCGAGCATCTCCCGGAGGGCCCCGGCGTAGGCGGCCGGCGCGCGCCGGCGCGCGCCGGCGAGGGCGTCGCGGAGCGCGGCGGTCGCGTCGGCGAGGACGCCCTCGCCGTGCCCGACGAGGAGGCGGTCCGGCTCCAGTTCCCCGAGCGCCCGCCGCGGCGGGAACGGGCGCAACATCGGGTGGACGCCGACGCGCTCGCCGCCGGCACGGAAGAAGGGCGCGGTCCCGACGGCCTCGGGCACGTAGAGCGTCTCGCCGTCGGTCAGCGCCACCTCCTGCCACGGCGGGAGCGACGAGTCCCGGACCGTGAGAGCGCGGTAGTCGCTGTCCCCGAGGCGGTTGCCGAACCGCTCGGTCGTCGCGTCGAGACCCTCCGCGACGCCACTCATCCGGTCGGGGACGAAGACGGGCACGTCGTGCCGTCTCGCTATCGTCACCGCGTCGCGCTCGTGCCGGTCGAGACAGATCACGACTCCGACGACCTCGCCGAGGTCCGCGAGCAGGTCGTCGACGCCCGGCGCGTCGACCGGGTCGACGACCCACACCCCGCCGTCGGCCGCGAGCGCGTGGCTCGCCCGCCGCATTCCCTCCTCCGGGTGGGCGAGCCAGCCGAGTCCCTCCCCCCACCGGTCGATTCCCCGGAGATCCGGGGAGTCGCCCTTCATCGACATGAACCCCGCTAGGGACGGGCGGTGCATAAGTTGTTGCCCCCCGTCGCCGCGTCGCTCGATGGCCGCGCCACCCTCCCGTCGCCGAGGGGCCTTTTGTCGCGGGGGACGTACGCCCGGCGTGCTCGCCGGCTTCGCCCGCCTTGGACTGGAGGTCGAATCCCTCGCCGCCGCGGCCCGCTTCTACGAGGAGCGCCTGGGCCTCGATCCGCGCCGCGTCACGGACCGCACGCGGACGTACCCGGTGGGCGACACGGACCTCGTCCTCCGCGCTCCGGGCGGCGACCCGCGCGGCGGCCTCCACGTCCACTACGCGTTCAGGGGGGTCGACGGGTCGCTCGGCGCGTGGCGGGCCCGGTTCGCGGACATCGACCCGGCGGAACACGACTTCGGCGCCTTCCGGTCGCTCTACGCCTTCGACCCCGACCGCAACTGCGTGGAGGTGGCGGCGACGCCGGGCGACGCCGGCCCGGCCCTCGACGGCGTCTTCGAGGTGGTGCTGGAGGTCCGCGACCTCGACCGCGCGGAGCGCACCTACCGCTCGCTCGGCTTCGAGCCGAGCGATCGCGGCGACGAGCGCCGACGGGTTCGGCTCTCGGGACCGATCGACCTCGAACTCTGGGAGCCCCAGCGCGGGCTCGCCGGCGCGCGCGGCGGCGTCCACGTCGACCTCGCCTTCGTCGCGTCGGAGCCGGGGGCGGCCGCCGCGGCGGTCGGCGGCCACGGCCGGGAACGGGTCGACGGCGGGGTTCGGGTCCGGGACGAGGACGGCCACGTCCTGACGTTCCTCGCGCCGGACGCGGCCGCCGGTGATGGCGGCGCGACGGACGGCCGCTGACCGACGGCCAACGGTCAGGTTAACCGTCGCGCCGCCGACGGACGCGGTATGGACACTCCGGACGAGATGGACGACGAGGACGGGTCCGACGACTACCGGAAGGTCGCCCTGTCCGACCTCCCCGACGGACTCTCGCCGGCGCGGACGAAGAAGGAACTCGACGAGGCGGTCGGGGCGACGGCGTTCGGCTGTAACGTCTACGAGGCCGACGCCGGCGAGCAGTTGCCCTGGGGCTACCACCACCACCCCGACCACGAGGAACTGTTCTACGTGATAGCGGGGGCGCTCGCCGTCGAGACCCCGGACGGCACCCGCCGCGTCGGGGCCGACGAGGCGTTCTTCGTGCCGCCCGGCCGCCGGAACCGGGCGCGGGCCACAGTGGACGGGACCCGGGTGGTCGCCGTCGGTGCGCCGAAGGCGAGCGACCGGGCGGTCATCGAGGAGGAGTGCCCGTCGTGTGACGAGCGGACGAGACAGGAGACGATTCGGGTTGACGACGGCGGAGCGGACGGCGACAGGAACGGGAACGGCGGCGCGGACGGCCCCACCTACGCGGTCAGGTGTGCGGAGTGCGGGACCGAGGCCCGCCGGATCAGTTGAGTCGGTCGTTGTCGATCTCGATCCCGTCCGGCGTCACGATCAGGAAGTCCCGGAAGTGCATCAGCGTCCCGCCCATGTCGGCCACGTCGCGGGCGAACCCCGCCGCCCGCCGGTTGACGTCGCCCTCCACGGCGAGCACGAGCACCTTCCCCGCCCCGATGGCCGCCACCCACTCCTCGGGATCCGTGCTCCCGTCGAGAACGCCGAGGACGACGTCGCCGGGGTCGGCGTCGCCGCCCTCCGTCAGCTGTTCCTCCGCGCCGCGGAGGTCGAGGTCGAAGTCGCCCATAGTGGGGGAGACGACGCAGCAGGGAAAAAGGGTTCGGGCGGGCGGGACCGGCGGACGGGGTCTACGCGACCGGCGCGGGCCGTCGGATCCCGCGACTGGTGGTGGCCGTCGGCTCCGATCTGCGCGACCGGTGGAACCCTCGGACCGGTACTGGGCGACCGCCCGGTGGGAACCCATAAGTCGACGCCACCCAAGGCGACGGCATGAAGGTCGGGGTCTATCTGAACCCGCAGGACGCGCCGGAGCGGACGGCACGGGAACTCCGGGATGGGCTGCTCGACCTGGCCCGCACGGCCGCTGCAGTCGGCTTCGACCACGTCAGCGCCGGTCAGCACTACCTCTCGGACTACACCCAGCTCCAGTTGCTCCCGGTTCTCGCCCGGCTCTCCGCCGAACTCGACGGGACGGGGACGGAACTCGGCACCGGCGTCGTCCTCGCGCCCTTCCACCACCCGGTCGACCTCGCCGAGCGGATCGGCACGCTCGACGCGCTCCACGACGGTCGAACCGTCCTCGGCATCGGTGCGGGCTACCGCGACGTCGAGTTCGAGGCCTTCGGCGTCCCGAAGGCGGAGCGGACTCCGCGGACCGTCGAGTGCGTCGAACTCGCGACGCGACTCCTGCGCGAGCGCGAGGTCACCTACGCGGGCGAGCACTACGCGGTCGAGGACGCGACGATACCGGTGCGCCCCGACGAGGTGCCGGTGTGGATGGCCGCGAACGCGGATTCCGCGGTCGAGCGGGCCGCCCGACTGGCCGACGCCTGGTTCGTCAACCCCCACGCGACGCTCGACGAGGTCGCCGCGCAGAAGGCCGAGCGCTACGATCCGATCCGCGAGGAGCGCGGCGGGTCGACGACCGTCCCGGTCCTGCGGGAGGCGTTCGTCGCGCCGACCCGCGAGGCGGCCGTCGAGACGGCCCGCGAGTATCTCGCGGACAAGTACCGGGCGTACGTGGACTGGGGGCAGGACGAGGCGATGGCGGACGAATCGGACCTCCGCCGGCCGTTCGACGCGCTGGCCGAGGACCGATTCGTGCTGGGGACGCCCGCCGACGCCCTCGACGCCATCGAGCGCTACGAGCGTGACCTCGACGCGAGCCACGTCGTGCTCCGCTGTCACTGGCCGGGACTCCCTTACGAGCGGACCCGGGACTGCCTGGAACTGATCGGCGACGAAGTGCTGTCGTACGTGTGAATCCACCGCTCGGGTCCGCGACAAACGTTAAGTGAGGGTACCACACACCCTCGCGCAAGACCATGGCAACCGACGACAGCCCCGACGGGGCCGACGCGGACGACGAGTCGACGACCGTACGGGAGCGGCTGGAGCGCGGAGCCGACCGCGCCCTCGCGGAGTTCGACGAGGGCGTCGTGGACCTGCTGGCATGGTTGCTCGACACGGAGACCCGAGCGCTGATCTACATCTACCTCCGCAGTCACCCCGACTCGACGAGCGACGAGGTGGCCGAGGGCACCGGTCTCTACCCGAGCACCGTCCGCGAGGCACTGGCCGAACTCCACGAGGAACACCTGGTCACGCGTCGGAAGCGCGAGAGCGCCGGCGCCGGCAACAATCCCTACGAGTACCGGTCCATCCCCCCGGGGGAACTCGTCCGGGGACTCGCCGCGGAGGTCCAGGACGGCCTCAACGCCGTCTTCCGGCTCGACGACCGGCTGGGCGACGGGGACGGGACCGATTCGGACGCCGAGCCGGTCCGCATCACCGTCGAGGGGGCCGACGACTGAGCGGCCGCCCGCATTTATATGACTCGCCGTCCTGGCGGCGGTATGCACGTCGCGCTGGGGGGGACGTTCGACCCCGTCCACGATGGCCACCGGGCCCTGTTCGCGCGGGCGTTCGGCCTGGGTGACGTCACCGTCGGCCTCACGAGCGACGACCTGGCGGAGCGCACGCGGGCCGAGGAGCGGTACGTGCGCCCGTACCGCGAGCGCGAGCGCGACCTCCGGGCCGAACTCGACCCGTTCGCCGAGCGCCACGGTCGCTCGTTCGAGATCCGCCGGCTCGACGAGCCGACCGGCATCGCCGTCGAGCGCGGGTTCGACGCCATCGTCGTGTCGCCCGAGACCCGCCCCGGCGCGGACGCCATCAACGACATCCGCGAGGACCGCGGACTGGAGCCGCTTCGCGTCGAGGTGGTCGATCACGTCCCGGCCGCCGACGGCGACCCCATCTCGGCGACACGGATCGTCCGGGGCGAGATCGATCAGCACGGCAACCTCACGCCGGAGCGCGAGGGTCGGCAGGCGACCCGGCCGGAGTAGGCGCCGGCCCGGCGCGGCGGCCGCCGGTCGACTCCCCCGTCGGCTACCAGTCCGGGACCCGGAACCCCGCGTCCGCGAGCAGGTCCTTCCATCGCTGCTGGACGCTCAGCCGACTCGCGTCGAGCGCGTCGGCGACCGCCGACTGGGAGCGCTCCTCGCCGGCGACCAGCGCCCCGGCGTAGAGGCTCGCGGCCGCGACGGCCCGTTTCGATCGCTCTCCCTCCGGGATATGCGACAGGAAGAGGTCGACCGCGTTCGCGCGGGCCTCGGCGTCCAGGTCGAGGTCGGCGGCGGCCGCGTCGATGCGCGACAGCCACTCCTCGTGTTCCACCCGGTCCCGCGCACGGTGCATGCGTGACTCTACGCGGGCCACCGGATTAAGCCTCAGGGAACGACAGGTTCTTTGAACGGTTCGGCCTACGGCCGGTCGCGCGCGGGTAGCCAAGCCAGGAAACGGCGCAGCGCTTAGGACGCTGTCCCGTAGGGGTCCGCCGGTTCGAATCCGGTCCCGCGCATGGGCGAACGAAGTGAGCGAAGAGCGGGAGCGATTTGAGCCAGACGAGTCGTAGCGTCCGAGCACAGCGGAGGGGACCGCCTCGGCGAGGTTCGAATCCGGTCCCGGGCATAGATGACCCCGCCCCTCGAACCGTTCTGTAAGCCGGAGTTCTCGTGCTGTTTCCTCCGGAATTTCGTCCTCACCCGTGAGCCGCTCGTTGATAGACATCAATCGTCACAAAACAACCGAAAACCAGCGATCCGGGATGAGGTCATGAGCCGTCCTCAACCTCCTGCGCGGTAGCGGACACGGCGTCGCCGGCGGTATCGTGACGACTAACTCGATCTCGTAGGTCCTGCCGTTGTTCTCGTCCTCGCGTTAAGTTAAGCAAAATCGCCAGATGGAATTAGGATAGGGGGGTCATCTCCGGGAAGGCGTTTTAAACCATTCTGTGATCAAACACTTCGGCTGGACTCACCGAACATCGGCGATTCGGTGGATCGGTTACGAGCTTGATTGTCAGTCAGCCCGGACAACTAATCGCCGTACTGCGGTACAGTCAGCGTTTAAGTTAACATTCGCTCCCTCCTGGGAAGTTGCAGTAGTAGTCCGGCTCCTCGACGTCCAGACTGCTGTCCCAGCTGTAGGTGCTGTGCGTGACGTTAGTGATGTCGGCCTCGTAATCGCCATCAGGCGCTTTCTTCAGCGTGAATTCGATCTGGCCATTCGAATCCGTATCACCGGAGAAGCTCCAGCTGCCGTCGTCGTAGGATCCGTCGCCGTTCGTGTCGACCGAGAGCGTCATATCGACCGTCGCGTTCTCCACCGGATCATCGCTACTCTCCGCGGTTCCATCGGCGTCACTATCCTGCCGGATCGTCACCGTCGTCATCAGGTCGTCGAACGACCCACCCGGCCCGTAACTCTTCTCGTCAAACGTCGGATCATGGACGTACATATCGCTTGAGCTGCCCGAACTCTCGCCCTCCGTCGCGGTCGCCTTGTCGGACCCCGTGGTTCCGTCCGTGTCCGACACGGTCGCAGTGACCTCGTACGTGTGGCCGCTGCCGTCCTCACCGGAGGCGACCAGCCGCGTCGTTCCACTCGCGGAGTCACCAGAGACGCTCATCGCTGCCGGATCGTCTTCCGTCTCGCCGTCATCAGTGTCCGTGAGTATCAGGTCCACTGAGGAGAGGTCGCCATCGTTGTCGCTCACCTGCCAGTCCGCGTCGAACTCCGCGTCCGAGTCGCTGGTCTCGACCTCGGAGAGCGAGAGGCTGTCGACCGTGGGCGTGTCCTCCGTCTCCGACGTGCTGACCGTCTTGGACGCCGTGTTCCCGTCTGCATCAGTGACCGTCGCGGTGACGTCGTAGCTGTGGCCGCTGGCCTCGTCACCTGACGCGACGAGGTGCGTGGTGCCGCTCGCCTTGTCGCCCGAGACGCTCGGCGTCGCGGAGTCGTCCTGCGAGCCGGCGGTCGTGTCGTAGAGGACGAGTTCGAGCGTATCCAGTTCGCCTTCGGGGTCGCTCACCGACCAGGAGGCGTCGAACTCCGCGTCGCCGTCGCTCGTCTCGTCCTCCGTTACGGAGAGGCTATCGACGCTCAGCCCGCCCAGTCCGAGCGCCGCCTCGACGTCGACGAGTCCCTCGCCTTGCTCGTCGCTCGTCAGGCCGACGTCCTCCGCCGTATCCTGAAGCTGACTGCGGGCGCCACCCGGACTCGAGGGATACGGATCGCTACTTTCCGCGTCCGAGCTCGATTGCGTGGCGTTCGCGTACCCGTTGTCCATCAACTGACCGCCAGCACCGGCCACGTGCGGCGACGCCATCGACGTCCCGGAGAGAGTCTCATATCCGCCACCATCGTATGTCGAGTAGATGTCCTTGCCAGGTGCCGCCAGCTCGACTTCGGGGCCGGTCGAGGAGAAGCCAGCAAGCGAATCGGTCGACGTCGTGGCGCTGACGGCCATGAACTCCTCGTTCGCCGCGGGATAGCTCACGCAGTCCGAACATGGCCCGTCGTTGCCCGCTGCTGCGACGAGGAGGACGCCCTTGTCGTAGGCGTACTTGCCGGAGTTATCGATGGTTTCGGAGTACCCCCCGCCGAGGCTCAGATTGGCGACGTCGTAGCCCTGGTCGGCCGCCCATTCGAGGCCGGCAGCGATATCGGACGCGGAACACATGCCGCCGCCGTTACAGACCTGTACCGCGTGGAGTGTCGCCCGGGTGCTGACGCCGACGACGCCCTCGCTGTTGTCGACCGCGTCGGCGATTCCAGCGACGTGAGTGCCGTGCCCGTTGTCGTCATCCCAGTGGCCACTCGCGAACGCTTTCCCTTTCCCGAGGTTCGGCTTGAGGTCAGGGTGGTCCGGGTCGATCCCGGTGTCAACGATCGCGATGTCGGCACCATTGGGATCGTCATCTCCGTCACCCCCATCGCCCCCGTCGTCGCCACCGGTTTCACCGTTAGCGTGTGCTCTGTCGGCGTCTACCCGATCGATTCCCCACGGCAGCGTCTGGCCCACGGTTTCGAGCGTGATGTCCTCTTCGACGTACTCGACGTCGCTCCGCCGTTTGAGTTGTTCGAGGACCTGCTCGGGGAACACCCCCGCGACCGCCGTGGGGTACTGGCCGAGTTCGATAACCCGATATACCGAGTCGGCCTTTCGCTTCGCTGCGTTGGTTGCAGCCTTGGACTCACACCCGACGATATGCCGGTCCGGACTCTGGGCCTCTACAGTCTCTGTCCCCAGGACGAGCGCACCGACCCCGGCAGCCCCGACGCTTCCCAACACTTCCCGCCTGGATACATCATTATTCTTCATTATAATCTTGTTTCCCCTGTAGAGTATAGGTTTTGCGGTGTACCCCTTTTGCAAATTCGTCTCTATTCCGGCAAATTTCGTATGAGGAGTACGCGCTCTCTATTCAGGCTGTCATTTGCGCCACTAATAGCGACGTTTGTCGATTCCCGAACTTTGAGAAGACAATCCCGGAACGACAACAGCGGTAGGGGCTGTACCGGAACGGGGTTTAACACGGTTCGGACCAAAACACCGGTGTCAGCCCCGGAATCGGGGACACAGCGCGGGTAGCCAAGCCAGGAAACGGCGCAGCGCTTAGGACGCTGTCCCGTAGGGGTCCGCCGGTTCGAATCCGGTCCCGCGCACTACCGCATTCTTGCTGTTTTTTCGGATTGGCCGACGGCCCGGAAACAGTTGAGCCCGGCCTCGTGGTTCCGGGTCGAGAACCGACTTGCGCTCGATCAGGTCGCACACAGCGATCGGATCGCCGAGGGGAGCCGACCGACCGTCTCCCACTCCCCGTTCGACTCGACGAGTGCGCGTCCGTCGTTGGTCCCGGCGACGACCCGGTCGTCCGCCACCGCCCACGCGAGGACGACTTCCCGGGGCTTTCCGGGGTAGTCGGGCGTGCTGAACGTCCCTCCGTCGTCGTCCGAGACGAACAGCGCGGCGTCCGCACCGGAGTCACCGCTCCACGTTCCCGGCGATGAGCGAGCAGCAGCGGCGTACAGTCGGCCGTCGTGGACGATCGCTTCGCGGAAGTACCGGCGGGACAGGTCCCCGTCCAACCGCATCCAGGAGTGGCCGGCATCTCGCGTGCGATAGAGGCCGTCACCACAGGACGCGATGTACTCCGCAGATCCGAGGACCAGTACGTGGTGAACGTCGTCGTGGACACCGTCCCGACGCTCGGTCCACGTCACTCCCTCGTCTTCGCTGAGATGAACGCCCCCGACCTCGACGCCGGCAATGACCCGGTGTGGCGCGTCCGGATGGGTATCGAGACTTCGGATGTGGGCCTCGTTCCGATGTCTCGGGGTGTACCAGTCGTCCCGCGAGGGAAGCTCCTGGAGTCCTTCGAGTTCACGCCACGAATCCCCACTGTTGACGCTCACGTAGAGATGGGCCGGATGCGTTCCGGCGTACAGACGGTCGCCGTTCGGACTCGTACAGGCGGCATAGACCTCCTCCCGGGGGACGCCCAGTCCGGTCCACGTTTCCCCGCCGTCCATCGACCGATAGAGGCCGGTCTTCGTACACGCGAACGTGCCGTCCGACCCCCCGAATCGTCGCACCCGCATGACTCGCCCCGCGTCAAGTGCTTTGGTGGCGTCGTCGAACTCCACGTCCGGAGTGCGGTATATGCCGCTTTCGGTGCCGAACAGGAGGGCCATAGCCGCTTGTTATGGCGCGCGGGGATATTTGCCTTCCCCCGCTACTCTTTCCTTCTTCTCCCCTACGCCTCCGGTGGATGCACCGGTTCGAGAGCCCCACAGTTGACTTACTCGTCGTCTTTGCCGTCGTTTTCCTCCTCCAGCAGATCGGCGACCTCGTCGGACTGGGGACGGCGTGGTTCGCTCTCGCTACGCCGATGACGCGGCCGTGGACGCTCGTTACCAGCGTCTACGCCCATGCCGGTCCGGGACCTCGTCCCCAACGCCGTCGCACTCGCTCTCGTCGGCTTCCCGCTCGAACGATTCACGACCCGCACTCGGTTCCACATCTTCGTTCTCCTGACCGGGATGGTGGCCGGAGTATCGCAGTCGGTCGTCGGCGGACTCGTCGGTCGGCCGACGGCGGTCCTGGGGGCCAGCGGTGCGATCCTCGCGCTGTACGGGTACGCACTCGCCGGGAACCCGCTCACTGGGGGCTTGCTCGTTCGGCTGGAGATCGGGCGACGTGCCAAGCTACTCCTGTTGGCTGGTGGTGCACTCGCGGTGACTGTCCTGACTGCTGGGCCGGGAGTCGCCCTCCGTCGCACACGGTGTTGGATTCGCCCTCGCGCTCGTTACCGGTCGACTACGGGTGCTCCGCGTCGGACGAAACTACCCGCCAACGGATGGGGACGCGGGACACGAGTAGGCGCCCGTCGAACGGCGCGAGACTCGAACATCGGCTACGACGAGGGTCCGTCGTCCGGAGCCCCTCCGACACGAGCAGGTACGGAGTATCGATTGCCCGTTCACTCCGGCTGACGTCGGCGGGAAGCCGGGAGAGTTTTCGAAGCGGGCGGTTGAGTCGACGGACCGGATCGCCGTCGTCGCGGGTAAGCGTCCCCGATTCCGCGCGGCCGGTAACGATCCCCGCTGATAGCCCCGTGCGCCCCAACGATCATAGCGGAGAGGGTCGCCGCGGGTTCCAGGAGAGCGAACAGGTCAGACGCCGCGCTCACACCCGGATGGATGGTCTCCCGGATTCGTCCGAGGGGTGTCACGCCATCGACCGAGCGATAGCGGCCGGTCCCCGCGCTCGTCAGGCTCCGAGGTCCGGAAAAGGAATTTCGGGTACGATCCGGAGTGGACGGAGGATCCCGTATCTCGATACAATCCCTTATCCGTACAGCACCCCTCATTCCTCCGTGACGATCACAACTGGCGATTCCGTTACGATCGAGTACACCGGGCGACAGGACGACGGCACCGTTTTCGACACGACACGCGAGTCCGTTGCTGAGGAGACGGGGCTGGACGACGCGCAGCCGGACCGCGAGTACACGTCCCTGACGGTCGAGGTCGGAGCGGAACGGGTTATCGAGGGACTCGAGGAGGCGCTGATCGGCCTGGAAGACGGTGCTACGCCCACCGTGACGATCCCGCCCGAGAAGGGATACGGCGAGTGGACCGACGAGCGAGTTCGGGAGTTCGATGCCGAGGAGTTCACGCAGATGGTCGGCGGGCAAACGCCCGACGAAGGCGCGTACATCGAGACGGAGAACGGTGACCTCGGCGAGATCACGCAGGCCGATTCGGAGATCGTCCGCGTCGATTTCAACCACTCTCTCGCGGGCGAGACGCTGGAGTTCGACGTCGAAATCGTCGACGTCAACTGAGGTCGGCGATCCGGACTGCTGTGTCAACGCGGTCGAGCGGGCCGAAGAACCGTGATGCACGGCCGGGCGTGGGAACGGGACGACGACCCGACCCTACACCGTCCCCTCTGCGGAAAGGTCGGGGCGGCGCCGGGAGCGCCACAGGACGCGACGGACGCGGTCGGAGGGGCGACGACGGACCGGGAGTAGTCACCACTCGTCGGACCCGTCCCGGCGTCCGTTTCCCCCCGTATCGCGCAACGAGGCACGATCGGAACCGAGCGATGGAAGCAGCCGCTCGCGATCCGATCGACGGGGACGCGGCCGTCGGTCGCCTTCTCACCGCCTGCGCTACGCGCGGCTAACGGACGCCGGTCGATGCAGGCGGTTGGCGCGGACCTCGCCGCCCGCTACTCCTCCAGGTGCTCGACGCCCTCCTTGCTCACGTTGGCCTGGGTGACGGTGTCGCCGAGCCAGTCCGGGCCGTCGTCGGGCGCTTCCTCCTCCCACGCCCACGCGTCGTAGACGTGCACGGTGTCGGTGCCGTGTTCGCGGAGGCGGATCTCCGTGGCGTCAGCCTCGGCCTCGTCCTCGCTCCCGGCCGTCGGATCGAGTTGTCTGGCGGCTTTCAGGGCCGCCTGCCGGGGGTAGTTCCCGGTGAAGACGCTGGTTTCCTCGCCGTTCTCCCGGAGCGCGAACCGCCGTTTGTCGTTGTCCTCGGACATTGTTCTGGTTCTGGGTGTTTCCCGGGGTTGTCCGTCGCGGACATGTCGAATCGCCTTGGTGTCCGCGGAACCCACCCCGCGTCCCGGAGAGCCGTTCCGGACCCTCTGTACCTCGCTCACACCACGATAAGTTAAATATTTCCGGAACGCCCGGAAAGCTGATCAAATATTCCATCGGACATATTTCTGTACGGATACGATACGGGATCCGTTTGTCCGCATCCGTAGACTCCTGAAACGCGCGGTTTGGGGGCCGTGGGCCGGGTGAAACTCCCGATCCGTGTGTGGCGGTTCGGGGCCGCAGCCGGGTCGCTCGACTCGCATCGGCGACCCGGGACGGGGGTCTAGATTGCGGCGCGGCTCAGCCGTCGCCGAACGGATCGGTTACGTCGCCGTACTCCTCGGAGTCGAACGACGAGCCCTGGGCGCCCGCGGCCCGTCCGGTCACCATCTCGGTCAGGGCGTCCAGCGCGGTGTGGGCGCTGAACGCGGCCGCGAGGAGGCCGGCGAACTGGGTCAGGGCCGTCGGGGCGAACCCCGCGTTGTAGACGATCGGTGCGACGGTGAGCCACAGGCCGAGGACCGTGGCGACGACGGCCGACGGGAAGGAGGGGCGACCCGTCTCACTGACGGCACGGAGGTTGTCGGCGGCGAAGATCAGCAGGACGATCGCTGAGGCCGCGATGCTCCCCCGGAAGGCGAGCGGCGCCCCGAACGCGAACACGCCGAGCAGCGTGACGATCGGTGCCACGGCGACGACGACGACGGCCACGGCGGTGAATCGACGCGGATGCACGCCGGTCGGTCCGGCCGGAGCACACTTATACTGTCGGTCCCTGATCCCGCTGCCCCGGTCCGCGTCCCCGCGGATCGCATGACGTCCGACAGACGTGTGCCACAAGCCTTTATCACGCGCCGCGCGTTTTTCGGCCGATGTCGACGCTGACCGACCTCCTCGGCGACCTGGTGGCCGACGTCGACGCCCTCGCGCTGTTCGCGCCGAGCCGCGCGCGCTACGAGCAGGCCGTCGGGACCGAGGAGGGGCCGGCGGCAGCGGTCGACGTGATCGTCGTGGCCGAGGAGAACGACGTCGACGCGGAGCAGTTCGTGGAACTGCCGCTCTCGTTCGACGACGTGTCCGACCGGATCCGGTTCGGGATCGAGGGGGCGCTCGACCGCGAGTTCGTCGAGGAGGGCGACACCCTCGCCTGTTGGGTCGGGGTCTTCGACGACTCCGACGCCCTGATTCGCGTCCGAGCGACCGGGTCGATGCGGTCGGGGCTCTACGACCTGTTCGTCAACTCGCGGGCCGATCCGGGCGTCATCCGCGACGTGTTCGAGGTCGCCATCGAACTCGGCAAGAAGGGCCAGAAGGGCAAGCCGGTCGGGGCGCTGTTCGTCGTCGGGGACGCGGGCAAGGTGATGAACAAGTCCCGGCCGCTCTCGTACAACCCCTTCGAGAAGTCCCACGTCCACGTCGGTGACCCGATCGTGAACGTGATGCTCAAGGAGTTCTCGCGGCTCGACGGCGCCTTCGTCATCTCCGACGCGGGAAAGATCGTCTCCGCCTATCGCTATCTGGAACCCAGCGCAGAGGGGGTGGACATCCCGAAGGGACTGGGCGCCCGCCACATGGCCGGCGGGGCCATCACCCGCGACACGAACGCGACGGCCATCGTCCTCTCGGAGTCGGACGGCCTCGTCCGGGCGTTCAAGGGCGGCAGCCTGATACTCGAACTCGATCCGGAGGCGTACTGAGGATGGATGCCGTCGGCGACCTCCTGGAGATGTTCGCATCGCTCCCGCTCCGGATCTGGGTGGCCGCCGGAGTGCTCGCGGCCGGCATCGTCTTCGGCATCGCCGCCGGCCGCCTCGCCCGGCGGCTGCTCGAACGCATGGGCGTCCCGAAACTCGTCGAGGGGACGGCCTTCGAGCGGACCGCCGGCGACTTCGGCACCTCGACCGTCGCCATCGTTGGGGCGCTGACCGCCTACTTCGTGCTCGGGGTCGCCGTGCTCGCCGCCCTCTCGGTCGTCCAGATCGGCATCGCCGACCGGTTCTGGAACGAGGTGACCGGCTTCCTCCCGCAACTGTTCGTCGCCGCGTTCGTTCTGCTCGTCGGCCTGCTCATCGGCGACAAGGTCGAACTCGCCATCGACGACCGACTCAGCGGGGTGAAACTCCCCCAGGCCGGGATCGTCCCGACGGTCGCGAAGTACAGCGTGGTCTTCGTCGCGACGCTCGTCGCCCTCGCACAGGTCGGCGTCGCCGTCCTCGCGCTGGTGGTTCTGCTCGCCGCGTACGTCTTCGCGCTGGTCGTCCTGAGCACCGTCGCCTTCCGCCCCCTGCTCACCTCCGCCGCCGCGGGCATCTACCTCCTGCTCACCGAACCGTACGGCATCGGCGACGAGGTCCGGGTCGCCGGCCACCGCGGCGTGGTCCAGGACATCGACCTGTTCGTCACCGAAGTCGAGGCCGACGGCGAGGTGTTCATCGTCCCGAACGCCAAGGCGTTCTCGGAGGGCGTCGTCCGGATTCGGGAGTGATCGCAGTCGTGGTGTGGCGACAGTCGCGCGGCGCAGCGGCGCGCCCGCCTCACCCGTCGCGCTCGACCGGTTCCGCCGGCACGCCGGCCACCGTCGTCCCCGCCGGGACGTCCGCGGCGACGAGCGAGTTCGCCGCCACCTGTGCGTCCGCGCCGATCTCCACGCCCGGGAGCACGACCGCCCCCGCGCCGACCATCGCGCCCTCCCCGACGACGACCGCGCCGGTCCGGTACTCCTCGCGCAGGAACTCGTGACAGAGGAGGGTGGCGTCGTAGCCGACGATGGCGCCCTCGCGGAGCGTCACCAGTTCCGGCCAGAACACGTCCGGGGTCGCCTCCAGCCCCCACGCGACCCCCGGTTCGACGGTCGCGCCGAGGCGCCGGAGCAGCCAGTTGCGCGCCCGGAGGCTCGGAACGACCCGGGCCAGCCACACGACGACGTAGTTGATCATCACCCGGATGGGCGACTTGGCGTCGGGCCAGCGCCACAGCGCGTTCGGGACGCCGGGAGTCGGGTGACGGTCGAGGCGGTCGAAACGGTTCGCGTCGCCGGCCGCCGCGGCCGCTCCCGCTGGCTCCTCGCGCACGTCGTCTCCCGCTGGCTCCTCGCGCACGTCGTCGGGTTCGCGGCCGTCCCACATACCGCTTGCGTCGGTACGCCCGGCCGCTCCGCCGCCTATCCCCCGCGCAACTCGTCCATGTGCTCGACCCGCGAGGCGACCAGCGACGGCGTCCCCACGTCCTCGCGGACCCGGAGGCCGTCGCCGACGGCCGCCAGCGCGTCGCTCGCCTGCTGCTCGGCGGCCTCGATGGTGTCGGCGACACCCACGGCGGCGAACGACCGCGAGGTGGTGGTGTAGAGGCCGTCCTCGCGTTCGTCGACGCTGGCGTAGAAGAGCAGGGCGTCGCCGACCGAGTCGGGGTCGACGGTCACGCGCGCGCCGGCCTCGGGGTCGGTCGGGTAGCCCGCCGGCACAGCGTACTTGCAGACGGTCGCCCGGGCATCGAAGGCGAGTTGGGGCAGGGAATCGCCGTTCCGGGCGGCCACCAGAACGTCCAGGAGCGGCGTCGTCATCACCGGCAGGGTGTTCATCGCCTCCGGGTCGCCAAAGCGGGCGTTGTATTCGACGACCTTCGGCCCGTCGGCCGTGAGCATGAACTGCCCGTAGAGCACGCCGGTGTAGTCGTCGAGCGCGTCGACGGTCGCCTCCAGGATCTCGACCGCGCGGTCGTAGTCCTCGGCGGCCATGAACGGGAGGTGGAAGGCGGCGTCGCTGTAGGAGCCCATCCCGCCGGTGTTCGGCCCCTCGTCGCCCTCGTAGGCGCGCTTGTGGTCCTGGACGGCGGGGGTCGGGCGCACGTCCCCGTCGTGGACGAACGCCTGCACGGTGAACTCCTCGCCGACCAGGCGCTCCTCGATCACCCACTCGTCGTACCCGCTCTCGCGGACGTACTCGACGGTCTCGGACTTGCTCAACTGGTCGCCCGAGACGCGGACGCCCTTCCCCCCGGTCAGCCCTCGGGGCTTGACCGCGACGTCGCCCTCGACCGCCTCGACGTAGGTGGCGGCGGCGTCGGCGTCCTCGAACGTCTCGAACTCCGGGCAGCCGGGAACGTCGTGTTCGCGCATGAACCGCCGCTGATAGGCCTTGTCCGTCTCGATCCGTGCCGCCTCGGTCCGCGGTCCGAAGGGGAAGACGCCGGCGTCCGCGAGCGCGTCGGCGACGCCGGCCTCCAGCGCCGACTCCGGCCCGATGATGGCGAGCGTCGCGTCCACCTCGCTCGCGTACGCGACGATCGCCTCGGCGTCGCGCTCCTCGACGGCCTCGAATCCCGCCGCGAGGTCGGCGATGCCCGGGTTGCGGTTGCTCGCACACGCATGCAGGGTGCAGTCGTCGGCGAGCGCCCGCGCGATGGCGTGCTCGCGCCCGCCGCCCCCGACAAGCAGGACCGTCTCGTCCATACCGATTGGGGGGTGCATCGGAGTGTAAGTGTTACCCTTCGACCACCCCCACCACCGGTCGACACGGGACCGATTGCCGCCGTCTCACGCCCGGAGCGCGAGGATTCCGACAACGGCGGCCGCGACTCCCCCGACCCCACCGGCGAACAGGAGCGCCGGATAGCCGACCGCCGCGGCCGGCGCGGTGAGGAGCGCCGACCCGACGGCCTGGGCCGCGAGGATGACGCTCGTCCGCAGGCTCATCACCCCGCCGCGGAAGCGGTCCGGGGCCAGGCCGCCGAGCGCGGCGGCGAAGGGGAGCTGGACCAGACCGTGCCCCAGGCCGAACAGGCCCAGCGCGGCCGCGAGCGCCGGCAGCGACCCGGCCACCCCCCGCCGCGAGCCCGCCCCCGTAACAGCCGAGGCCGGCGACCAGAAGTTCCGTCGAGCTCCGGTAGCGGGCCGGCCGACCGTTGCCGAGCGCGACGACCGCGCCGGGGAGGCAGACCCCCGTGACGAGTGCCCCGATGCGGCCCGTTCCGGGCCCATTGGTGCCCGCGAGCGGCGCGAGGACGGCCGTCGCGGTCACGGGGTAGAGCGTGGTCGACCGCCGGGGGAGCCGTCCGCCATCCGTCACGGACCCCGGGCCCGTGTGCCTTCAAGTGGGGGGTCGGGATCGAGTGACCGGGTTTACCCGTCCGGGCCGGCAACGACGAGTATGACCGCAGACGGAGGGGGAAACCGGCTCGCCGAGGAGGAGAGTCCGTACCTCCGCCAGCACGCAGACAACCCGGTCGACTGGCAGCCGTGGGACGAGGCGGCCCTGGCGGAGGCCCGCGAGCGGGACGTGCCGATCTTCCTCTCGATCGGTTACTCGGCCTGTCACTGGTGTCACGTGATGGAGGAGGAGAGCTTCGCCGACGAGGCGGTGGCGGAGGTGCTCAACGACGACTTCGTCCCGATCAAGGTCGACCGCGAGGAGCGGCCGGACCTCGACAGCATCTACATGACCGTCTGCCAGCTCGTGACCGGCCGCGGCGGGTGGCCGCTCTCGGCCTGGCTCACGCCGGAGGGCAAGCCCTTCTACGTCGGCACCTACTTCCCGCGGGAGGCCAAGCGCGGCTCGCCGGGCTTTCTCGACCTGCTCGAGGACATCGCCGAGTCCTGGACGGAGAGCCGGGACGAGATCGAGGCCCGCGCCGACGAGTGGACGGCGGCGCTGGTCGATCGCCTGGAGGAGACGCCCGAGGCGGCCGCGGAGCCGCCCGACGCCGAGGTACTGGAGGCGGCGGCCGACGCCGTGCTCCGCAGCGCCGACCGCGAGCACGGCGGGTTCAACCGCTCCGGACCGAAGTTCCCACAGCCCCCGCGGATCGACCTCCTGCTCGCGACCCACGCCGTGACCGGCCGGGACGACGCCCGGGAGGTCGCCGTCGGGACGCTCGACGCCATGGCCGCCGGCGGGATGTACGACCAGATCGGCGGCGGCTTCCACCGGTACGCCACCGACCGCGAGTGGACGGTCCCCCACTTCGAGAAGATGCTGTACGACAACGCGGAGCTCTCCCGGGTCTACCTGCAGGCCCACCGGCTGACCGGCGCGTCGCGCTACGCGACCGTCGCCCAGGAGTCGCTCGCGTTCGTCGAACGGGAACTCTCCCATCCCGAAGGGGGGTTCTACAGCACGCTCGACGCCCGGAGCCGCCCCCCGGCGTCGCGCGGCGGCGGCGCCCCGACCGAGGGTGCCTTCTACGTCTGGACGCCCGGCGAGGTCGAGGCGGCGGTCGACGACGACCTGACCGCGACGCTGGTGAAGGAGCGCTACGGCGTGACCGCCGGCGGCAACTTCGAGCGCGGGACGACCGTCCCGACGGTCGCCGCGAGTTACGCGGACCTCGCCGAGACGCGCGACCTGTCGGCCGACGAGGTGCGTGACCGCCTCGTCGACGCCCGGACGGACCTGTTCGAGGCCCGCTCGGAGCGCCCCCGACCGCCCCGCGACGAGAAGGTGCTCGCGGGCTGGAACGGGCTGGCCATCTCGGCGTTCGCCCTCGGCGGGCGCGTGCTCGACCCGGGACTGACCGACCGTGCGACGACGGCGCTGTCGTTCGTCCGCGACCGCCTCTGGGACGCCGACGAGGGGCGCCTCCGCCGCCGGTACAAGGACGGCGACGTGAAGGTCGACGGCTACCTGGAGGACTACGCCTTCCTGGCCCGCGGGGCGTTCGACTGCTACGGGGCGACCGGCGACTCCGACCACCTCGCGTTCGCGCTCGACCTCGCCCGGGAGATCCACGCCCGGTTCTGGGACCCCGACGCGGGCACGCTCTACTTCACCGAGGCGGGGGAGGAAGACGGGGACGGCGCCGGGGGACTGGTCACCCGACCCCAGGAGTTCCGCGACCAGTCGACGCCGTCCAGCCTCGGCGTGGCAACCCGTCTCCTGCTCGACCTGGACGCCTTCGCCCCCGACGCCGGCTTCGGCGACGCCGCCGAACGGGTCCTCCGCACCCACGCCGACCGGATCCGCGGCGGCCCGACCGAGCACGTCTCGCTCGCGCTCGCGGCCCACCGGCACGCCCGCGGCGGCGTCGAACTCGTCTTCGCGGCCGACGACGTGCCCGACGCGTGGCGGACGGCGCTCGCGGAGCGATACATCCCGACGGAGGTCCTCGCGCCGCGACCCCCGACCGAGGACGGGATGGAGGTGTGGCTGGATGGCCTCGGTCTCGACGAGGTTCCGCCGCTCTGGCGCGGCCGGATCGCGCGCGACGGGCCGACGGTGTACGCCTGCCGCGGCCGGGCCTGCTCGCCGCCGTCCGACGACCTCGACGACGCGCTCGACTGGCTGGAGGGCCAGTAGCTTCCGCGGGGTACCGGCTCAGACGTCCGCGTCGGCCTCGCGGAGCCGTTCGGCCAGATAGGTCGCGATGGGGACCGGCTCCTCCTCGACGAACCGCACCACCTCGCGGCCGTCCCGTTCGACGACGACCGTCGGGATGCGCTCGATGCCGTACGCCTCGACCTCCGGGCCCTCCTTGCTCCCGTCCTCGCGCTTCTCGACCGGGTGCTCCGTGACGGCGTCGTCCGGGACGCCGGCCGCGTCGAGGGCGGCCGCGAACGCCGGGAGCTGTCGGCGGCAGTCCGAACACCAGTCGCCGCCCCACACTTTGAACGACAGGCCCTCGCGACCGAGCGCCTCGATGACCTCGGGGTGGGCGGCCGGGTCCCACGCCGGGGCCGGTTCCATCGTTTCGAGTCCCATACCGCCGGATATGCGAGGGGATGGCTTAATCCCGGCGCTCGCCGGGGACGACCGTCTTCGGCATCTCCACGGGCGCCCGGCGCTGTGGCGGACGTCTCCACGGGGCCCCGGCGCGGGTCGCCACCGGTTTAACGGACGCTCCCCTACCGCGATCCGATGGACGACGGCATCCTGGACACCATCGGCTCGCCGCTCGTGCGCGTCCGGTCGCCCGACGGCACGACGGTGGCGGCGAAAATCGAGTCCAAGAACCCGGGGGGGTCCGCGAAGGACCGGCCGGCGTTGCGGATGATCGAGGCCGCCGAGGAGGCGGGCGACCTGGAACCGGGCGACGCCATCGTCGAACCGACGAGCGGCAACACCGGCATCGGACTGGCGATGGTCGGCGCCGTCAAGGGCTACGACGTCACTCTCGTCATGCCCGAGTCACGCTCCCCCGAGCGCCGGGCGATCATGCGGGCCTACGGCGCCGACCTCGAACTCGTCACGGGCGACATCTCCGACGCGAAGGAGCGGGCCGACGAACTGGAAGCCGAGAGAGGTATGTTCCAGCCCCGACAGTTCGAGAACCCCGCGAACCCCGAGTCACACTACCGGACGACGGGGCCGGAGATAGTCGAACAGGTGGGCGACCGGACCGTCGACGCGCTGGTGGCCGGCGTTGGAACCGGCGGCACCATCACCGGCATCGCCCGTCGCCTCCACGAGCAGTTCGACCCCGAGGTGGTCGCCGTCGAACCCGAGGAGAACGCGGTGCTCTCGACCGGCGAGGCCGGCGACGACGACTACCAGGGGATGGGGCCGGGCTTCGTGAGCCCGAACCTCGACACCGACCTGATCGATGGCGTGGAGACGGTGCCGCTGGCGGACGCCGAGGCCGAGTGCCGACGGCTGGCCAGCGAGGAGGGCATCCTCGTCGGCCAGTCCTCCGGCGCGTCGAACCTGGCGGCCCGCCGGGTCGCGCGGCGACTCGCCGACGAGGTCGCGGACCCGCTGGTGATCACCGTCTTCTGGGACAGCGGAGAACGCTACGTCTCGACCGGGATGTTCGACTGATCGACCGGCGTCGGCCCGACGCTACGCCTCGAGTTCCCTGTCTGCCGCATCGAGGCTGACCTTGCCGTCGCTCGTCACCGTCACCTCGTACTCGGGGAGGTCGAACGAGAGGGTCCACGCCCCGCCGTCGTGGCGCGCCAGCCGTTGCAGGGCGCTCGGGTCGATGTAGTCGTAGAGTACGAAGTCGAGTTCCGACGGGTCGACGCCCCGCTCCTCCGCGACAGCATCGACGATTCCCCGCGTGATTGCCCCGTCCATATCAGAGATGAGAGCTGAAGTATAAAAAATCCGCCGGCCGTCGTGCGCGCGTCGCGCACCCGAGAACGGGCCCGAACGCGGCCCCCACGGTCGACGATCCGGTCCGTTCCGAACGCGTCGATCCGGGGGTCGACCCGGCTGAAGCCGCAACTCGTTGCGGATCGTTGACCGCCGAGCGATATGAACGCTTCCAGTTAGTATAAACGAGACTCGCTTCCGTTCGCGGTGGCACGACGGGCCCGTCCGGCCGGCGGCGTCGTGATCCGCTACACCCGGCCCCCGTCCCGCGCTACCCCTGGAACTCCGCCTCGGTCACCCGGACGACGACCGTCTCCTCGACCTCCCGGAGGTCGTACGCCGGCATCTCGCCGTCGGTCCGGACGAGGTACATCGGCTCGACCAGGCGACCGTCGGCGACCCCGTAGACGGTCAGGTGCCGGCCGGTCGCGTCGGGGTCCCGCTCCCCGTCCCGGACGGCGGTCGCGAGGGCGCGAGAGAGCCACTCCTCGTCGGAGACGCTCGGTTCGAGCACCCACGCGCCCCGGGCGAACCGGGCCAGATGCCAGTCCAGGTCGTTCAGGAGCGAGACCGCGGCCCCGAGCGACACCGTCTCGACGGCGAGGGTGTTCTCGTAGGGCTCGGTCGGGTCGTAGGTGGCGAGCGCCCGGCGGGCCGTCTCCCGGGAGAGCAGTTCGTAGCGGAGGTTGGCGTCCTCCCGCCCGACCAGACAGACCCGGGTCACGGTCCACCTCCCGGCCGGCGCGACGAAAGGCCTTGCGTCTCCACGGACCGCTCCGGCCCTGGGAGCCCCGACCGCGGGGCGCCTCGCCGGAGTCGGCGACGGCTATCCGGAATCGAGCGTCCGGGCCTCGCGGCCGGCGGCACGGGCACGGTCCAGCAGGTCGTCGGGTTCGGCCGCGACGACGGCCCCGAGCGACGCGTTCGTCGACGGGTGGGCCGGGGCGACGCGCTGACATCCGGCCGACACCGTCGCGTCCTCGAACGTGCCGAGGTCACGGGCCGCGGCCACGATTTCCTCCTTGTCCCACGTCAGGAGCGGCCGGTGGACGGGGCGGTCGACGGCCGCGGTCGTGACCGCGAGGTTCGGCCCCGTCTGACTCGATTTCTGACCGATCGACTCGCCGGTCACGACCGCGTCGGCGCCGACGTGGTCCGCGAGCGCCGCCCCGGCGGCCAGCATCGCCCGGCGGAGCGAGAGCATCCGCGTGTCCCCCACCGTCGCCACGAGGTCGGCCACGATGTCGCCGGCGTCGACGACCCGCGGCCGGAGGTCCTCGTTCGGCGCGTACCGGGCGAGCCGATGGATCGTCTCGACCGCCCGGACCCGGTGGTCCGCCCCGCCGTAGTCACCGATGTCCACGTAGGTCGGGACCACGGTACAGCCCCGCCGCATCGTCTGCCAGGCGGCGACCGGGGAGTCGATGCCGCCGGAGACGAGCGCCACCACGTGCCCCTGCGTACCGACGGGTAGCCCGCCCGGACCCCGCACCTCGCGCGCGGCGACGAACGCGTCCTCGTCCCGGACGTCGACCCTGATCGCCGTCCCGGGGTCGTCCAGGTCGACGGTCGCCCCCGTCGCCGCCTCGACCGCCGCGCCCGCCCGGCGCTCGACGTCCCGGGCGGAGAACGGGTGACGCTCCGGCGGCCCGGCCCGGTTCGCCCGGATCGCGAACGTCTCCGGATCGGCCCGCTCGGCGACCGCCGCCGCCGTCTCGACGACCTCGTCGAGAACCGGGCCACAGACCGCCGCCGGGCGCGCCCAGACGACGCCGGGCACGTCGGTCGCCGCCGCGGCCGCCTCCGTCGCCGCGTCCGCGCCGGCCGCGTCGACGACGAGCCGCGACCACCGGCGCTCGACCGCCGCGTCGATCCCCCTGTCGTCGAGGACGGCGGCGAGGTTGTCCCGCAGGCGGCGCTCCATCCGCGCGCGGACGCGAGAACTCTTGACGCCGATCTCGCCGTGGGCGACGAGAACGACGTCGGCCTCGCCGTCGTGTGTCACGTCACGACGCAGTTGGCGGGGGAGCGTAATGGTGCTGTCGTCCCCGGCCGCGAGGGCGCCGGCGCCCGTCCCCGAATCGGCTCAGAACGTCGACAGTTCGCCCTCGATGACGCGCCGGGTCACGTCGGTCACGTTCGCGAGTTCCTCGTCGACGATGGCTCGGACGTCGGGCGCGACGTCCGCGACGCCGGTCCCGTCCTCCGTGACGAGGTGGACGTCGGCGACGTGGGGACGGTCGATGGGGCGGCCGATCTGGGAGAGCAGGCGAACCCGGAGGTCGCGGATGCCGTCGACCTCGTTCACCACCTCGTGGGCGATTTCGGTCGAGAGCAGGTTGTAGATCTTGCCGATGTGGTTGACCGGATTCTTGCCGCTCGTGGCCTCCATGCTCATCGGCCGGTTGGGGGTGATGAGGCCGTTCGCGCGGTTGCCGCGGCCGACGGAGCCGTCGTCGCCCTGTTCGGCGCTCGTCCCCGTCGTCGTCAGATAGATCGTCCCCTCGTCGTAGTCGTCGGCGGTGTTCACCTCCACGCCGACCTCCCGATCGGTGTGCTCGGCGGCGATGTCCGCGACGAACTCGCGGACGCCATCGACGGCCTCGCGGTACGCTCCCATCCCCGTGAGATACTCGTCGATCATCGCGGCCGCGACCGTCACGTCGACGCGGTCGCCCTCGCGCTTGCCCATGATCTTCACGTCAGGTCCGAGTTCGGGATGCTCGTCGGCGTACTCGCCGTTGAGGCGGCGCTCGGCGTCGAGGACGATCCGCTCGGTCTCGGTCAGCGGCGCGTGCCCGACGCCGAAACTGGTGTCGTTGGCCATCGGGACCGCCGCGCCGTCGTCGCCGAACACGACCTGCAGGTCGCCGCTCCCCTCGCCGAGGCGCGCGTCGAGTACCACGTCGGTGCCGACCTCCAGGCGCGGCAGGTGCTCGTTCAGGTAGTCGCGGGCGGCCCGGAGGGCGACGGCGTCGACCGGAAACGTCTGCCCCTCGTACTTCCGGGTCGCGCGCCCGACGATCAGGATTCGGATCGGCTCGACGACCTCGCCGCCCCCGTACGCCGGCGCCGCCGTCCCCGCCGCCAGCTGGGTCTCGTCGGTGTTGTAGTGGAGTACCTCGCCGACGCGGTCGATGTACATGCGACAGAGCGCCCGCGAGACGTTCTCGGCGATGCCGTCGCAGATCGAATCGGGGTGGCCGATCCCCTTCCGCTCGACGATTTCGACCTCCTGATCCTCGACCGCGGACCGATCGGCCGCCTCGATCCGGATGTTCCGCGCGTTCATTACCAGTTCCTTCCATCCCGCGGATGCTATAACTTGCGGAAAGCTTCGGCGGCCGAGAAATTACTCCTGGGAATTCAGCAGGAGGCCGAGGTAGGAGGTGCGGATCGCGTCCCCGGGGTCGAGGCCCAGGTCACGGAGCACCTGTTCGGCCCCGCTGTGGGCGCTGTCGATGGACGATTCGGGCACCTCCCGCTCGACCTCGACGTACTGCCCGAGGTCGGTCACGTCGTCGAGGACGACCTCGAAGCCGTCGAGGCGCCACGTCTCGCGGGTCTTCTCGACGGTCGCCGCCGGGTCGAAGCCGAGTCCGTCCAGGATGGCCGCCGTCTCGTCGGCGTCGCCGACGGCCGTCTCGTGCTCCCGGCGGGTCTTGCCCGCCCCCTCGACCAGCGGCCCCTTGTAGGTGAGGCGGGTCTCGTCGCCGGCCGCGCCGGTCGTCCGTCGAATCCGGAGCGCCTCGTCGGTCTCGGCGAAGTCCCGGTGAGGGGCGTCGTAGTAGGTGTCCCGCTGAGTGACCTCGGACAGCGGCGTCGCGCCGACCGACTCCAGCTGGTCCCTGACGGGGCCATGGGCGGCCCGGACCTTCAGTTCGACCTCGTACACGCGAACTCCACCTCGCACATGCCCGGCCCCTCGACGGGGGGACCGAAAAGCCCACCGAGCCGATGCGAGCGCCAACGACCGTCCGGAACCGAAACGTGATTCTTAAGGACCGGACAGCGGATAGTGACACCATGACCGACGACGAGGCCGAGCCGGCAACCGACGACGAGCCGGCGGTCGACACCCAGGGTTCCGAAGCGACGGACGACGAGAACGAGACGGGGACCGACGAGGGCCTGGAGAACGGCGACTTCGTCCGTCTGGAGTACACCGTCCGGACGGCCGACGACGGGCGGATCGTCGACACCACCCGCGAGGAGGTGGCCGCCGAGGCCGGCATCGACGAGGAGGAGCACGATTTCTCGCCGCGGACCATCGTCGTCGGCGCCGGCCACGTCTTCCGGTCGGTCGACGAGGACCTCGCGGGCCGAACGGTCGGCGAGGAAAACACCGTCACCGTCCCCCCGGACGAGGCGTTCGGCGAGTTCGACCCCGACCAGGTGCGGACCGTCAGCGTGGAGAAGATCCCCGAGGACGACCGCTACCCCGGCGCGCAGGTCCAGATCGACGGCGAGCAGGGCTACGTCGAGACGATCATCGGGGGCCGCGCCCGCGTCGACTTCAACCACCCGCTGGCCGGCGACGAACTCGAGTACGAGTACGAGATCGTCGGGGAGATCGAGGAGCGGACCGAGAAGGCCCGCGGGCTCCTCGGCATGTACCTCGAGGACGTCCCCGAGGTCCGCATCGAAACCGACGAGGTCGAGGAGGAAGTCGAGGTCGAAGCCGAGGAAGGCGAAGAGGACGAGTCCGAGACCGAGGTCCGTACCGTCGAGAAGGAGACGCTGTACATCGAGGCCACGCCGATGATGGCGATGAACCAGCAGTGGATCTTCCAGAAGCAGCAGGTCGCCCAGCAGCTCATGACGCGGATCGACGTCGACCGGGTCGTCGTCGAGGAGGTCCTCGAAGGGCCCGGCGGCGGCGGGCTCGGCGGCATGATGGGCATGGGCGGCGGTGGCGGCGTCGAGGCCGAGGACCTCGAGGCGGCCATCGAGGACGTCGACCTCGACGAGGACGTCGACGCGGACGAAATCGTCGAGGAGCTGGACGCCGTCGACGAGTGACGCCCCCGTGAGCGACGCGTTCGCGTCGGCCGGCGACCTCCGCGCGGACCTGCTCGTCGCGGGTACGGCCGCCGGGTCGGCCATCGCGCTCACGCTTCTCACCCGCGTCCTGCTCGACCTCCCCGCCGGCCCGCTCCTCCGCCTGTCGCCGCTCGCGGTCTACCCGCTCTACCTCCTGCTCGGACGGGGCGATACCGGTAGCGTCATCGAGGACCCGCGGCTCTGGGCGGGCGCGGCCGTCCTCGCCGCGCTCGTCGCCTTCGCATCGGTAGCGATCTGACGGTGGGTACCGTGCCGAATCAGGCGATGTCTCGGCTGGTGTCGATGCTGACCTCGTCGGCCAGCTGCAGCTTGATGGTCTCTTCGAGCGCCCGTCCCCCGCGGAACTTGGGGACCGCCATCCGGTTCACGACTTCGCTTCCCTCGACATCCGTCTGCAGGTCGAAGACCACGTCGGCCATGTGCTCGCTGAGGTCGCGGTTCTCGGGCACGTTCGTCCCGTCCAGTGCGTGGAGGACGGCGAGGCCCTGCGTGTTCATCATGTGGGTCTGGAGCTGGTTCAGGAACTCCCGGTAGCGTGGCGTCTCCGACCGTTCGAGCGGGTCGATGACGTCGACGATGAGGTTCGCCCGCTCGGGCAGGTTGCTCACGAGCCGGTTGGCACCGTCGAGCGGCGCGCCGCCGCCGATGTCCCTGACCGTGGGATTCCCCACCCGTCCCGGCACCCGTTCGATGGCGTCCCGCACCGCCTGGTCCGAGCGGATGCTGGTGAGATAGAGCGTTCCGCGCGCCGCCGTCAGTTCGTAGAGGAAGAGTTCTGACTGGCTCGCGGGGTCGGCCGACAGCAGTACGATGCTCCCCGCCGGGATGCCGCCGTCCAGCTGGCGGTCGAGGACGGTGATCCCGGTCGGGAGGCGATCCGCCATACGGACCCATATGTACCCCATCATAATAGCCCTTGGCCTCCAGCGAGCGCCGACGCGAGCCGCGCGTACGCAGTGCGCGTGACGTCACGCGGCAATACCGGGGGGTCGACGGCCGGGACCGTTCCGAGAACCGGACAGCCCAGGACCGTCGCGGTGGCGTCCGGCGCCGTCGCGGTCCGCGTCAGGACCGCCCCGACGACCTCCGTCCCGAGCGCCCGGGCCATGGCGGCGGTCTTCGCGGTGTCCCGGAGCGCGGGGGCACAGGCCTCGGCGACGAGGAGCGCCCGGTCGGCGGCCCGAAGCGGGGTCGCGGCGTCGGGCCCGGCGCCGGCGGGACAGTCGACCAGGGTCGGTACGTCGGCGGCGGCCACCCGTGCGAGCGCCGTGTCGGGATCGGCGTCGTCGGTCGCCCGGGGCGCGGGGAGCACCGACACGCCCGCCGTGCCGGGCCGGGACTGGGCGACGGCGTCCGGCGGTCGACCGTCGAGGTCCGCGAGCGTCGGCTCCCGGTTCACGCCCGCGAGCGCGTGGAGGTCGGGCATGTCGACGTCCGCGTCGGCCACGAGCGTCGGGCCGTCGAGCGCGCGCGCCAGTCCCAGCGCGGTGGTCGTCTTGCCGCTTCCCCCCTTGCCGCCGGCGATCGCGAGCACGGGACGGCTGGTTGCCCCTTCGGGTTTGAACCTCCGGACGACCACCCACCAGAATATTATGGATGTATGTTCAAGAATAATGTGAATTGAATCCCTGAAATGGGGATCTATCGGGGGTTTTGTGGATGGACAATCGACACAGGTCGAATATTTCGGAACTTTTAATTCGAAATTCCTGCACGGCGAGTTGTGGAATGACGAATGGACACCAAAAAGAGGAAAAGAGGAATGTACGAATCGAATTCACCGACTACAGTCTACGAATAACTGAATATACGCGGAAAATAATCCGACTATCCGGAGTTCTATCCACCCCGGCGGCGCGCCGGGCGACTGGTCGGAGGACAGCATGAGCACCGGGTCGGCCGATCTCTCCGGGTCGGAGCGACGGGGACGGCGGAGGCCGACGCCCGGGTGGACGAACCGCCGTCCTCCCTCGGGGAGTTCTTTTCGTATATGGGGCCGGCGTGGATCGTGACCGCCGCCCAGATCGGCGGCGGCGAGGCGCTCAGCGTGCCGGTCATCGCCTCCCACCTCGGGATGGGGGGCATCTGGCTCATCCCCCTCGTCGGGTTCACGAAGATCTTCGGGCAGTACTTCCTCGTGAGTCACGCCGTCATCACGGGGCGGACGTTCATGGACCACCTGCACGACAGGCCCTGGTGGCTCCGCTGGATGTTCTTTTACACGCTGCTCGGCGGGTGGTCCGGCTCGGTGTTCCTCCTTGCCATCTCGCTCGCGCTGTTCACCTCGATGTACGCGCCGGCGTACGGCATCTCCCGCTTCTGGGAGGACTCGTTCGGATACATGAACGGGTTCGAGCGGTTCGACGTGCGGCGGACGACGTTCTTCCGGCTCTGCCTGGGCGTCTTCGTGACGATTCCGCTCGCACTCAACCTCCTCGACATCAACCCGCTCTTGCTGTTCTCGGTCGGCGGTATCCTCTTCGCCCCGATCATCGCACTGCTCTATCTCGTGGCCCTCTACCTGCTGTTCAGCGACGTGGAAGTCGCGTCACTGCGGCCGCGTAGCAAGGTGCTCGTGACGCTCGCCCTCGTCGCGTCGTTCCCCACGCTTCTCTCGTCGCTCCTGTCGATCTGACGCCGGAGCGGCCACCTCTTTTCGGTCCGAGGGATGGCGACCTCCGTGCCCGGACGGCCGAACGTCCCGGTCAGTCCCGACAGCAGCCGCCGGCCTCGCCGCCGAAATCGACGGCCAGTGGTTCCGAGACGGCGCGGTTGACCGCTTCGAGGCGCTCTTGCAGGCGCTCGCGCGCCTCCAGATACTCCGTCATCAGCGGCTCCGCGTGGAGTTCCCGCTGGGCCCGCTTCACCTCGCGGAGGTCCCCCTCGGTGGCCTCGCCCGCCTCGCGGGCGACCGCGAACTCCTGGCGCCGCTCCTCGAACGCCTCGATGCGTTCCTGGAGCGCCTCGTCGTCCTCGACGGCCGTCTTCGCCGCTTCGAACTCCCCGTAGACGGGGGATTCGGCGATTGCCTCCCCCAGTTCCCGCCCGAGGGACTCGAGCGGGTCCGTCTCCGTGCTCATGCGCCGCGGTTCGGCGGGGACGCGCTTGAATCCTGCGTCACGGGTGGCGCGGTCGAAACGGTTAGTGCCGCGTCGGCCCTACGCGCCGGCGTGCCCCCGTCCACCGCGGCGTTCCGGCGGGCGCTCGCCGGCCTCGACCCGGTGGCCTTCGTCCGCTTCGTCGCCGCCCTCCATGCCGCCCGCGAGGCCGTCGACGCCGTCGAACGCAACGGCGGCGTCCTCGTGATCCACGGCCGCGAGACACGCCGGCTCCTCCCGGTCGCTGACCGCCGCGGACCGTTCCGCGGCCCGGCACCGGCCGGGGCCGTCGATCCCCCCGTCGACGAGGTGGTCGCGCAGGTCGACGCCGACGGCGCCCGGCGGATCGCGACGGACCACGGCGCGCGCTACCGCACCCCGTCCGACCTCTACGCGCGCGTCCGCTACGGGCTCGCCCCCGAGACCCGACGGCGGCTGCTCGACGAGCATCTCGACGTGGGCCGTGACGACGGAGGTACTGTCCCTGCCCCGATCAGGCGACGTGGGCCCCTCGCCGCGGCCCTCGTGGCGACGCTCGTCGTCGTGGCGGCGCTCGCCGCGGGCGTCCCCGCCGATCCGACCGCGAGTCCCGCGTCGGCACCGACCCCGGGACCGTCGGCTGACGCCCCCCCGTCCCCTGCCCCCGTCGGCGCACCCTCGACCCGGACGGCTCGCGCCGGCCGGCGATCGGACTCGGTCGATCCCTATCCGCCGGGCGTCGGCCCGCGGGGCGTGGCTGACGCCGACGCGCTCTCCCGGGCCCACGCCGCCGTCGTCGGGACGCGCTCCTACCGCTGGACCGCCGTCACGGGGCGGACGCCGGCCGTGGGCCCGCGGACCGACGTGGAGACGACTGATCCCGGGGATGTCGCCCGGGCCCTCGCCGACCGGCCGGCGAACGCGACCGGAACCGTCTCGTTCCGGACCTATTCCGACGGGAACTACACGTACGTCGGCATCGCGGGACCGAACGGGTCCCGGTACGTCCGCGAGACGGTCCGGGTACGCGCGGGAGGAAAGCCGCGGTACGCCGACCGCGCCGGGCGGTACGTCGCGCGGTACCTGTCGGGGACCGGCGCCGGCGGGACGATCACGCGAATCGACGCCGTCCGGACGCCGGTCTACCGCCTGACGGTCACGGCGCCGCCGTCCCGGATCGGCGGGACCATCTCGGACTACGTGGCGACGGCGCTCGTGACCCGGGACGGGTTCGTCGTCGCGCTCGACGTCTCCTATCTTCGTCACGGGGACGACGGCGCGACGGCCGTCGCGCTCCGGTTCAGGTACGTGCCGTACCGGGGCACCGCCGATCCGCCGCCGTGGTACGAGGCGCTGCTGGGATCGCCGGCCGGGGAGCGACTGCTGTCCCCCGGCGCCGGCGACTGACCGGCGGGGAACCGCGCTGCGTGGTCGTCCGCGACGGGGTCAGATCTGCCGCTCGACGAACGCGACGAGGTCCTCGAGTTCGTCGGGACCGATCCCGTGGCCGCCCTCGTAGACACCGTGTTCGACGTCGGCACCGAGGTCGCGGAGCCGTTCGGCGGCGTCCGCGGACCGGGACGCGGGGATGATCCGGTCGCCGCGCCCGGCGCCGACGAAGACGGGTTTGCCCCCGATGCCGTCGGGTGAGCGGTCGGCATGGGAGGCCGCGAGGTAGCCGTGGAGCGCGGCGACCCACGCGTATCGCGGCGGGGCTTCGAGCAGGAGCGCGAGGCTCACGATGGCGCCCTGGCTGAACCCGAGCAGACCGATCCGCGCGCGGTCGAGCCCGTAGGCCTCGCTGGCGGCGTCGACCGACGCCGCGACGGCGTCGAGGCTCCGCCGGAAGTCCCCGGAGTCGGGCTGGCTCCGGTGGAGGTCGCCCTCCGGCATGTCCAGGTCGTACCAGGTGTACCCTCCGTGGAGCGGGTCGGGGGCCTGGAGGCTGACGACGGCGAGCGCGTCCGGGAGGTGGCGGGCGACCGGCAGGAGGTCCTCCTCGTCGGCGCCGCGGCCGTGGAGCACGACGGCGGCCGGCGGTGGTCCGTCGGGGTCGACGCTGGGAGGGACGTGGACGTGTGCGAGCGGCAGGTCGGCGTCGGTCACGGGGACCCGGTACGACCCCGCCGGGCTTGAAACCCGCCCCGACGCACGAAGCGCCGGCCTTAATCCCCCGCGCACGCTACCAGTTCGGTAATGAGCCACGAGTCGGACGCCGACCCGGGCGGGGAGCGCACGCCGGGGGACCTCACCCGAACGGGGATGGCGCTACGCCACGACCGAGAGTGGGACTACGAACTCGACCGCATCGTCGAGGAAGTCGACGAGCGCGACGCCGAGACGGTCGGCCTCCAGTTCCCCGAGGGGCTGAAGCGGCGCGGTCCCGCCGTCGTCGACGACCTGCGGGCCCTCCTGCCCGACGACGTGACCGTCATGCTCTCGGGCCAGCCCTGCTACGGCGCCTGTGACCTCGACACCTTCCTGATGCGGCGCTCCGACGTGTTCGTCCACTTCGGCCACTCGCCGATGAAGGAGTCGGACAAAATCATCTACGTGCCCCTCTTCTCGAACGTCGATCCGTTCCCCATCATGGAGGAGGCGCTTGACGAACTGCCGCCGGGCGACCCCGACGATTCCACCGGCGTCGGCCTCGTGACGACCGCCCAGCACATGAACCGGTTCGACGAGATGTGCGACTGGCTGGAAGCGCGGGGCTACGAGGTCCACACCCGGCGTGGCGACGAGCGCCTGACCCACGAGGGCCAGGTGCTCGGCTGCAACTACGCCAGCGCCGACGTCCCCGCCGACACCGTCCTCTACGTCGGCGGCGGGAAGTTCCACCCGCTCGGTCTGGCGATGGAACACCCCGAGAAGCACGTCGTCATCGCCGACCCCGTCAACAACGCCGTGTCGGTGGCCGACACGGAGCGGTTCATGAAGCAGCGGTACGCGGCGGTCCACAAGGCGATGGACGCCGAGACGTGGGGGGTCATCTACTGCACCAAGATCGGCCAGGGCCGCTGGGAGATCGCGGAGGACATCCTCGACGACAACGACGACGCCTACCTCATCACCATGGACGAGGTGACGCCCGACCGCCTGCGCAACTTCGACATGGACGCGTTCGTCAACACCGGCTGTCCGCGGATCACGACCGACGACGGGCCGCAGTTCCACAAACCGATGCTCACGCCCGGCGAGTACGAGTGTGCGGTGGGGAACAAGCCGCTGGAGGACCTGGAGTTCGACACCTTCCACGGCACCTGGTAGTGCCGTCCATCGCGGCGTCGCGGCGGCCGCTGGTCGTCATTCCTCACCCCACGAAGAGGTCGCCGTCGAGGTACTTCAGGCCAGTATCGCAGGCAACGGTCGTCACGACGTCATCGGGGGCACGCTCGGCGGCGACCTCGACGGCAGCCGCCACGTTCAGCCCGGTGCTGGTGCTAGCAAATAGGCCCTCCTTGGCCGCGATCCTGCGGGCCATCGCGCGGCCCTGGGTCTCCGAGACGGCACGCACCTCGTCGTACAGGTCGCCGTCGAGCAGCGGCGGCTCCTCGATCACCGCAAGGCCCTCGACGTTGTGGTCGCCACCCTCCCCCTCTGAGAGATACGGCGACTCGGCGGGTCCGGGCACCGTCACCCGGACGTCGCGCTCGGCTCGCAGGGCGCGGGCGGTGCCCATCGCACAGCCACCGGTACCGACGCCCATCACGAAGTCGGTGACGCCGGGGGCATCGGCGAGGATCTCCTCGCCGAGGGCCGCGTAGCCGTCAAGCGCGTCGGCGTTGTGGAACTGGTCGGTCCAGTAGGCCCCGTCTCCTCGACTACGTCGTCGAGCCGCTCCTGCCAGTCGTCGATGAGCCCCGGATGTATCTGTCCGGCCGGAGTTTCGAGCACCTCCACGTCCGCCCCGAACGCCCGCATCGTGCGAATCTTCTCGGTCGCGAAGCAGTCGGCGGTGAGCAGTGTTACAGGGTGGTCGAGCGCCGCACAGACCATCGCTAGGCTGGTCCTCGTTGAGCCCCCAGTATACTCCGCCACACGTTGCCCCGGCGCCAGGTCCTCCCGCTCGCGCGCCCCGCGGACGATGGCGACCGCCATCCGGTCTTTCATACTCCCCGTTGGGTTGGCGCCTTCCCACTTCGCGAGGACGCGGGCGCCGCCTGCCGGCCGCACGGCGTCTCGTTCGACCAGTGGCGTCGTTCCCACCGCCTCCAGTATCGAGACAGCATTCATGGCTGCGGATAGACCGAGATGGGTGTTAACAGTTACCAAGAAACCCACGGATCGGCGTCGAAACTCCTGCTGGTCGGGGAGTTCCCCCGGCCCTTCTTTCCACGTTCATGGTGTCTTCACCGTTCATGATGTGACCACAGGAGGGGATACAATCCGAGGTGATCTCCTATAGAGGGGCTCAGATCGAGCCGCGACTTTGAACCGTTCAGTCTACCATCCACGATTAGAATCACTTTCCCTGTCTCTCGATTGCTCGCCATCTCAGAACTACCCCTCCTCGAACGGATCTGACCCCCGGACGCCGACGTACGCGGTCTGTCGTCTCCGACCTTTCCGGCGGTCCCCGCGTCAGCCGTCACTGACCGCTCGTTCGACGTACGACACCGCTTCCTCGGGCGTCTCGCAGGCCCGCACACCGGGGACGTCGTAGGTGCCGAGTCCCGCGACCGGCCGCTCGAAGGCCCCGGCGAGTCCCAGTTCCGAGAGCGTCCCGTCCCCGCCGTCGACGGCGACGACGGCCGCGCCGTTGAGCACCACGAGGGCGTTCCGGGCGTGGCCGAGGCCGGTCGCGACGGGCACGTCCACGTGGGGGTTGGCGGCCGCGCGGTCCTCGCCGGGGAGGATGCCGATGGTCGTTCCGCCGGCCGCGCTCGCTCCCCGGCAGGCCGCCGCCATCACCCCGCCGAGACCGCCACAGACGAGCGTGTGTCCCCGCCTGCCGAGCAGTTCGCCGACCCGCTCGGCCGTCTCCGCCTCCGCCTCGGTCACGCTGCCCCCGCCGACGACGCTCACGCGCATGCGGTGAGCGACGGACGGGAGGTACAAATCCGCTCCGGGGCGGGACGGGCGGACCTCCCCCCACGAGCCGATGGCCGATGCCGCCGACCGAGTCCCGCAACGCTCAACCGCCACCGGGGACCACCGGGGACATGGCGCACGAGTTGGGTGCGAGCGACTGGGGGGACTGGCTCCCCCGGTCCATCGCGCGAGCCGACCCGGAGACGGTGGCGGTCTGGTACCTCGGCTGTAACGGCGTCGTCCTGAAGGGGAGCGGCGGCACGACGGTCTTCGTCGACCCGTACTGCGGCCTCGGCGACCCGCCACGCCTCGTCCGGATGATTCCGGTTCCGTTCAATCCGGCCGACGTGACCGACGTCGACGCCGTGTTCGCGACCCACGAGCACAGCGATCACGTCCACGGCCCCACCCAGGGTCCGCTCCTGTCCGGCACGGACGCGCCCTACTACGCTCCCGACGCGTCCCTGGCGGTCGTCGCCGAGGAGGACTGGACCACCGCGTACGACCTCGACGACGACCGCTTCCGCGAGGTACGCGCGGGCGAGACGGTCGCAGTGGGGGAGTTCGACGTCACCGTCGTCGAGGTGAACGACCCCGACGCCGCCCACCCGGTCGGCTACGTCTTCGACCACGACGCGGGGACGGTCTTCCACGGCGGCGACACCCGCCCCGCCGACTCCTTCGCCGACCTCGGATCGCGCCGGGACCTCGACCTCGGAGTGGTGGCGTTCGGTACCGTGGGCCGCCTGCTCGACCCCGGGACGGGCGGACCGGCCCGCAAGCGGTGGTACTGCGACGAGAACCAGGCCGTCGAGGTCGCAAACTCCCTGCAACTCGACCGGCTGCTCCCCACGCACTGGGACGTCTGGAAGGGGTTGACCGCCGATCCGACGGCGCTGCACCACCACGCGCGGAGCTTCGACTTCCCCCGGCGGCTGGAGATCGCCGAAATCGGCGACCGGGTCGATCTGTAACGACCGAATCCGCCGGACGATTTATGCTGGCGGTGGGGAAAGGGCCGCGCATGGCAGAGGCTCACGACCGCGACCCCGACGATGTGGTGACGGTCACGCAGGACGGGATCACCGTCGAGAAGCGATTCACCACCGACGAGTTCCCCGTGCCGGCGGTCAAGTTCGACATCCGGTCGGAGGCGGACGACCCCGTCGACGTTCGCCTGATCGACGACATCCCCGACTCGTTCGACATGGAGCGCGTCGGCTTCCATCCGGAGTACGAGGGCGACGCCTGGACCGCGTACCGCGACCACCGCGTCGAGTACGAGCGGACCGTCGACGCCGGCGAGGAGGTGACGACCGTCTACGGCGTTCGCATCGACGACCCGTCGACCGGCGGGCGCTTCCTCGGCGAGCCCAGCATCGAACGGGTCTCGGGCGGCACGTCCGCCGCCGACCCCGAGGAGATCCTCGGGCGCGAGACCACCGGCGCCGTCCGGGACGCGCTCGCGGGCGAGGGCGAACTGTCCGCGGACGCCGAGGCCGAGGCCGCCGACGGGACGGTCGACCTCGACGAGCCGGTCGACATGGGGACGGGTGAGGACCTGGACATCGACGTGGACGAGCCGCCGGCTGACGACCTGGATCTGGATGTCGGCGAGTCCGAGCCCCCGGCCGACGATCTGGAGCTAGACGTGCACGAGGGGGAACCCCCGGCGGAGGACCTGGACATCGACGTGGACGGGCCGCCGGCCGAGGAGGACGAAGGGGCGGAGGCGGGGAGCGAGGCCACGGCAGAGGAGATCGATCTGGGGGAACCGGAGACGGATGCGGAATCGGAGGCGGAGACGGAGGCCGCATCGGAAGCGGAAGCGGAGCCGACGCCCGACACCGGTGCGGCGGCGGCCCCCGAACCCCGGTCAATCGATTCGGATCTGACGCCGGCCGTCGAGCGGAGCACCGGCGGGGGAACCGCCGACGAAACGGCGGCGGACGTGCCCGTGGAGGCGGCTGACGAAACGACGGCGGCGGCCGCCGGGGGAGCGGGCGTCGCCGGTGCGCTCCCGGGGAACGTCGTCGCGGCCGTGGCCGCCGAGATCCGCGACGGCACCGCCGACGAGGAGGACCTCGACGTCCTGCGCGAGGCGCTCGAGATCGACCGGGAGCCCGAGATCCCCCGAAGCCTCGAGGTCCGGATCGACCGGCTCCAGAACCGGACCGAGGACCTCGCCGCCTACACCGACGCGCTGGAGGCATTCCTCGACGAGGAGGGGACCGGCCAGGAGGTGCTCGACGATCTCGACGACCGGACGGCGGCGCTCCGCGAGGACCTCGACGCCGTCGCGGAGGAGACGGCGGACGTGAGCGAGACGGTCGCGGACCACGACGAGCGACTGGGCGACCTGGAGGGGGCGGCCGACGACCTGGACGAGCACGTCGCGTCGCTCGACGACGGTCTCGCCGACCTGGAGGACCGGGTGGACGACCTGGAGACGGACCTCGACGACCTGGCCGGCGACGCCGAGGCGAACGTCGCGGACCTCCGCGAGACGATGGAGGACCTGGAGGCGACGGCCGCCGACCTCGAGGACGAGATCGAGGACCTGCAGTCGTTCCGCGACCGGATGCGGGACGCGTTCGGGTCGTAACGGGCGAGGGAGGGCCCGCGAGCGGCGCCGGAACCGGTGAACCGCAACGGGTATGTCACCGGCCCGCCACTGTCCGGTAATGACGGTACGGATCACGGTGCCCCGCAAGGGCCGCCCACTCGAAGCGGTCCTCGAACGGGTCGCCGGGCGCGCCGGCGTCGAGTCGGTCGCCGACGAAATCATCTCCACCCTCCGGTACGAGAAGGCCGTCACGAAGGGCGAGGCGACCGACGACGCCGACGTCTACGAGCGCCTCGCGTCCTACAGCGATCTCTCGGACCCGTACGCCCCCGAGTACACCCTGTTGCGCGACGACCGCGACGGCTACCCCCGCCGCGTGGTCTTCGACAGCCTCACCGTCCCCGTCTCCGACGAGTCCTTCGACCTCCAGCTGGTCGGCCGCGAGGAGCCGTTCCGCGCGCTGCGCACCCACTCCTTTGGCCTCGGCTTCGACAGCGCCGACCTGATCCTGGAGGAGGTCGTGTCGCTCCGGGAGGAGGGCCTCGAAACCATCGCCGCGGTCAACGAGCGCATCGACCCGCGCGACACCGACGTCCGGGTGGTGAGCGGCCTCGGCGACACCGTCCATCACACGCTGCTGGCGACGCCGGAGACGCTCCCCCCCGGAGCGACCCTCGACCGGGAGTTCGTCGCCGGATACGGGGGCCCGCTCTGCATCTCGCCGCGCTACGAGCGCCTGGTCGAGGCGGTGCTCGGCACGGGGGCGCTCGACGGCGTCGAGTTCGTCTACCCCGACCCGGGCGTCGAGGAGGAGGCCGCCATCGCCGAGACCGGACTCGGGGTCTACCTCACCGTGACCGGTTCGACCGCGCGCGAACACGGCCTGGTGCTCGGCGAGACGCTCTTCCCGAGCGAAACCGTCCTGATGGAGAACGTCGCCGAGATGGGCGGGCCCGCCGAGCGGGCGCGGTCGCTGCTCGTCGACGCCGACCCCGAGACGGCCATCCGCGTCTGAGGCCGTGCCCACCCGTCCCGACGATCCGTCGCCCGCGGCGGACGACGCGTGGGCCGGGCATCGCCTGGTCGGGTGGACCGAGACGCGCGTCGAGGCGCGGGTGCCCGCCAGCCGGCCCGACGAGACGGACTACTAGGTCGCCGTGACCGTCGCCGAGCCAGCGGCGCCGTTCCTGACCGTCGGCCGGGTGCCGCCGCTCGCGCGCGTTCGGCGGTGGCTCGCCGCCCGCCTCGGCCTGGACGCCCGCCTCGTTTCCGCCCCCCACGTCCCGGCGCCCGACGCGGTCGAACGGGTCGTCACCGACCGGATCGGGGCCGTGATCGACCCCGCGGCGGTCGCCGAGCGGGCGGCCGAGGAACGGGACCTGATCGACGTCGGCCGATTCGACGACGCGGTCGCCGCGCGGAACCGGGAGATTCCGGTCGGCCTCTGTGTCGTCGCGGCTGCGGACGGCGGGTACGAGGTGGGGTACGGGTGGTTCGAGGCCTACCGCTGATTCAGTCCCCGTCGAGGTTCAGGTCCTCGACGTCGACCGCGTGGTCCGGGCCGGGGAACTCGCCGTCCTCGACGGCGTCACGGTAGGCCGCCACGGCCCGCTCCATCTCGCCGGCCACGTCGCCGAACTGCTCGGCGAACGGCGGCAGGCGGTCGGAGAACCCGAGCACGTCGGTGAGGACGAGCACCTGGCCGTCGGTGTCCGGGCCGGCCCCGATGCCGATGGTTGGGATGTCGAGGTCCTCCGTGATGGCCGCCGCCAGGTTCGCCGGGACGTGTTCGAGCACGAGCGAGAACGCGCCCGCGCTCTCGTGGGCCGCGGCGAGTTCGCGGATCTCCTCGGCGTCGCTCTGGTCGGTCCCCTGGCGGCCGTAGCCGCCGAACTGCTTGACGTGCTGGGGGGTCAGGCCGAGGTGGGCCATCACCGGAATGCCGAGTTCGGTCAGGCGCTCGGTCAGTTCGACGGTGTGGGGGCCGCTCTCGATCTTGACCGCGTCGGCGCCCTCCTCCTTGAGCATCCGCCCCGCGTTCTTCGCCGTCTCGCGCTCGTCGACGCCGTACGCGAGGAAGGGGAGGTCGGCGACGACGAGTGCCTCCTCGACGCCCCGGACCACCGCGCCGGTGTGGCTCGCCATCTCGTCGACCGTCACCGGGAGGGTGGAGTCGTAGCCGAGCACCGCGTTCCCCAGACTGTCGCCGACGAGCACGACATCCACGCCGGCCTCGTCGACGACGGCGGCCGTCGGCGCGTCGTAGGCCGTCAGCATCGTGATCGGCCCGCTCGCGGTCCGGATGTCCTCGACGGTCGGCATACCTGCACCGTCGAGCGGGACGACTTAAATCTCGGCGGTACCGGGGCCGGGCGGCTCACGTCCCCGGTTCCCCCGCCGACCCGCGCCCCGCCGCCTCCCGGGCGCGCACCAGACCGGCGAGCGTCGCGTTGACCGGGACCGGCCCGTCGGCCGCATCGACGACGTACCCGTTGATGGCGTCGACCTCGGTCCGGCGGCCGGCGGCCACGTCCCGGGCCATCGAGGAGCGGTTGGCCGCCGTCGCGCGGGCCACCGCGAACGCCTCCTCGACCGCCCGCTCGTCCGCGAGGTCGACGCCCGCGGACCGGGCGACTGAGGCGACCTCGGCCGCGGCCGCCCGGGCGACGCCCGCGAGCGGCGGGTCGGCGACCGCGCCGTTCCGCGTCCCGGCGAGCGCGGTGAGCGGATTGATCGCCGCGTTCACCGCCAGTTTCTCCCAGAGGTGCTCGCGGATCGCTCCCGTCACTGTCGTCGGCACGCCGGCCGTGCGAAGGGCCGCGCCGGCCAGTCGCGCGGCGCGGTCGGCGTCGTCGGTCCACGGGCCGACCGTCGCCCCGCCGCGTCCGTTCCAGGCCACCCGCCCCGGCGCCTCCAGCGCCGCCCCGAGCGTCGTGGTCCCCGCGACCACCGGGACGTCGAGGCACTCGGCGAGCGTCGCCTCGTTGCCCATCCCGTTCTGGAGCGAGAGGACCGCCCCCGGCTCCCCCGCGGCGAGCGTCGCGGCCGCGCCCGCGGTGTCGAATGCCTTGACTGCGACGACCGCGAGGTCGGCCCGCCCGCGCCAGTCCGCCGTCGCCGCCGGGCGGACGCGGAACGACTCGACGCCCTCGACGGTCAGGCCGCCGTCGTCGATCGCCGCAACCTGGTGCTCGCGGCCGACGAGCGTCACGTCGTGCCGGCGGGCGAGGAGCGCCCCGACGAGGCTCCCGAGGCTCCCGCCCCCGACGACGACCACCTCCATACGTCCCCTCCCTGCCGACGCGCGCAAGTAGCTTGCGGGGTCCCGCACCCGGGGACGTCCCGTGGCCCCGCACCGGGAACGGTCGCCGGCTACACGCACGCCCGACAGAAGTTCTCGACCAGGTCCATCCCGGCCTCGGTGAGGACGCTCTCGGGGTGGAACTGCACGCCGACGTGGGGCTTCTCGGCGTGGCGGACGCCCATCACGACGCCCCGGTCGTCGGCGGTCCGGGCGGTGACGTCGAGCGCCGACGGCACCTCGCCGCGCGCGGCCAGCGAGTGGTACCGGCCGACGCGGAGCACCTCGGGGAGGCCGTCGAAGACGCCGTCGCCGTCGTGGATCACCCGCGAGGGCTTCCCGTGAACGACCCGTGGGGCGCCCCCGACGGTCATGCCGTGTGCCGCACACAGCGCCTGGTGGCCGAGGCAGACGCCGAGGGTCGGGACGGCGAGGTCCGCGAATATCGGCACCGAGACCCCGGCGTCGGCTGGCGTCCCCGGCCCGGGCGAGACGACGACACCGTCCGGGTCGAGGTCGCGGATCTCACCGATCCCGACGGCGTCGTTGCGACGGACGGTCACGGCCTCGCGGGCGTCGTGGCCCAGGTCGTCGAGCACCGCCCCGACGTACTGGACGAGGTTGTAGACGAAGGAGTCGTAGTTGTCGATCACGAGGATGGTCGGCGCGCCCGTCACCGCTGTACCTCCGGGTCGGCGTCGGTCGGCGTCCCCGTCACCGCTGTACCTCCAGGTCGCGGTTCGCGAGCGCCCTGTCGACGGCGTCGACCAGCGCCCGGCCCTTGTCGAGGGTCTCCTCGTACTCGTCGTCGGGGTCGGAGTCGTGGACGACGCCCGCCCCGACCCGGAGGTGGTACTCGTCGGCGTGGCGGACGAGCGTCCGGATGACGATGGAGAGCGTCGCCCGGCCGTCGAAGCCGAACAGGCCGATGCTCCCGGTGTAGGGCCCCCGCCGCGTCGCCTCCACCTCGTCGATGATGCCCATCGTCCGGGGTTTCGGGGCGCCGGTGATCGTTCCGCCCGGGAAGGTCGCGGCGACGGCGTCGGCGGTCGTCCGGTCGGACCGCAGGCACCCCTCGACCAGCGAGACGAGATGCATCACCTCGGCGTAGCGGTCGACCCGGCGGTACTCGCTCACCTCGACGCTCCCGAACTGGCAGACCTTTCCCAGATCGTTGCGCTCCAGGTCGACGAGCATCGCGTGCTCGGCGCGCTCCTTCCCGTCGGCGAGCATGTCCGCCTCCAGCGCGGCGTCGATGGCGGCGGCCGCGCCCCGGGGCCGCGTGCCGGCGATGGGTTCCGTCCGCACCCGGTCGCCCGCCACGGCGAGCAGGAGTTCCGGCGAGGCGCTCACCAGGTCCACGCCCGGGAACTCCACCAGCGCCGAGTAGGGGGCGGGGTTGACCGCCCGCAGGGCGGCGAAGGCCTCGACGGGGTGGACCGCTGCCGGCCCCCGGAGGCGCTGGGAGACGTTCGCCTGGAAGGTCTCGCCGTCCCGGATGTAGGTCTGCACGTCCCGGACCCGGTCCCCGAACGCGGCACGCGTGGCGTCGGAGGTAAAGGGGGCGCGCTCGGCGTCGACCGGCGGCGGTCCGACGCCCGGATCGCCGTTCCGAATCGCGTCGATCAGGTCGCGCGCCCGCGCCAGTCCCCGGTCGTACGCCGCGTCTGGGTCGCCGTCGACGACGGGACAGGCACACACCCGCAGGTCCGTCGGCCCGTCGCGCGGCTCCCGCCACGCGGCCACGCGGTCGTACACCCCGAGCTGGAGGAGCGGCAGGCCGCGGTCGTCGACGGTCGTCGCCGGCAGGTCCTCCAGCTCCCGCGCGACGTCGTAGGACAGCCATCCGACCGCGCCGCAGGGGTAGGGAACGGAGCAGTCGCCACGGACCAGCGACTCCGCGGCGAGCGTTTCCGCGAGACGGTCGAGGGCGCCGTCGCCGACCCGCTCCGTCTCGACGAACCCGACCGGATCGGTCGCGAAGTACCCCCATCCCGACTGGCCGCCGGTCGTCTCCAGGTAGACCGAGGGCCCGTCACCGTCGCGGGCCCGGCGGTACGCCGCGAACGGGTCCGCCACCCGGTGGCGGACCTCGATGGGGACGCGAGCGCCGGGGGCCGCCGCACTCGTCGCACGGCGGAAGGCGTCGCGGTCGGTGACGGGTCGCACGTCCGTAGAAGGGGGCGGCGCGACTAACCGGTTTGCGGTTCGTCGGGCGCCGGACTGCCGTGGAAGCGGCAACGTTCAATGTCCGTCGGACCCACGCTGGAACGATGCGAGTGATCGGCGTCGTCGGGGAGAGCGACGCGGGGAAGACGACGCTCGTCGAACGGGTCGTTCCGATCCTGGGCGAACGGGGCCGGGTGGTCACCGTCAAGTCGATCCATCACGACATCGAGATCGACGAGGAGGGTACGGACACCCACCGCCACCGAACGGCCGGCGCCGGCAAAGTCGTCGGCGTGACGCCGTCGCTCACCTTCTCCATCGAACCCGGGGGCAAGGACGACGTCGGTGAGGAACGGGCACTCGACCGCGTCCTCCGCCGGCTCGACCGCGAGGGGTTCGACTACGTCCTCGTGGAGGGCTTCACCGACGCCGCCGTTCCCAAGATAGCCGTCGGCGACGGCCGCTCGGTCGGGACGGGCGAGGTCGTGCGGCGCGTTCCGGACGCCGAGTCGGTCGATCTCCGGGCGGTCGTCGACGATCTCGATCGCCTGGCGGCGTGGTCCCCGGGCGCCGATCGCTGACCGTCGGGCTCGCCGGGCGAGCGGCGCCGCCCGACATTCCGGTGTAATTGCGAACGACAGAATGCGTGCACGAGGTTCAGATGTTCCCAAAACCCATGCACTATCTTATATTTTGGTCTGAGTTGCGACGATTGAGCAGCGCGTAATCTCACCTGCCAAAGCGCCTGATACAGGGGCCACTATTTCTACTGGCTACCAGAATCGCCTTGCTCAATAGGTGGATTCGGCCCGACATGGTCGGGAAAACCACGCTGATGGTGTTTCACAGTCGAGAACTACTAATAGATCCGGTGATGCCGGCTCCTGCTGGATCGAATCGGGTAGTGGAAATGAAATTTCGAGAATATGAGATGTATCAGCAGCCGTGCTGAATACAGCGCGCGTATGTTTCAGCGCAAGCGGTCTGAGAAACAGTACTCCTCTACGCGTTCGTATAGCACAGGTTCGAAACTTCATTTTGACCCTTACTATTAAATAATTCACAAGAGACGCTCTCCCATGGTATTAATTAGCACGAAACGGTGGGAATCGCTCGAACAGTGGAGTCCGAACCTGTTCATTATTGCCGGTGTTTTGGCTGTGGTATTCGCGGCGTTTGAATGGACCACCGTGGCTACCTGCGGTCAAATACGCCAGTGCGGATACCTAACGGATATGAGGAGTATCTTTGGCCCTGCTGGATTCGTAGTCGGATTCATCGGGCTGCTCGGGTTGTATCCGGAAGTGGCTGACCGAAGCCCCAAGCTGGCCCGTGCCGGGGCCGTTTTTGCAGCACTCGGTGCTGTGGGATTTTCCATGTCAATTGTGGCGACGTTGGGGGAGATCGGGGGCGTCCTCCCAGCACAACCCGCTTGGGCCCCCGTGTACATCATTTTGATTTTCACCGGCGCAGTGGTCGGCTATCCCGCCATTGCCGCTGCCGGCCTCCGGACCAACGCATATTCACGGACACTCGGCGTGCTCCTGCTAGTACCGGCTATCCTTTTCGTGGCGGTGTTAGGTCTCATTGCCCCTGGCATTCCCGCCTGGGTCGGCCCCATTGTAGGTAGTGGGCACGCGCTCTCACTCCTTGCCATCGGGTACGTCCTCCGAACCGAAACCGTTTCAGACAGATGATTTGGCCATGCATGCATGATTTCGGGAACGGTTTGCTGAATGAATGCTCTGTATTCAGCACGTAGCTTCTGACAGAATATCGGTAGGCCGTGAATAATATGCTGAATAGTGGATGCGATCAGTTACGCAGTCTTCCGTCTTGGATGTGGATACATGAACAAGTCGCCTAGCAAACATCCGACGGTACATTCGATGATGCGGGGAGATCGGTGTAGTGATCACGGTGTACCGAATCAAGTCGGTGCGGAACTGGATCCGGGACCGCGTCGTCGACAGGGACGTGGAATCGGACCAGATCGCGCCCGGATTTGATATAGCGGCATGTGATTTATCTACTGTCCGACCATCCGGTAGACGTTCGCCTCGTAGACCTCCCGCACCCGGTCGCCCCAGTTGTGCGTGTAGGTGTCGATGACGTCGCCGGCGACGTCGCCCCGGAGGTACTTGACGACCCCGCGGTCGCCCGTGCGGTCGCGCATGTGGGTCGTGAAGTAATGTCGGAAGTAGTGTGGCGTGATGTTCTCCTCGCTACCCCCGCCCTCGCGGTACCAGCCCCGCTCGGCGGCGTGGCGTTCGACGATGTGGTGGACCATATGCGGGGTGAGCCGCTCCCCCCAGCGCTCGCTGGTGCTCGTGAAGAGCGGATCGGCGTCCGAGACGGGGTCCGGCCGAGCGGCGACCCACCGGGTCAGGGCCACGTCGAGTTCGTCGTCCACGGGGACGACCGTCGCCCGCTGGCGCTTGTTCGAGGCCGTCCGTTCCTCCCCGTTCGTCACCTCGCCCGCCGTCGGGTCGGGCGAGACGTAGAGGGCGTCCCCGCGTCCATCGAGCGCCGGGCGGGGGTCGAGGACGTCCCCGAGCCGCGCCAGCGAGAGGTCGCGACAGTCGAGGTTACAGAGTTCGCCCGCCCGCATCCCGGTCTTCAGGAGTGTGAGCACGACGGCCCGGTGGAGCGGATGGGTTATCTCCTCGACGAACGCCTGCATCGCCGCCAGCGGAATCTCCCGTCTGGTGGGGTCGGTCTCGATGCGCTCGTCGAGTTCCTCCATCACCAGCGTCATCGGGTTGGCGTCGAACCGCCCGACCTGGGTCATGTACGCGTAGAACCGGTGGAGGTAGGCTGCGTAGGAGGCGACGGTGCTCTCGGCGACCTCGCCCCGGAGCGAGTGGACGTACGCCATGCAGTCCCGGTGGTCGGCCGATGTCGGCGACTCGCTGCGGTCCGCGAGGAACGACTCGAACTCGCCGAGCACCCGCCCGTAGGCCTCGCGTGTCCGGTCGGCTTTCCCGTGGTAGGTCATGTCCTCGAGGAAGTACGCCACGGGATCGGTGTCGCCCTCACTCATCCTCGACCAGGCGGTAGCCGCCGTCCCGACCGCTGTACTGCACCCGGTTGTCGGCCTGGAGCCGCTGGAGCGTCTCCTCCAGCCGGTCCTCCACGTCCGCGGTCACCGCCGCCAGGAGGTCCTCCCAGGAGAGCGGCCCCGTCTCCGCGAGCGCCCCGATCACCCGTTCGTCCAGCCCGTCGCTCCCGGTCGGCTCGGATTCGGGCGTCCGCTCGCGCGACCCGTCCGCCCCGCCCGACGGGACGTCGAAGTCCCGCCGACCGACCTGGACCATCGTTCGGACGAACTCGCTCCGGCTCATGTCGAGCCGGTCGGCGTGGCGCTGCCACTCCTCCTTCTGATACGCCGGGACGTACGTCTTCACCGTCGTACGCGAGGTGTCCTGTGCCATGGGACTAGGCCCACACCCGGTCACATGAGGTTTGGGGCCACCTTCCAGGATAAAGTCCCTTATTTGTGTTATTGGGGCCCTACTTCCGGCGCGAGAGGATTATTAGTTGTGTGCGTAGTACTCCATAGCAGCTGTAGTACTACGCACACAACTAATATTCTATTCCGCCGGATTCGGCCCGGCTCTCCGGAGGCGCCTACTGCCGTTCGCGCAGTATCCCCGTCTACCCCGTCTTTGCCCGTTCGAACCCGGGGGGAGACGGACGAAGATCACCCTTCTCCGGACTGCACCCCCACCGAACACGTCATTCGGATGTCGCTGTCGGTCTCATCGAACGCGTCGTGGTGTCGCTGCCGGTCGTCGATCGGCGCGGTCGTCGCTCGTCGCCGGCGGGGTCCAGCGCCGTCCCGCCGATCACTAGCTCGTCGTGGTTGGATAGCGACCTGTTCCCCTCGGGTACTACCCTCGGAAGTGGTCGCCTCGGGAGTAGTCGTGGTGACACACCGCGTCCTCCGGGGAGCGGTCGTGGACGACTCGACACCGCCTTCCCCGTGAGGGGTGCCGGCACCGACGGCTGCAGCCTCCGGGAGGCCGTCCGCGTCGGTCGGAGGCGGCCGACGGGTGAGGAACGATCGTGTGCTCGGCTCCGTCCCAGCGTCCCGGCCTCCGGGGCTAACACGATAGCTTCGGTATCACCCTTGTTACTGGATCCCCGGCGTCGACGCGCGCTCTGCGTCTGCCGGCCGGTCGGCGCGCGTCGGCCCTCGCGTCCCCCAGCAGTTGCTGGTTCCGGTAGCCCGGGCGGATGCGGGAGTCGGGATCTAGACCGGATCGGCCTCACGATGGCCGATCCCTCTCCTCCGACTCCGATCTCTCGCGCCGCCGTCCGTTCGCCTGGCGCCCCCGAAGTCGAGGGGCGCGACGGGTCCTCGTGTCCCCCGCTGACGACGCTGTCCCCGGCGTCGCCCTTCGCCGTGCGTGACGTCGCTCACCGCCAATCGACGTACATCGCATCTGATGAATCACATATCGCTATACTAATTGTGGACCGTATGCCGCGGGGCAGCCACGTGCGTGGCGTTCGTGATCCGCGAAGGTCGTCGAGATTCCGTGAGCGCCGTGGGTCGTGTACGATCTATCTGCCGGAGACGCGATCGCCACGACGTTCCGGAACGCGGAGCATCCGAGATCAGTTCCGTCGATGGAACTAAACCCCATGCCATGGATACACAAACATGACCTCTCGGCCGACACGGGACATCTACGCCGAAACCTTGGCCGTCTTCGATCGGAGCGGATACGAACCGCTCACTACCCCGGAGGTGGCGGACGCCCTCGGCGCCGAACGCCGGACCGTGTACAAACGGCTCCGAACGCTCGTCGACCGCGGAGAACTCGAAACGAAGGAGACCGGCTCCAATTCCCGGGTCTGGTGGCGTCCTCCCGATTCGTCCGCTACGGGCTCCGACGTCGACGGCATCCCGGACCCCGGCTCCGATCGCGCGTCTTCCCACGGGAGCGCGTCCCGGGCCCCCCCGACGACCGACCGCGCGGAGCGCGACGTGGCACAGCGGGCACAGGCGATGGAGTCCATCATCGACGGGGTGGCGATCGTCGACGAGGCCGGCGAGTATCGCTACGTCAACCAACCCCACGCGGACGTGTACGGGTACGACGACCCCGAGGCGTTCCTCGGCGAACACTGGCGGATGTGTTACCACGAGGCGGAACTCTCCCGGTTCGAGGACGACATCATCCCCACGCTCTACGAGGAGGGCGCGTGGCGCGGCGAAGCGACCGGGCGACGGAAGGACGGTACGACCTTTCCACAGGAGCTCTCGCTGACCGTCGCCGACGACGGCGGCATCGTCTGTGTCGTCCGCGACATCACCGACCGCAAGGAGCACGAACAACAGCTCCGTGAAGCCCGTCGGTTCAACGAGGAACTGGTCGAAAACGCCCCGTTCGGGATGTTTCGGCTCGACGAGGAGCTCCGGATCACGTACGAGAACCCCCGCGCTGAGGAGATCATCGGCCTCCCCGAGGACAAGGAATCGTCGGATGCGATCGGAGCGGACATCAGCAAACTGCCGCCGATCGTCGAGACGGGCCAGGCGGACCTCTTCAGGAGCCTCCCGGACGGCGAGCCCATCGAGTTCGACTTCCCGTTCGAGTCGATCTACGGCAAGGAGGCGTACTTCACCGGCCGCGCCGTCCCGCTGTATCGCGACGGCGAGTTCGACGGGGCGATCCTCATGGCCACCGACATTTCCGAGCGCAGACAGTACGAACGGGAACTCGAACGCCAGCGCGAGCAGCTCGCCGCGCTCGACGAACTCAACGACGTCGTTCGCGGCATCACCGAGGCGGTCATCGAACAGTCCACCCGGGACGAGATCGAACGGGTCGTGTGTAACCGACTGGCGGGCTCCGATTCGTACCGATTCGCGTGGATGGGTGCGGTCGATTCGGGGCTCCAACTGGAACCGCGGGTGGAGGCCGGCGTCGACGGGTATCTCGACGATATCCCGCTCTCGCCTCCATCGGACGATCCGACCGGTCGGGGACCGATCGGGCAAGCCGTACACACGGAGGAGATGCAGATAATCCGGAACGCGCTCGACGACTCCACCTTCGAAACGCTGCGGGATCATGCCCGCGAATTCGGGTACCGGTCGTCGGCCGTGATTCCGATCCTCCACCAGGGGGTGCTTTACGGGGTTCTCGGCGTCTGCTCGGAGCGGCCCGACGCGTTCGCCGAGGAGGAGCGGGAGGTCATCGGGCAGCTGGGCGACGTGATCGGTCACGCGCTTGCCGCGGTCGACCGCAAACGGGCGCTCATGAGCAACGAGGTCGTCGAACTCGAGATTCGGGTCCCGAAGCTACTGGCGGCACAGGGCATCTCGGTGACGGCCGACGGGACGGTCATCATCGAGCGGATGACCCCGCTCGGTGACGACGAGTACCTGATGTACGGCACCGCGACCGGCGACGCCATCGAGGTGATCCACGCGCTTGGCGAGCAGCGCCCGGGCTGGAGTAGCGTGCGCACGTTCGACGAAACGGACGACGAGGTACGGTTCGAACAGCGCCTCTCGGCCTCCCCGATGACCTCGATAGTTACGGCCCACGAGGGCAACTTCAAGACGGGCCGGATCGAAGACGGGACGTACAGCGCGACCATCCAGTTCCCGTCGGGGACGGACGTGCGGCAAGTCGTCGATATGATTCGCGAGACGTATTCGGAGGTCCGGGTCGTCCGGCAGCAACAGGTAGTGCGGGAGGACCCGTCCTCACAGCACCTGCTGCACATCCTCGCCGAAAACCTGACCGAGCGCCAGCGGGTGGCGCTCGAAGCGGGGTATTTCGGCGGCTTTTTCGATTGGCCCCGGCACAGAACCGGCGAAGAGGTCGCCGACTCGCTCGACGTCGGCCCGTCGACGTTCCACCAGCACGTTCGGAAAGCCGAACGGAAACTCCTCGACGTCGTGTTCAGCGAACTCTGACGGGGGCGCCGACGGCGACGCCCTCGGTCACAAATATTGGGCGGCTAAATTATGCGCTTCTGGTGGCTGAGTACGTCCATGGACGGTACACCGGAACCCCCCCTGGGAGGTGATGAAGCCCCCCTCGAAGAATCATCGATACTCGGCGACCCGCGTCAGCGACGAACTCTCTCGATCCTGCTGGATCGGTCGGAACCGATAACGGTACACGAGCTTGGCGTCCGAATCGCGGCCCGGGAGGCCGATGTCGCGCCGTCGGACGCGACCGAGGCGGACAGCCAGTCGATCCGGAAGGATCTGTACCATCGATGTCTTCCGAAGCTACAAGCGGTCGGATGGATCGAACGCCGTTCGGGTGGGATCATCGCCGACGAGCCGCTTCACCTCGAGAACGGGACCCTCTCGCTTCCCGACCTGCGGGAGCCCGAACATCCCGCCTGGGAGGCGATCAGCGTGCTCCTCGCACGTCCCTACCGGCAGGATCTGGCGTCGATTATCGCCGAACGGTGCCCCCGCATCGCCCTGGAGGAACTCACGACTGAACTTCTGACGCGTGGACGGGTACGGTGGACGAGGTCCGAGGACGCACTCTCCAGCAGACTCCACCACGTCGACCTCCCGAAGTTGGCGGAGGTCGGGGTGGTCGAGTACGACGCCGGGGACAACGTGGTCGCCTGTACCTCCCGGCTGACGTCGCTCGTCGATTGAGCGAACCGCGAGACCGGATCGATCCCGCTCATGACCTCGCGGACGCGGCCCGGTTCGACCGTCACTTCGTAGTCCGCGTACTCGAACCGGAGCCACTCGATCGTGGTCGAGGACGAACCTTCTCCTTCGCGATGGGTCACTTCGCCAGGACGTCTACAGCTACGGTATTAAAACGGGGACTAACGTGACACGCCGTGCCACGATTCGGCACGGCCGCCGAAAGCTCTCACGGGCCGTGAATCGCCTCGGGGGCGAGCCCCGGCGTTCGCCTCGGCACCTACAAACCGATTATGGGTTGATCCAATCGACGACCCGAACGGTGTATGGGCCACCCGCAGCGCCCGTACTCGTGCCCTCGACCGTGATCGGTCGACCCGTCCGGCGTGACCGGGACTGGAGTCGGTCTTGGTGACGGCGCCTTTTCTTTCGAACCAATCCACGGGTTCTGATTCGGATTCATAACCCTGAACCGGTGATGTCTTGATCGTCGGGGCGGTAGGCGGCGCATGCGCGAGTTCGACGAGACCGACGTGCGGATCCTGTCGCTGCTGGTCGAGGACGGGCGGCGGCCGTTCAGCGACATCGCCGAGGCAGTCGGCCTCTCCGGGCCGGCCGTCTCGGATCGGGTGACCAGACTCGAGGAGGCGGGCGTCATCGACCGCTTCACCGTCGACGTCGACCGCTCGCAACTCCGTGCCGGCGTCCCGGTGTTCGTCCAGGCGTCGGTGGCCGCCGGGGACGTCGACGCGGTCGCGGACCGGGTCGGCGATGCGGAGGCGGTCGAACACGTGTTCGTGACCGCCGACGGCGGCGTCTGGTTCTACGCCCGCGCGCAGGCCCGGAACGTTCGCGGGTGGCTCGACGGCCTGTTCGAGGACTGGGCAGTCGATTACACGGTGACGCTGGTGGACGACGTCGAGTGGCGGCCGTCGCTCGACGGGACCGCATTCGCGCTCACCTGCGCCGAGTGTGACAACACGGTCGACAGCGAGGGCGAATCCGCCCGGATCGACGGCCAGGTGTACCACTTCTGCTGTCCGTCCTGTCGGGGTCGCTTCGAGGAGCGATACGACCGGCTCGCGGAGGGCGCGTGACCGGTTTCGAATCCAAGGGGGCCGGTCCTCGCCGCTTCGATTTCGTACGGGCAAAGGGGGTAAAGGAGGCACCCGTATGATCCGACGATGAGTCGTCGGACCGCGCGACTGGAGATACGGGGTATGAGCTGTGCGAACTGCTCGGAGACGGTCGCCGACGCGCTGGAGGCCCTCGACGGGGTCGTCGAGGCGGACGTCAACTTCGCCACCGACGAGGGGACCGTCGCGTACGACCCCGAAACGAGGTCGCTCGCCGACGTGTACGACGCGATCGACGACGCCGGCTACCGCGCCGAACGGGCCACGCTCTCGATCGGCATCTCGGACATGTCGTGTGCGAACTGCGCCGGGACCATCGCGGACGCCCTCGCTGACGTCCCCGGAGTCATCGAGGCGGAGGCCAACTACGCCACGGACGAGGCACAGGTCGCGTACAACCCGGCGGACGTCTCCCGGACGGCGCTGTACGAGGCGATCGAGGAGGCCGGATACACGCCCGTCCGCGAGGCGGGGGCCGACGAGGCGTCCGATCGGGGGCGGCGCGACGCCGCTCGGGGGGAAGAGATCCGCAGACAGCGACGACTGACGCTGTTCGGCGCGGTCCTGTCGGCGCCGCTCCTCCTCTTCGTCGCCGAGAAGTTCCTCCTCGGCGGGACGCTCCTCCCGGAGACCGTCCTCGGCGTCGAGTTCGGGTGGATCGAGTTCCTGCTGGCCACCCCCGTCCAGGTCGTCCTGGGCCGGCAGTTCTACGAGAACTCGTACACGGCCCTGGTGAAGCACGGCCGGGCCAACATGGACGTCCTCGTCGCGCTCGGCTCCTCGACGGCGTACGTCTACAGCGTGCTCGTCCTGCTCGGCCCCATCGCGGGCGGCCTGTACTTCGACACCGCGGCCCTCATTCTCGTCTTCATCAGCCTCGGGAACTACCTCGAGGCCCGCTCGAAGGGGCAGGCCGGCGACGCCCTCCGGAAGCTCCTGGAGATGGAAGCCGAGACGGCCACCGTCGTCGACGCCGACGGGGCCGAGCGGGAAATCCCCGTCGAGGACGTCGCGGTCGGCGACCGGATGAAGGTCCGCCCCGGCGAGAAGATCCCGACCGACGGCGTCGTGGTGGACGGACACTCCGCCGTGGACGAGTCGATGGTCACCGGCGAGTCGGTTCCCGTCGAGAAGGGGCCGGACGACGAGGTGGTCGGCGCCACCATCAACGAGAACGGCGTCCTGATCGTCGAGGCGACGAAGGTGGGCGCGGACACCGCGCTCCA